>CAMVQZ010000051.1 GCA_947169745.1 uncultured Clostridia bacterium
CCGCGGCATCCGGGCAGCGTGACGCTGCACCCGTGTTCGCGTTTTCGCTCATTCCATTCGCTCTGTCGTGCGTACATAAACTACCGTACCGCGGCATCCGGGCAGCGTGACGCTGCACCCATGTTCGCGTTATCGCTCATTCCATTCGCTCTGTCGTGCGTACATAAACTACCGTGCCGCGGCATCCGGCGCGCATTACCTTAGACAATGCCCCCTACTACCGCCGCCGCACCCCTTACGGGCTGCTTTTTGCGGTTATCTTTTTCAAACTTCAGGTATTCCACTCTCTAGTCACTGAGCGCCTGGTTTTGTGTTTATGATAATTGAAAGTCGTAAGTGCTACCGTCACGCATAATCATATCAACTGAAAATCTATAGTTCCAGTTGCGACTATCGCCGATAAAACAGATATTCGGACTTCATCGCCGATAGAAAAGCTTTTACCGCTGCGGCTGTCTGTGGTAGTGGTCTTGCCGTCAAATTCAAAATAAGCATCATCAAGAGCTGTAAGATCCACAAAACCCTCGATTCCGTTGCTTATCATCACGAAAATACCCTTGTTTGTTACTCCGGAAACAACACCGCTGTATTCCTCGCCGATATGGGATCTCATATACTCGGCAGCGTAACACTTTTCTGTGTCTCTCTCTGCTCTTACTGCTCTTATCTCGTATTCAGACGACAGCTTTGCTGATTCCACTGCAAAATCAGAATATTTCTGTTTGATCTTATCAACCGGCACACCGCTTACAAGATCTGTCAGTATCCTGTGAATGGAAGTATCCGGATATCTTCTGATAGGAGAAGTGAAATGACAATAATCTTCCAGTGAAAGTCCGAAATGTCCCAGGGGTCTGCTGTCATACCTTGCTTTGGCCATAGTTCTGAGAACCTGATTTGATATGAGAGCACCATACTTTGTTTCCTTTGCTTTTTCTATAAGCTCGGAAAGATCTGTAGGCCGGACGCCTTCCTTTATGCGTCTTGTCTGGAAACCGCAGGCAGCTGCAAGCTCAGATAGTGAGTTCAGTCTCTCTGCTTCGGGCTCCTCATGTACTCTGTATACAAAAGGAATACAGCAGCTTTTTGCATACAGAGCCGCAGACTGATTTGCCATTATCATAAACTGCTCGATCATCTCTTCTGAGACACCCTGTTCTCTCCTTGATACACCAACACAGACGCCCTTGTTATCCAGGACAAACCGAAGCTCGCTGGATTCTATTCCCAGCTCCCCCCTGCGTCTGGCTTTTTCGCTCAGTATATCCGAGAGCTCTCTGGCAGCAATAAGGCTATCATATACCGGAGCATATTTAGCGTTTATTTCCTCGTCTGCCGTCCCGTCAAAAATATCATTTATCTCTGAATACACACCCCTGACCTTTGACTCTATAACGCTTTTTTCAAAACGGTAATCTATAAGGGATGCTTTTTCATCCAGCTTCATAATACAAGAAAATGTAAGCTTTTTTGTGCCGGCATTCAGGGAACAGCATCCATTGGAAAGCTCCTCGGGCAGCATCGGAATAACCCTGTCTGCAAAGTATACTGAAGTTCCCCGCTTCATAGCTTCCTCATCCAGTCTGCTTCCCTTAGTGACATAGTGAGAAACATCTGCAATATGCACTCCCAGTTCCCAACCTTTTTCCAGTTTCTTTACCGAAACAGCATCGTCCAGATCCTTCGCATCCGCTCCGTCGATTGTAAAAATTATCTCATCTGTAAGATCGAGACGGTTTTTCAGTTCTTCCTCCGTTATCCTCTGAGCAGCCTTCATCGCTGCTTCGTGCTTGACAGGAACAGGGAATTTATTGGGAATGCCATATGAATCTATTATCGCATCTGCACATATTTTTGCAGAATTTCCGCTGCCATATACCTTGATGACCCGGGCAATTATTTTCTTTTCCTTCTGATCAAAGGAAATCGCTGCTCTGACCTTATCGCCTGAGCGGGCTTTTAATTCCCCTCCCCTGACGATACCTATCTGATAGGTAAAGCCGCTGTCAGGCATCAGAAAAGACTTTCCGGCTTTTTTCTGAGATCTGACAACTGTTCCGGAGATTATTCTGGAGCCCTTTTCCAGTATCTTATCCACAGATGCAAACAAGCCCTTGTTTCCGTTTTTGATGTTTTTCAGCATCACTCTGTCTCCGGGAACAGCACCCTTGAGATCTGATTCATGGACATATACATCATTCATTCCGGAATCCTCGGGAGCTGCAAAAGCAAAACCCTTAGCACACCTGAGAATAGTTGCAGGAATACAACCGGCAAGCTTAGGCAGACTGACCTTTTTTCTGTCAATTATTATTTCGCCTCGTCTTTCGAGATATGAAAGAGCATTATTGAATTCCTCTGTTTCCAGCACCTCACTCAGTATCTGCAGATCCCGGCGCAGGATAGGTTCGCTTTGTTTTCTGAGGGCTGAAAGAACCATTTCATTTACTTCTGTATCCAATTCAGAACCTCCTGTCTGATTATTCTGTCATAAACAGTATTCCAAGAGTACCGGGACCACAGTGAGACGATATAGTACAGCTTGCAGTAGTAATGAATATTTCGTCAAAATATCCCTTTGACAGAACATGATCGTAACACAGCTTTACATATTTCTCCCCGATACCTGCATGGGTTATAAAAACCTTATCTTTTCTTATATTGTCATATGAAGCCAGCTGTTCGTCAATATACTGTATGAGAACATTTTCCAGCCTGCCTCTGTATTTCTTGCCTACAGTCATTGAGCCGTCGCTGTTATCCACAAATATTGACGGCTTGATCCTCAGAAGATTTGCTCCCAGCATTGCAAGGGTGGAGCACCTTCCTCCTGCCCGCAGATAATCCAGCTTATCAATAACAAAGCTTGCGTGAACCTTAGCGGTCATTCCTTTTACCTTTTCAGCTATCTCAGCTGCAGACAGCTTTCCTTCGGATATGAGCCTTGAAGCCTCTATGACGAGATGTCCCGAGCCGGAGGAAAGATTGCACGAATCAACAGGATAAACATTTTCAAGCTGAGAAGCAGCTGCAACCGCATTCTGATGTGTGGATGAAAGAGCCGAACCAAGATTGATATGAATTACACTCAGTCCCTGTTCTGTAAAGCGCTTGAAAAATTCAATATATTCCCCTACATTGACAGCGGAGGTCTTTGGAAGCGTTCCGGTAGCGTCAAAATTCTTGTAGATATCCGGAGGATTGATATTCACGCCATCTTCATAGCTTTTTTCCCCCATTACGATGTGAAGAGGCGTGTATCCCTTTACATCATATCTTTTGCAAAGTTCCTTTGTAAGATCACAAGTGCTGTCTGCTGTCAAAACTATCCCTGACATAATAATTCCTCCAATAATTTATTTTTTTCTTGTTCTGGACTGTCTGATATCTGTACCGTAAAAATCCACTCTCTTTACTGCGCCCACGATCCTGGAAACCATCCTTTCTCCATAGATGTTTTCCAGTTCTCTTGCAGTAAGATTTGTACTTACGATGGTGGGCTTTGAATAATTGATCCTGATATTGATAATGTTGTATATAGCAGAAAGAGTATATTTAGTAACAAACTCAGTTCCGAGATCGTCTATTATCAGAAGATCACATTCTGTCAGAAGCTTTTGTTCATTCTGATTTTCGGCTGCCCTTCCGCTGAATTGATTTGTTTCTAGTCTTGACAGAATATCAGGTGCTGATATATAAATAACGCCAAAGCCTTTTTCGATAACAGTCTGGGCAACGGCAAGAGAAAGGTGGGTTTTTCCGAGACCTGTCCCGCCTCTGAATATAAGGCTCTCTGAATCAGCTGAAAAGTTGTCTGCATAATCCTGACAAAACTTCAGGACACCGCTCATATAGCTTCTTATACTTCTTGATCCGTTTACAGTTTCTGTATCTGAATAATAATCAACAGAAAAAGAACCGAAGCTGCACAGTGAGAGGGGTGAAATACGGTTAAGCTGATCGTATGCGGTCTTTCTGAGCAGAAGCTTCATACAATCGCAGAGCAGACCATCCACATATCCGGTATCCCGGCATTTGCTGCAGTTATATCTTACCTCCAGCTGATCCTCAGGAAATCCATTCTCTCTGATGATCGCAGCAAGCTCATTCTGAAGAGAGCGGCTTTTCTCCTTCAGCCGCAAAAGCTCCTGCTTTATATCCGAGCCGGAAAAAACCGATTTTGCAGCAGCTACAGATGTCCTTGCAAGCTCTCTCTCGATCTCTGCTGCCCTGGGAGCTGCTTTGAAAAGCTCTTCTCTCCGTCTTTCAAGATCGTTTTCTGCATCATCACGGCGCCTTTTCATTATAGCCACAGCTTCTTTATTTACTTCTATGCTATAACTCATCAGTAGCCCTCCTCAAAAATAACATTGGTGGTCTCGTATTCTTCAATATCATATGTAGCTTTTTTTCCGACATCCTTCTTCTTGTTATTCTTACCGGTATTCTGATCCCTGTAAGCTTCCTGAGGGGTTTTTATTCCGGAATTATACCATCTTGAAAGTACCGAGTCTACATATTTTGGAATGTATTTCCCTTTTGCGTCAACGCATATCTCATATGCTTTTCTTATCATTTCGGTGCTGAACCCCCAGACATTCAGCCATCTGTCCGCATATTCTGTTTCCTTTTCTGTCGGGGAGTGTGAGCCAAGCCCAAAAAGCTTTTGTATGATAGCGGCAGCGGAACGTCCGGAGGTAAGCTTTTTGATCTTTTCTTCTGCCCGGTCAAGGGTGTAGATCTCCTCGTCCGCCCAGGTGATTGCCATTTTTTCTATATATCTGATATTGCACTTCCCGATGCTTTCTGCATACTGGAGAAGCATTATGATAACCTCAACAGGCAGACCGTCTGTTTCGTGTATCATAAGGAGAGTTTCCTTGTCATTGGTGTTTGTCGGCCTTCCGAATATCTCATCAGCGGTATTCATAAGATATACAATGCTTTCATCCTCAGAAAGACGCTTTGTAAGATATTTGAGATCAGGTTTTTCGGGTCTTGAAAGAGCCCTCGTTCTTTTTTCTCTTACCGGCTCCGGAGCAGGTGTCTCTGGTGCCGGAGGCTTTTCTGCGGGGAGCTCTTCCGACGATACATCAGCAGCTATTCCGGGAGTAAGAATATCCTCTCTCTGGCATAAAAGACCTGTCTCCTTCCAGTAAAGCATACTATCCCGCACATCCGCCTGCTGCATAGACAGTGCTCCGGAAATATCCTCAATAGTAAACTTTTCTCCGCTGTGTCTTAAAATCCAGAGAATGACCTTCAGCTGAGCTGCACCGGCAAGCTTCAGATGCTTGTCCACAAGAACGCCCGGTACCGCAAAAACGCTTTCCCACGCGCCCAGATCCAATTTATATTCCATTTTCTTTTCACCCACATTGCACATAATTATCCTTTTAAATTATACCACACAAATTCCTTCAAGTACAGAAAAAAATTGCATCGGCAGCGTGACGGCAGCGTGACGGCAGCGTGACGCTGCACTCGTGTTCGCGGTGCGTGCTCGCACTGAGCGATTCGGCAGCGTGACGCTGCACCCGTGTTCGCGTTGTCGCTCGCTTACTCTCACTCTGTCGTGCGTACATAAACTACCATCGCGCGGCATCCGGCGCTCACCGCCTCAGACAATACTCCCAACCTCCGCCGCACCCCTTACAGGCTGCTTCTTGCGGCTGTCTTTTTCAGACTTCCGGTATTCCACTCTATCGTAACTGAGCGCCTGATTTCTCCCGGAATTGTTTTACCCAACCAGGCAGAGCAGACGCTGCCCTTATCTCTCTCAGACAAAAACTAAGACAGATCATCAGAGATATAACCTTCTGTGACCTGTCTGATTTTACGCCGGACACAGTAAGATAATAAAAAATGTCCTGCGCTGCTTATTCGGTTTTTGAGCACTCAGAATCTATTATTCTTTTCGCCTGAGCAATAAGAACCTCTCGTTCGTTTTTTGCATTGCCATCAATCACCATATCCAGGAGCATTTCAAGAATCATTCCGATCCTTTTACCAGGCTTAAGCCCCAGAGAAATAAGATCAGAACCGTTTATACAAAGAGAATCCACAGTGAATCTTTCTCCGTTTTTTGTAAGCTCCTTATATATCCCGGTAAGCCTGTCTATATATTCCAGCTTATATTCCAGCATATCCGGGTTCTGGCCTGATGCATCCGCTTTTTTCAGGAGCATAAGTTCTTCAAATGCTTCGTTTCCTATCTGGGACAACAGTCTCCGGACATTCTTTTCATTTGCTTCCGGCCGGAGATCGTGATACATTATAAGCTTTTTTACGGACGAAATAGTTTTATTATCAAGCTTCATCCGCTTCATTATCTTTTCGCTGAGATAAGCTCCCTTTTCCGGATGACCTTTGAAATGGCCTACTCCGGAATCGTCAGTAAAAAAGCATTCCGGCTTTGAGATGTCATGAAAGAATGCAGCAAGGCGGCTTACCCGACCCTTTGGTGAATTGACAACAACCTTGACGGTATGCTCCCAGACATCATAAATATGGTGAGGATTTCTCTGTTCAAGTCCGATCATTGCTGTGATTTCCGGGATGAAAACACTGATGACAGAGCTGTATTTCATCAGGATCTCTTCGGCATAATCTCCGTTTATGATCTGGAGAAACTCACTTGTTATCCTCTCCTGAGAAATATTTTTCAACAGATGAGCATTTTTAATAATAGAATCGGAAGTCTCCTCGCATATGGTAAAGCCAAGACGGGAGGAAAATCTCAGAGCCCGCAGGATCCTGAGAGCATCTTCACTGAATCTTTTATCAGTGTCCCCCACAGTACGGATAATTCTGTCCCGTATATCATCTTCGCCGTGAAACGGATCGGCTATTCCGGCTTTATCATTATATGCTATAGCATTGATAGTAAAATCCCGTCTGGAAAGATCATCCTCAAGGGATGTGATAAATCTGACAGAGTCCGGGTGACGATTATCAATATACTCGCCGTCTGATCTGTAGGTGGTTATTTCATAAAGGCTGCCGTCTATGGATACTGTAACCGTACCGTGCTTCAGACCTCCCTCTATTATATTTTTCGAGGATAAAAGCTCCAGCACCTTCTCCGGCCTTGCAGAAGTGCACACATCCCAGTCATGAGGCCGGACACCCATAATACTGTCCCGGACACAGCCGCCTACAGCATACGCTTCGTATCCGCCTTTATAAAGCTTTTCTATTATATATCTTACTGCCTCCGGAAGGATCATTTTTTCACCGCCTTAAAAATAAAGCATCTTCAACGAATAACATTGAAGATGCCGATTGTTCTGTTTCAGATCACTGTGCGCTGGTCTGTGAGGAAGCAGATTTGCTCTCTTCCTTTGAAGCTTCGCCGGAAGTCTGCTTGCTTTCTTCCTTAGATGCTTCCTTACTCTCTTCCTTGGAAGCCTCCTTGGATGCTTCCTTACTCTCTTCCTTGGATGCTTCCTTGCTCTCTTCCTTTGACGCCTCTTTTGAAGTCTCCTTGCTTTCTTCCTTCGAGGTCTCGGAAGCGCTTACCTGACCGCTTGTTGACTGCTCGGTATTTCTGGCAGTTTTCTCACTTCCGCCAACCTTATCGCCTGTCCATCCAAAAAATGAAAGGGCATTAAGGAGTATAACAAGAATGAAAAAGATAATAGCGCAATATCTTGTTATCCTTGCAAAAATCGCATCTGCTGTACGTGCTTTTCCTCTTGAAAGGAATGAATCAGCTCCGCCTGTAACAGCGCCTATTCCCTGCTGATGTCCCTCCTGAAGTATAATAAGGATAATAATTATGATCGATAAAAGAAGAACCACTGAGCCTACAACTATTTCCCAAATTCCCATTATGTAAAATCCTCCCAAATTGAATTAACTTAACATACTTCAACATTCTACCATATTGTAAAGACAAAATCAAGATATTTGCTCAAAGATTTTTTCAAATTAATACATTTTACCATATCATTTCTCCTGTTTTCTCAACTATCAAAGCTGACAAAACAGGTTATTTTGTTTTTCAGTAATAAAAGCTGTGATTTATGGCATAATACTATTGTCAGTCAGGCCTGAGGTCTGTCCGGCAAATAATAATTCTGTCTTATGCTGTCTGCTGCCAGTAATGCGGCGGACAGCTTTTTTACTGATCGCTGAAGGAAATCTGATCCTTTTCTCCGGACTTCGGCATCTGTCCCATTGAAGGGATAGTTTTTGCACGGTATCTCTCCGGGTCTGAGATCATACCCTCTCTCAGTATGCTTGCAGACAGTACCCTGTGACCCTTTTTCTGTTTCATAACAGCTACTCCCTGGGTCGTCCTTGAAGATTTTGCAAGAAGCTCCGAGGAATTGATAATAAGCGCTCTGCCGGAGGAGGAGATCAATGTGATATCCACATTATCCTCAGGTGAATAACATATAGCCGCCAGAGGCTCTTTCTCCGAATATGCTCCTGTGAGCTTTTTGCGGTTGGTTTTTGTCGCATAGCTTTCAAGAGGCACTTTTGCAATTTTACCGCTTTCAAATACAAAGAAAACAAATCCGGAATAATCCTTTGTCGGGATCATATAAATTGCGTTTTCATTGTCATCGAAGGAAAGACGGGACGGAATGTAATCACCAAGAACACTGGTCTTTGTATCAGAAAACTCAGAAGCCTTTGATTTATATGCCTTTCCTCTGTCAGAAAAGAAAATCAGATCTGTGTTATTCGTGGTTTCATAATGGAGGATTATTTCATCGCCGTCCTTGAGCTTATGCTCACCGCTCATTCTGAGAGACTGGGGGGTGATTTTCTTGAAATAACCTTCCTTTGAGAAAAACAGGTTAACAGCATAATCGGGTATCTCTTCGGAAACATCCTCGTCAATGATATCCTCTGCACGGATTATCATACTTCTTCTGGGCTGACCGTATTTCTCTGCTATCTCTGATAATTCCCTGATTATGATATTCTTTATCTTCTTTTTGCTGGCAAGAATTGATTCCAGCTCTGCTATTTCCTTTTCAAGCCGGGAAATATCATCTGTACGCTTAAGAATGTATTCTCTGTTGAGATGTCTCAGTTTTATCTCCGCAACATACTCTGCCTGTATTTCATCGATACCAAAGCCGTCCATAAGGTTCGGGATGACCATGGATTCCTCCTCTGTATTACGGATGATCCTTATGGCCTTATCAATATCAAGAAGTATCCTTTCAAGACCCCGGAGAAGATGAAGCTTATCCTGTTTTTTGTTAAGGTCGAAATATGTCCTTCTTCTGACACACTCTATTCTGAAGGCTGACCACTCGTTGAGAAGCTCTCTTACGCCAAGAACCTTCGGAGTGCCGCCGATGAGGACATTGAAGTTACAGGAGAAGCTGTCCTCAAGAGGAGTAAGCTTATAAAGCCTGGACATAAGCTTGTCAGGATTTACGCCTCGTTTAAGATCTATGGTTATTTTCAATCCGTCAATACCGGTCTCATCGCGGATGTCGGATATCTCTTTTATCTTTCCTGTCTTTACAAGATCTATGATCTTTTCAATTATTGCTTCACTGGTGGTTGTCTGAGGTATACTCAGGATATCTATGCAGTTTTCATATTTATCATATCTGTAGCGACCCCTGAGCTTTATGCTTCCTTTTCCTGTCTCGTAGACAGTACGCATTACGCTTTCGTCATATATTATCTGTGCACCGCCGGTAAAATCAGGGGCGGCAAGCGTAGACATTATATCAAAATCCGGATCCCGGAGAAGTCCGATAGTCGTCTGACAAACCTCGCTGAGATTGAATGAACAGATGGAGCTTGCCATACCTACTGCTATACCGGTATTTGCATTGACAAGAACAGAAGGATATGCTGCCGGGAGCAGTGTAGGCTCCTTCATAGTATTATCGTAGTTATCTGCAAAATCTACTGTATCCTTGTCTATATCCCTGAACAGCTCATTACAGATAGGATCAAGCTTTGCCTCTGTATATCTCGAGGCTGCCCACGCCATATCACGGCTGTAGAATTTTCCGAAGTTACCCTTTGAATCTACATACGGGTGCAGAAGGGCCTCGTATCCCCGGCTCAGACGCACCATTGTATCATATATCGCAGCGTCCCCATGGGGATTGAGACGCATGGTCTGCCCCACGATATTTGCGGATTTGGTTCTCTGACTTCCCAGAAGTCCCATCTTATACATTGTATACAGAAGCTTTCTGTGTGAAGGCTTGAAGCCGTCTATCTCAGGTATAGCTCTGCTGAGAATTATACTCATTGCATAGGGCATAAAATTTTCTTCCAGGGTCGAGGATATCTTTTCTTCCACAACCTCTCCGGCTCCGGCTATATAGCCTTCAAGCCTGGTCGGAGAAGGTGTTTTCTTTGTACTTTTCTTTCTTGCCATAATTCTCCCTTTTTTCGCTGATGATATCAGCTGACATCAATATCATCAATATATTTTACGCCGTTTTCCACAATATAGTCTCGTCTGACTGCAAGATTGTCACCCAGAAGGATATCAAACATCTCCGCCGTCTTTTTCGCATCATCAGGCATTATCTTTATCAGCCTGCGTGTTGCGGGATCCATTGTTGTAAGGCTCATCATATCAGGTTCATTTTCGCCAAGTCCCTTTGAACGCTGAATGGTATATTTTTCATTTCCCAGTTCTTTTATGAACTGTTCCTTTTCCTGCTCGGTATATGCAAAATAAACCTTTTCCTTCGAGGTTATCTCATACAGCGGAGATTCCGCTATATATACCTTTCCCTCTCTTATGAGTGTAGGCGCAAGACGGTAAATCATAGTCATAAGAAGAGTTCTTATATGAAAACCGTCCACATCTGCATCGGTACAGAATATTATCTTATTCCATCTCAGAAGCTCCAGATCAAAGGTCGCAAGATCTTTATTGGATTTTGACTTTACTTCTACCCCGCATCCCAGAACCTTCAGTAGATCGGTAATGATCTCGCTTTTGAATATTTTATTATAATCAGCCTTGAGGCAGTTGAGTATCTTTCCTCTGATGGGCATGATAGCCTGGAAATCAGGGTTTCTCGCCTGCTTACAGGCTCCGAGAGCAGAATCTCCCTCAACGATGAAAAGCTCACGTTCGTTCTTATCCTTGCTACGGCAGTCAACAAACTTTGCTACGCGTCCGGTCATATCCATATTTCCGGCAAGGGTTCTCTTGATATTGAGCCTTGTTTTTTCTGCACTTTCACGGCTCCTCTTATTAATCAGAACCTGAGCGGCGATCTTTTCGGCATCAAGCTTGTTCTCTATGAAATATACCTCCAGCTGGTGACGAAGGTATTCTGTCATAGCGTCCTGTATGCCCTTATTTGTTATTGCCTTTTTAGTCTGGTTCTCATACGAGGTGACACTGGAGAATGAGGAGATGACTATTACAAGACAATCCTTTACATCATCTATGTTTATCTTCGACTCATTCTTTGTATATTTTCCGTTTGCCTTAAGATATGAATCTATTGAATATACAAAGGCATTCTTTACAGCTCTGTCGGGAGCGCCTCCGTATTCCAGCCAGGAGGAATTGTGATAATACTCCGCAGTGCTGACTTTATTTGAAAATGCAAGAGCTATATTGATCTTTGTCTTGTATTCCGGCTTATCCTCTCTGTCTCTGACCATTTTTTCGGTCTGCCAGAACTGAACCGTGGAAAGTGCTTCCTCTCCGACTAATTCCTTTACGTGATCCTCAATACCATTTTCGTAAACAAATTCTGTATCAGAAAAGCTGCCGTCCTCCCCCTCGCTCTTATAGATAAACCGTATCCCCGCATTGACTATAGCCTGACGCTTGATGATATCCATAAAATATTCATCGGAGATATTGATATCCGTAAAAACGTCTATATCCGGCTTCCAGCGGATCCTTGTTCCTGTTTTTTTACCCTTCCAGGGCTCCTTTTTAAGGCCTCCTACATTTTCACCGTGTTCAAAATGGAGAGTAAAAAGCGTCTGGTCACGTCTTATCTCTACATCCATATATTCAGAAGAATACTGGGTAGAACAAAGGCCAAGACCGTTGAGACCAAGGGAAAACTCATAGTTCTCGGCTTCACTGTTATTATATTTTCCGCCGGCATACAGCTCGCAGAAAACCAGCTCCCAGTTATATCTCTCTTCATTTTTATTGTAATCCACAGGGATACCCCGGCCGAAATCCTCGATCTCGATAGAATGATCTGCAAAACGGGTTATTCTGATCTCCTTGCCATAACC
Organism: uncultured Clostridia bacterium; assembly: GCA_947169745.1. Classification (GTDB taxonomy): domain Bacteria; phylum Bacillota; class Clostridia; order Oscillospirales; family Acutalibacteraceae; genus UBA1213. The sequence continues at coordinate 12,217 of CAMVQZ010000051.1, forward strand.
CTCACGGGCTTCGTCGATGGAATTAGAGAGTATCTCAAAAGCAGAGTGCTGACAGCCTTCGATACCGTCCGAGCCGAAAATAACAGCCGGACGCTTTCTCACTCTGTCTGCACCCTTCAGAGTCATTATACTTTCATTTCCATATGTCTGCTTTTCTGTCTTTTTAGCCAATTCTGATTTTTCTCCTTTTCAGCGCCCGGTCGTTCTTTATTTATTTTCCGCTGCGCTCAAATTTTTCAACTATTCTTGAGAAATGACCCAGCATCCACTCCTCAAAGGTCTGGTCAAAAATATGTACCCTGTCGTCTATATCAAGTGTAAAGGCTGCAAGCCTGCCATTGAGATCACCCTCGCATATAAGATATACGGCGCTGGTTCCTCCCATAACTGATATTTCAACAAGCCCATTATACAGCTCTGTTGCCATTTTCCGGAAATTTCCGCCGTTCTGACATGAGTCTCCCAGCTTTTCATACCAGGCAAACCACTTATCCTCATCAAGAGAGGAATTAACAAGCGGCTCCTTGCCCTCGATAGTATACGGAATTGTATGATAATCTGATCTTGCTTTTACGTGTTCAAGGCTGCAGGATGTCTCGCAGTGATCAGTATAGTTATTATACTCCACCTCATCCAGGGAATAAAGTCCCAGATCCGGTCCTGCTCCCCCGTCTCCTACCTGAGTCAGAAAATCCACATATCCCTGAGGGAAGTTGATCTTGTGCCTTTTCTCGAAATCTCTCACTATAGAAAGAGCCGTTACTCCATTAAACTTGTATCCGTGCTTGTCTGCACCGAAAACCTTAAGTCCCGTATCCAACTCTCTTGCTCTGTTTACAAGCTCGATAAGCTTTACAGCAAACGAGGATATCTTCGGCAGCTGAGGCTCGCCGATATGCTTTATCATATCAAGACCGGTAATGCTGCTGCCGGGCTGCTCAGAAAGCTCGTCCGAATAAAGAACATCCTCGGAAAAATCCGCCGGGTTATCCGCTTCGATGTCCGAATCCACAGGTCTGCATTGCTCAAGACCCTCTATCCCGCCGGAAGTATCCGTAAGCGGATTATCTCCCGAGGAAAGCTTTCTGGGAACGAATACCTCCTGCTGAGGTGCTGAGTTTTCGTCATATTCGGTATCTACAGGACGGCAGAAATCCAGTCCTGTAACCTCAACTCTATTATTTTCGTCTAAATGCTTGATTTTGTCAAGACCTTTGATATCCATTTTTTGCCTCCTTACTGAATTATCATCATTCAATATTAGTTTTTTTATATAACTTCTATCATTTCCGGAAAAGGTTTTCAGAGCTGTTTTCCCTCCTGCAGGGCTTTGATCTTATCCCTCAGGTATGCGGCGTGTTCAAATTCAAGAAGCTTTGCGGCTGCCTTCATTTCTTTTGTGAGGCTCGCAATAAGCGCTTCTCTTTCTGCCCTGCTGAGCTTTGTCTTTTTCCGCAGCTTCTCATCCTCCTTCGTGGATATCTCAATTATATCGCTGACCTTTTTGGTGATGGTCTGTGGTATGATACCGTGGTCTTTATTATATTTCATCTGAATGGCGCGGCGTCTTTCGGTCTCTCTGATCGCTTTTTCCATTGAATCCGTAACACAGTCAGCATACATTATTACACAGCCGTTGCTGTTTCTTGCTGCTCTTCCGATAGTCTGGATGAGAGATCTCTCACTTCTGAGAAAGCCCTCCTTGTCAGCGTCAAGTATTGCTATAAGGGAAACCTCCGGGATATCCAGACCCTCACGCAGCAGATTGATTCCCACAAGTACATCAAATTCTCCAAGGCGGAGATCACGGATGATCTCCATTCTTTCCACAGTATCTATATCATGGTGCATATATCTGACCTTTATCCCCACAGTGGTAAGATACTCAGTGAGATCCTCAGCCATTTTCTTTGTCAGGGTAGTCACAAGGGTTCTCTGCCCTTTTTCAACACGCAGATTTATCTCGGATATAAGGTCATCCATCTGGCCCTCCACCGGCCGGACGCTTATCTCCGGATCCAGAAGGCCTGTAGGTCTTATAACCTGCTCAGCTACCACAGCACTCTTTTCCAGTTCCAGATCCCCCGGTGTTGCGCTCACAAAAACCGCCTGATTTATATGGCTGTAAAATTCGTCAAAATTCAGAGGTCTGTTATCATATGCAGAAGGAAGCCGGAAGCCATATTCCACCAGATTTTCCTTTCTTCCTCTGTCTCCCCCGTACATTCCCCTGACCTGGGGAAGCATTACATGGGATTCATCTACAAACAGAAGATAATCCTCCGGAAAATAGCTCAGCAGTGTACATGGCTCGGAGCCTGGCTTTCTGCCGGAAAGAACTCTTGAATAATTCTCTATTCCCTTGCAGAAGCCGATCTCACGAAGCATTTCTATGTCGTATTTCGTGCGCTGCTCAATGCGCTGAGCCTCCAGAAGCTTACCTCTGTCCTTGAAAAACTTTATTCTTTCTTCAAGCTCTCCCTCAATCTCTTTTACAGCCTTCTCTATTTTTTCCTTTGGTACAATATAGTGGGATGCAGGATAGATCGCAGCGTGTCTGAGCTCGGATTTCAATTCCCCTGTGAGAGGATCCAATTCGCTTATCCTGTCGATCTCATCACCGAAAAACTCTACCCTTAGTATTGTATCAGAGGAATATGCGGGGAATATCTCCACAACATCTCCTCTGACCCGGAATTTATTTCTTGTAAAGTCTATATCGTTTCTTTCATACTGGAGCTCCACCAGCTTTTTCAGAAGCTGATCCCTGGGCTTTTCCATTCCCGGTCTAAGGGATATCACCATTGAGCGGTAATCTATAGGATCACCGAGAGAATAGATGCAGGAAACACTGGCTACGATTATAACATCGCGCCTTTCGGAAAGTGCCAGCGTCGCACTGTGACGAAGCTTATCAATTTCATCATTTATGGCGCTGTCCTTTTCTATATAGGTATCTGTAGACGGAACATACGCTTCAGGCTGATAATAATCATAATAGGATACAAAGTATTCCACTGCGTTTTCCGGAAAAAAAGAACGGAATTCCTCACACAGCTGTGCCGCAAGGGTCTTATTGTGGGCAAGCACCAATGTGGGACGGTTCAGGCGCTCTATAATATTTGCCATTGTAAAGGTCTTTCCGGAGCCTGTCACTCCAAGGAGTGTCTGTTCCCTGTTTCCTGATCTTATACTGTTTACAAGGGTTTCTATAGCCGCAGGCTGATCGCCGGTGGGCTTATAATCTGATACAAGTCTGAAGTGATCCATTCTATCCTCGATTCATATTGACGCTTCCCCGAAAAAGCCTTCTCTGTGATCTCTGAAAATATCCTCAAGAGGCATTGTTGCGCCGCTGTGCTTTCCGTCGGGGACAACTATATATTTCTCGTTCTGAAAGATACCCTGGGTAAAATCATGGGTATCTATAAGCTCGTCCTTACCACCGATAATCGTTGAAACAAGAGCCGGGCTCACATCGGCAAGTCCTGAAAAAAGCCTGATGTATTCAAGTATACCGTCATCACTCTGATATCCCATCCTGGGAAGATGAAGAAATGGCAGCATACAGGGATTGATAAGAACACACGGGCATTCGTTTTTCATACTGATAAGTGCTGCAAAAAATCCTCCGAGGCTCGTGCCTACAACCGCATCGCAGAAATTATTGGTAAACTGGCTGTTGAGAAGCTGCATTATTGTATCCGGAGATGTCCGGTCATAATCCAGCTGGAGGGAAATAATATCATAGTCGCACTTTCTCAGCGCTTCATATGCACTGTTTGCAGCATTACCGTGGTATCCGTGTATATTCAGAAGCTTCATCAGCTGTTCCTCTCTTTTCTGAGAACCGAACCGGCAGGTATCTC
>CAMVQZ010000052.1 GCA_947169745.1 uncultured Clostridia bacterium
GCTGGCCGCCGCAGCCCTCACAGGCTGCTTCTTGCGGCTGGTTTATTCTGACTTCAGATTTTTCAATCCCCTGACATCGAGCGCCTGTTTTCTCCAAGAATTATTTTTGCAGCGTCGACGCTGCACCCGTGTTCGCGTTTTCGCTCGTTTACACTCGCTCTGTCGTGCGTACATATACTCTCGTGGCGCGGTTGTCAGATCTGTGTAAAGAGGATACCGACTATCTTTTTGCCGCGGGACAAAAGTGTCCACACGCACGACAGAGCGAATGGAATGAGCGAACCCCGCGAATCGGGTCCAGCGTCACGCTGGCCGCCGCAGCCCTCACAGGCTGCTATTCTCGGCTTGTTTACTTTGACTTCAGACTTTTCAATCCTCTGACAGTAAGCGCCTGCTTTTGCAGTCAGTATCCGTCACGCACAGGCTTACTATAATAGAGCGACAACCATAATCTTCCTTTTCTTTGAAATCCCTTAGTAATAGATATTCATCCCAAACAAAAAAGCCTGCAGCCGATTGTGAGCTGCAGGTTTTGATTTTCAGAAGCTGAAAAATGGTATGTAAGGCGAAACGTAGACGGCAACGGTGCCGCATACGGATCCCAGAAATACCCCGGCTATCACGTCGGTGGGGTAGTGGACTAACAGATACATCCGGGAAAAACCCATCAGGATTGCATAAAACAGGATCGGAATAAATAAAATGGGAAGCATATGCAGTATTACTGCCGTGACGGCAAAGGAAGCGGAGGTGTGTCCGGAGGGGAAGGAGTAATGAGCCGGATGCTTTATCAGAAGCTCCTTCCCGAAATCCTTGCTGCAGGGACGAATCCTTCCGACTATATGCTTTATGGTTATTTCCCCCATAAGACCGCTGATAAGCATTGCAAGTATCATTGTCAGTCCTACAAGCCTGAACCGGTTGATGAGGATAAGCGGAATGGAGATTGCAAACCAGATATAACCGTTATTGCCGCTGGTGGAGACCATTATCATTATTGTATTGAGTTTTGGGGTATGAAGCTTTGATATTTTCCGGAGCGTCCGGTTATCCCATGCAATGATCTTCTGCAGCATATGTTTCTCCTTTCCTTTTTATTTTTTATATTATACCATAAATTACGATCATAAAAAACCATAATCAAAAAATATTATAAGGTTTTCCGGACATTTGCCGCGAAGGCTTTGTTTTTTGATATGAATGTCCGATGGATATGTTCAGTTGTTACCTTCTCCGTCTGCTGATCCTGTTAACAGCTACAGATAATGTACAGATGAGGAGCAGCACGCTTACAAAAATCAGCGCAAACGTGGAGGATTTTGAATAGGAATCCGGCTTTTCAGTCTTAGCCTGAGTTTTTTTATTTGTGTCCTTTTCTGTATTATCTGTTATTTCCGAAGAAGTACGGGAGCTTTCCTCAATAATTTTCTCACCGGTATATCTGAAATTGATCTTTCCCTTGTGATCCGGGGAAGAAATGCTTGTTTTCAGAAACTCAGACTTGAAATCAGTCTTGTAGTTTTCCGGTATATAAATAAGGGATGCGCCATACATATCCGGGATAACTCTTTCAAATACCACATTGCCTTTTTCATCGCTTTCTGCTGTCCTGTCTCCGAGGCTCATTCTTGCTCCCTGAACCGGTCTGCCGTTGTCATCCGTCAGGGTATATGAAACAGTTCCTCTTATAGTGGGGTCTGCCGGAGTGGGAGAGGAGAGGTTATAAGCATAGTCGGCAGCCCGGAAGAAAATATATTCTGCGCTTGCCATAATGCTTTCCTGTCCGCCTCTGGTCTGGAGCCTGATAAGTTCGCAGTACAGATCGGTAATGTCATAGGTGACGCAGGCGCTGTTTTCAGTGAAGCTGCTTTTTACAATACTGTAGCAGTTTTCGCTGATATAGCCCCCTTCGATCAGATCGTCCAGTCGGTCTGAATAGGACATAGTACCGCCGTTGTCAACCGCGGTATAGAGGATAAAGCCCTGAACTCCGTTTGTATCCTTAGCCTTTAATTCCAGATAAACTCTGCCGTCCTTTGAATATGTCCGGGATGAGGTATCGGAAGGAGCTGTATTGTCAACAATGACGGGAGTAGTCACAGACTGGGGATCCGGATTATTTTTACTGGTGGAAACAGATGCAGAAACGGTATAATAATACTTACCGTCCTGAAGAGTGGTAAAGAAGTTTTTCATACCGTCTGTATTAAAGCCGGCAATAAGACCGATATAAGGCTCATAACCGCCTCCTGCAAAGGCAGATACAGTTCCGGCATTCTGGGAATATATGCTCTTTCCGAAGGAATCACTGATGCTTATGGTGTATTCAGAAGCGTCTCTGAGAAGATAGTAATTTGGCAGGATAAATATTCTTTCGTCATTTGAAAGATCATATGCATTCTTGACTGTATTTCTTCCGAAGCATACGTTGTCGCCGCTGAATTCACTGGTAGTCATATTTTTACCAAGGGTGACGCCGGGATAAGTTCCTCCCACAGCTTCTACTGCCACAAGAGAGTTTCTGCCGATAGCAGGTTCACAGTCGCTGTCATATGCAGATACGTCAAATATATCCGAATCCGCCCATTTTCCGCAGTATCCTGTAAAGGGTACTGAGAGAACAGAGGAGTTGTCTGAGGGTGTCAGGAAGAAATATCCGTCAACGAAGAAGCCGTTTGACGCCATTTTCTGATAGTATATAACCGCTTCAGGAGAAAGCTGTATCTCCACGCTGATATTGACGCTTTTTCCTGCCTTCAGAGTAACGCTGCTGACAGGCTTGTTATCCACCTTATAGGATATTTCGGCATATCCGGAGATATCCTCCGGGGTGAGAGTATTATATACCTTACCCTCTGTCTTATAGAGCTTGTCTGTCTGAATAGAAGAGGAAAGCTTATAGACAGTATCCTTATCGGATATGCTGGTCAGGGTCAGTGATGTATTGTAGCTGCCTTTTTCATTTTCTCCCAGTGATGAGCTGCTGTAGAGATTATTGTCGGTAACATATGCAGAGGTTGAGATAGCCTTTTCTGTATTAACAATGCCAGCTCCCTGGATTCTTGGGGTATAATAGGTTTTTCCCTCATATACAGCAGGAACAGCTGTATTCATAAGCAGAGCGGAGATCACCCTGCCCTTGTCTGAAGAGCTTAAACCCTTTTCCGAGATAAACTGGGATATTATGCCTGCTTCGCCGGACAGCAGGGAAGCTGAACAGGAGCTTCCGCTCAGAGTGCCGTATTCGCTGTTGAGAGCGGAGTATACTTCTGTTCCGGGAGCGAGTATATCCGGTTTCAGTCTGAGATCGGAGGTAACTCCGTATGATGTGAATGCCGAAGGGTTTCCGCCTGTAGGAGACGTGTATTCTCCGCAGTGGGAATATTTCAGTGTGCCCTTGGGCGAATCTGTGAAAAAGCTTTTGTTTTCTCCGGATATAACTCCGCAGGGTATAGTCAGTGTTTCTGCGCTGAATCTTATATAAAGGGGCTCGTCGCTGAGGATGAGCATTCCGGCAGCACCATTTGCGGCTGCGATCTTAGCCTTATCACCGAAGGACATTTCGCCTCTGTTTATAATAACTATTTTGTCCTTGACTGATTTTCCGGCATAATCCTCCTGGATGCCGGAGCCCTCAAGATAGACATATTCCTTTTCTTTTTCTTCAAAATCCGGATAGTCGTCATTGTCAGCAAGTATCTTTCTCATCTCGATCCTTGTACCGGTATCTGTGGTAAAATACGGTGACAGACAGACCTTAGTATCTGCTGATCCGACAGCAGTCACAGCCTCCAGGCTTGCGGGATAGGAAATTGTCCCATAGTCGGTATAATCTGCGCTGATACCCTTTCCGTCGGGTGTTGAAACGTTTTTGGAGCTGTTTCCGGCAGATGCGATAATATAAGTTCCGAGCTGGCTGAGACTTTTCAGCGCACCGGAAAAAAGCTTTGAATTTGATCCTGTTCTGGGAACTCCAAGGCTGATATTAAGCACATCAGGCGAAAGCTTTGAGGCGTCGTCCAGAGCCGCAAGAAGAGCTGCGTCGCTGGATTTGTTTTCGCCGTCCTTAACTACCTTTAAAAATGCCAGTTGTGAATCGTATGCCTGTCCCCGGAAGGCATTTTTACCTGTTTCTCCGTTATTTCCTGCAATAGACGCTGCAATATGGGTTCCGTGAGAGGAATCACGGTTAAAGGTTATATTGTCGTTTTCTGCATAATCATATGCAAACACTATCTTTGCGGATTTATTGGCGGAGGAGGAGATATTGAAAATTCCGGTCTTTGTGAGAGTGCTGATATCCCCTGAGCTGTACCGTACCGAAGGGGGATCAACGGAAAATGCCTGGTGTGAGGAATTGAAGCCGTTGTCTATGACTGCGATCACCATTCCTTTTCCGGTGTAATTGCTCTTATATGCGGCAGGTGCTCCTGTCATATCATTGACAGGGTGGAGGTGATACGAATTTGAGTCTATATCCTGATCCTTTTTTTCAGTCTTGTCAGCACTGCTTTCCCCGGAGGTTTCATCTGTTTGTGATTCACCGTCCTCCGAGGATGTACTTTCGTCCTGGGAGGATTCATCTCCTGTCTGATCTTCGCTTTCGTCAGTGTCCTCATCAACTGTCTGATCTTCATTTTCAGAAGCGTCCTCGTCACCGGTCTGTATATCCTCATCGTCAGTGGTATCCTCCGGATCGGAGAAGCCGTAGACCTCCTCATCCGTTTTCTCGTCATTTTCAGAGATAGTTATTATCTGATTTGAGGAAAGCTCCACAGATGTTACTCCGCTGATATTTTTAAGCTTTTCCAGCGAGCTGTAGGGTGCTGTGACGCTGAAACCGTTTATGACCGAACTGTATGTATATCCTCCGTCAACAGAGGCTTCTGGTATCATTCGCTTGATGCTTGCCTTTACAACTGCCTGAGATTTTTTCACAGCATCCGTGAAACTCCTTGCGTCACCTGACCGGAGGAGCTGGCTCACATCTGTATATTTTCCTCCGGACTGCAATACAGACTTTGAAAGAGGATCACCCTTTACCGTTATGATAAAGGTTACAGTTTCATCGCTTTTGGGGAGCTTGACTTCTGTATCGGAGGAGGAATTTTCCTTTGTATTATTTATTTTGTGGGGGGCTCTTGTGATACTGCCCGAATTGTCATCGGTAGGCTGAGAGCCCGAATTTATTATAGGAAGCGCAAAGACTGCAGCGGTAAGAGTAACTGCAAGTATTGCCGAATAGATTCCCTTTTTCATTTAAGCTTTCACCTCAGATAGTAATGACCTTTCATATCATATTATTTTACCATATTTTTTGATAAATGAAAACTCTTTTTTGAAAATTGACAGAATAAACCTTCCGGCATATTTCCTGTTTTTTTGTTGTTTTTTCCATCTCTCCATCGGAGCCGGGAAAAATCATATCCCCCAAAAAGCATCATCCGCACAGTCCCTGATCTGACAGGATACTGTGCGGCGGATGATGTATTTATTATTACAGAAAGAAGTTATCGTTGTACAGCTTACGCGATTTCATAATCCTTTTGGGTAAGCATTATATTCAGGTTGCCGTTTATTGTTCTCAGCTCATCAATGAATGCCTTTCTGGTTTCGGTATCCCTGAGGGTCACTTTGTATGAAAGCTCAAAGAGTGAGCCGAAGTCTGCTGTTTTTACCTTCTGGAGATTTGCTGTTATGGTATATTTTTCAAGGATTTCGTCAAAGGCACCCTCAAAATTGAGATCCTCCGGTACTGTGATCTTAAGGAGCATTATCTTTTTATTCGGCTGTGCAAAATTTACAAGCCTGAGGATAAAGAGGAGCAGCGCCATAATAGCCACAAAGATCATTCCGATATAGATATATCCCAGTCCGCAGCTTAGACCTGCTGCAAGGGCGAGTGTCACATAAGCAACATCCCTGGGGTCTGTAGGAACGCTTCTGAAGCGTATGATTGTAAAAACACCTGCAATTGAAAAAGCGCTTGCCAGATTATTTCCTACAATGGGGATGATAAGAGCGACTATCATTGAAATTATCGGCGGCAGCATCACCAGGGTGAGTGCGTGGCTCTTGGAATGAAATTCCTTATCATGGGTCAGCATATATGTGGCGGATATTGCGATTCCAAGTACAACAGCTACAAGTATCGCAATAAGTATCGTACCCAGCTCCGGGGTAGTTGTGGTACTGAAAATAGTTGAAGTCAGATTTGTCATAATATCATCTCCTGTTAATGTCATAAATAGTGTCCGGCTTGTGCTTCCGGTGATTTCTTATTATCCAAGGACTGCTGCAGGTTTGTTTTCGGGCTGCAGTATTTCCGGCTGAAGTCTTACAGCTTTTATGCTCTTCTCCTTTGTAAAGCTTGTTCCGATCTTTGAAAAGCTGCCCTTGTAGATACAGTTTTTTGAAAGCAGCTTTGAAAGCCAGAGGGGAGAAGCGCCGGAAATCTTTATTTCCATTACTCTTGTATTCCTGTCAGCCAGATATTTCTCGTGTCCTGCGCCGCTGAGAATATCCGTGCAGTTTGTTTTGGTCAGGTTTTTGTCAAAGGTTATCCGGAGATCCTTGTTATCCTTTCCGAACAGAGCAACTCTGTCATAGTGAATGAGGGTAGCTTTTTCGATGGGATGTATTTTTGTGTAGTAGCAGATCTCATTCATTATCTGTTTCTGGACTCCGCTCAGCTGTGGAACAACACCCTTTTTTATGAAGTCCACAGCCTGCTTATAGGTGAGTGTAACTCTTCTCTTGCTGACTACTCCGCCTATTTTCTTTTTTATCTCAAGAAAGACGGTATCTTCGGGAGAGGGATCCAGTCTGTAGCTTCTGAGTCTGAGCTTTTCCTTGTAATACGGCTTTGAAACCGATCTCCTGACTACGTCATCGTTATTTGTGTCAAAATAAAGGCTGTATATGGGATAATCCTTTTCGCCTATGCAGTATTTATCAAAAACCATATGCTCCAGAAGCTCCGGCATCAGCTGTGCCATCTGATTCTTTGTGATTACATATTTTGATTCAACCCTTTTGAAGGTCTGTATTGCCATATTGATACCCCCTATCAGGTTGTTATGGGTTTGTTGTTTGTTGTTTTTCTTTGTTGTATACAGTATATTGCGAAATCATGAATAAAATATGAATTACCATTAAAAGCATAATAAAGCTTTTCTTGAAATTCTTTAAGCTTTAATAAAGATAAATTTAAGAATCAGCGGCGGAGTGTTCAGCGCGAGCACGCGTCCCGGTTTTGTCCCGTGCCGAAGGCATGCCTGCACATAACTACCGGTTCAAATAAACAAACCAGACACGAACAGACATCCATAATACAGTAAACAATAGTAAAAAAGATCGTCAGGGTGCTGAGCTGCACGATGACGATCCGGGGTCTGTTTTTGCAGTTGTATTTCTGGTAAAGACAGGGCAGTGAACATTCGGCTTGTGTGCTGAAAAAGTATTATCTGTTTCTGGCAAGTACCTGGTTTATATGCCCGATCAGTACAAGGGCAGCTGATCCGCAGTGGATTCTGTTGTAGCTTGCCCTTTTTTTGTAGTATGGCTCCATAGTTAGTTTTATCTGCGTACCCTCAGGGCATACTGAGAGATTTATCACGACTCTTGCCCTGAAATGGATATGATCCCATCCCAGATATATGGAGTGAAATGGAATACCGGCACAGGTTTTGCGGCAGTCATTCCTGAGACATTGCAGGCAGGCATAATATACATCCTCAACGCTGTAGGGGAGAACCTTGGTTTCGATTATGGTTCCGAGAGGGGATTTGTAATTGTCGTTGAAAACATCCCTCCTGAGGGACAGGAGCTCTGATATTTCAGAATACGATTTTCTGTAGAAGTCATATTCCAGAAAATAAAGGAAGAAGGACAGGAATCCCATTGGAACAATAAGAAAGGGGGCTAAAGCGACATCCTTTAAACAATATTTAATAAGGCTTGCAATTCCCAGACCTCCGCCCACAAGGATGAAGAATAATCCGCACAGAGAATATGTCACAGCATTTGTTCTGCTGATATTCTGATGCATATAGTTCACAGAAAACATATCCTCGTTATTGATAGCATTCAGAAGGTTATCCGTCTGGCTGATGCCGTTATGAGCGGATAGGGCGTTAGCGCAGTAATTGCAGAAGGACATACCGGGCTTCAGCGGATGTCTGCAAAAAACACATATCTGATCCATATAATCACCATTCCTGAATCTGTTTATTTTTTAAGGCTGCCGCACATTTCCGGTGCAGCAGCCTTAGCATTATTTGACAGATATCAGTCCTCGTCAAAGAACTTTGAATGGATAGCCTTGACAGCAGCGTCAGCGTTATCCTCGTCGATCAGAACTGAAACTTTAATTTCGCTTGTTGAGATCATACGGATATTGATATGAGCATCATAAAGAGCCTCGAACATCTTTGTTGCAACTCCTGCGTGGCTTTCCATACCGGCACCGACGATAGAGATCTTTGCTACCTTCTCGTCAACGAGAACGCTCTTGCCGCCTACAGTTGCGATATATTCCTCCATAATAGCTGCAGCCTCTTTTGCATTGTCCTTTGCTACAGTAAAGGAGATATCCTTTGTGCCGTCGCGGCCGATGGACTGGAGAATGATATCTATATTGATCTTCTTTGCAGAAAGTCTTGAGAACATCTTGAAGGCGAGACCCGGTTCATCGGGAACACCTACAACTGAGATCCTGGCTACCTCTGTATCCTTGGCTACGCCGCTTATCAACATTTTTTCCATTTTTGCTGCCTCCTTAACGATTGTACCGGGTGTATTGGTGAAGCTTGAAAGAACCTCAAGCTCGATATTATATTTCTTTGCCATCTCAACGCTTCTGTTATTGAGTACCTGAGCACCCAAAGTAGCAAGCTCCAGCATTTCATCATAGGAGATGGTCTTAAGCATTTTTGCGTTTTCCACTTTTCTGGGGTCTGCGGTATAAACGCCCTGGACGTCAGTGAAGATCTGACAGAGATCGGCGTGCATTGCAGCCGCAATAGCAACAGCGCTGGTATCAGAGCCGCCTCTTCCGAGAGTAGTGATATCCTCATATCTGTTAAGTCCCTGGAAGCCGGCGACGATAACGATATTATTCTTATCAAGTTCTTTTTCTATTCTGTCTGTACGGACTCTTTTTATCCTGGCAGATGTATAGGCAGATGATGTCTGGAAGCCTGCCTGCCATCCAAGAAGGGAGATTACCGGGAAGCCCAGTTTTTCGATAGCCATAGCGAGAAGGGAGATAGATATCTGTTCACCTGCAGCCAGGAGCATATCCTTTTCTCTTTTTGAAGCATCGGGGTTTATTTCATTTGCCTTTTCGATAAGGTCATCCGTGGTGTCGCCCTGGGCTGAAACAACCACGACCACCTTATTGCCTTTTTTATAGGTGTCAGTTACGATCTTAGCGACATTAAATACTCTTTCAGCATTTGCAACTGAGCTGCCGCCGAATTTCTGAACGATTAAACTCATCTTTTTTCCTCCGGATCTTAGTTTTATTCTGTTTATATCAAAGGTCTGATATACGTATTCTGGATCTGACCTTGATCCCGCTGTTTTCCAGTTCTTCAACTGCTTTTTCCTGATCTGCCACGATCATATTGCCTGCGACAAAAGCAAGCTCGTTTTCGGGAGCGTCTGCACGGGCAATGATTCTGGTGTCGGGGAAGAGGGAGACGATCTTCTTTTCCGCTTCCTTTTTGTCATCAGTTTCAACGCATACAAATACAGGATAAGAGGTTTCCTCATAGGGCTTAACAAGGGAGCTGTCTCCGTTAGCCCAGAAGAGATACTTTCTTGCCTTGAGATGCTTTACGCAGTCAATGATATCAGCAACAACTGCGCTGGCTGTTGGGAGCTTTCCGGCGCCCTTTCCGTAGAATACCACATCTCCGGTAGCGTCGCCCCTGACAAGGATGCCGTTGAATACGTCGTCAACACCTGCAAGCTGACTGGAATTATCGATAAACATCGGCTCGACTGAAATATCAAGTCTGCCGTCGTCAAGACGCTTTACCTGACCGATAAGCTTGATGACGCCGCCCCAGCTTGAAGCGTATGCAACATCATCCAGGGTTATTTTTGTAATGCCCTGCGTATGCACCAGATCGGGATAGATATGCTTTCCGTAGGAGAGGGAAGCGAGGATGGCGATCTTTCTGCAGGCGTCAAAGCCCTCAACGTCAGCCTCCGGCTTTCTTTCAGCATAACCCAGCTCCTGAGCCATTCTGAGAGCGTCCTCAAAGGACATATGATCCTTTATCATTTTTGTAAGTATGAAGTTTGTTGTTCCGTTGAGGATACCGGCTATTTCCACAAACTCATTTGCTGCAAGACACTGAGAGATAGGTCTGATGATCGGGATACCGCCGCCGACGCTTGCCTCAAAGAGATAATTCACATTGTTGTTCTTTGCGATTTCCAGAAGCTCGGCGCCCTTTGTTGCTACCAGCTCCTTATTGGAGGTAACGACGCTTTTTCCGGCAAGGAGGCATTTTTTTGTAAACTCGAAAGCAGGATTGACTCCGCCCATTACTTCTGCCACTACTCTTACTTCGTCGTCGTTAAGGATATCGTCAAAGGATTTGGTGAATTTATCCGCATACGGGCTGTCGGGGAAATCTCTGATATCCAGGATATATTTTATATTGATTTCTTCTTTTGCACGTCTGGCTATGCTTTCACAGTGGTCCATCAGGACCTCAACCACACCGGAGCCGACAACTCCGTGTCCCATAACTGCAACCTGTACCATAAATTAAAACTCCTTATCAATTGATTTGATGTTCTTTATATATTATCCCGCAGATTCTGCCGGAGGCTCGGGCTCCGGTGACGGTTCCGGCTCCGGAGAAGGCTCCGGCTCCGGCTCTGCTGATGATTCCGGCTCCGGCTCAGGCTCCGGCTCTGTTGATGATTCCGGCTCGGCGGAAGACTCGGTTTCCTCGCTGGGCTGCTCATCACTGGATTCCGGCGTAATCTCGCCTGCATCCGAATCCTCACTGGATTCCGGAGTGATCTCTCCTGCATCCGAATCCTCTGAGGATTCCGTTACCTCCTCCGAGGATTCAGCGGGCTCTGTATATGAGCTGCTGGATTCCTGACCGGAAGGCTTGCTTGTTTCTGTCTTTTTATTATTGAAGTTGGAATAAGAAGGCATATTGTCTGAGGTGTAATAACCCACAGCAGTTTTTCCTTCGATAGTCAGATCAGTAAGACCTCCGTCGGAGATAGCGTAATTATGCTGTACAACGTCTCCGCCCAGGTCATAGGATATCTTCTGTTTTCCGCCAAGCCATTCCTTCATTATATCGCGCCAGAGGTAATGGCACTTGTTTATCTCATCCTGAGCGATAGGTGAGGAGGAATCATGTCCTGCCCATACTCCTGCTACAGCGTAGGGAGAAGCGCCGACGAACCAGTTATCACAGGAACCGTCTGTAGTACCGGTTTTTCCGATGATATCCCATCCTTCGATCTGAGCTCTGTAACCGATAGTCTCGCCGCCGGAATTGACTACCTCATGGAGGAGCCTGTTCATAATGGTTGATGTTTCTGTGGAGATAATGTGTTCAGGCTTACCTCTGTCGGAATTATCCAGAATAGTTTTTCCGTCATTGTCAGTGACCTTGTAGTAGGTATACGGCTCATAGTAGTAACCGCCGTTGCAGAAAATCTGATAAGCAGCGGTCATTTCTTCTATGGTCGTACCGCCGTAGAAGCCTCCGATCGAGAGACCGGCAAGGTTTTCCTTGTCGTGTTCAGGATCAAGGTGGGTGAAATTAAGCTTTTCTGTCAGGAATTTATAGCTTGTATCCATTCCTACCATATTAAGAACCGATACAGCAGCTGCGTTTGAAGAAATATTGAGAGCTCTTGTAACAGTGATGTTTCCGTAGTATGTGAGGTACCAGTTGTTAGGACCGGTGATTACATTTCCGTCTGCATCGAGACCCCAGTCGGAAACAGGCTTATCCTCAATGAGGGAGGAGAAGTTTATCTGCTGGTTGTCAAGAGCTATGACGTATGAGGAAATCGGCTTGATAGTAGAACCGGGCTGCAGCTTGGACTGGGTTACCTTGTCCCAGAGCAGACGTCCGTCCTTTTCGTCACGGCTTCCCACGGTTGCCAGGACTCTTCCTTCAAAGTCCATCATTTCATAACCGCACTGAAGCTTGGGATCCTTCGGGGTTTTCCACTGTCTTACCTTCTTCTCAGCAGTTTCCTGTGCTTTCTTGTCCATAGCGCAGTAGATATTAAGCCCCTCGTTATATATCATGCTTTCGGCATAATCAGATCCGATATTAAGCTCAGGCTGCAGATCCCGGACAACATCTCTGAAAACTCTGTCCATATACCAGTTCCATTCATTTTCATCATCATCATCGTCCTCGACTACATATCCCACAAACTTCATATTTGCGGATTCCTTCATAGCCTGCTGATATTCTTCTTTTGTTATCTTTTTCTGATCGTACATCTCCTGCAGGATCGTTTCCCGTCTTTCCTTGTTGTTCTCCGGATAATCTATGGGGTTGAGAGCGACAGGATTCTGGGTGATACCGGCAATAGCGGCGCATTCCGCAATGGAGCAGTCCTGGATCTTCTTATTGAAATATATATCCGCTGCTGACTGTACTCCACGGCATCCGGAGCCGTAATTGACGATATTCAGATATGCTTCGATAATATCGTCCTTTGTATATTCATCCTCAAGCTTGATGGCTCTGAATATCTCCCTCAGCTTACGGGTGATACTCACCTCGTTGTCATCAGTAACATTCTTGATAAGCTGTTGTGTTATGGTTGATCCGCCGAACTGGGTTTTTCCGCTGGCGAGACTGAAAATAGCTCCCGATGTACGATACCAGTCAACGCCGTGGTGATCCCAGAAACGCTTATCCTCGATAGCAACCTGTGCGTCTATCATTGCCTTGGGGATGTCCTTGTATTTTACCCAGACTCTGTTTTCGCCGGAATAAAGCTCCTGGTATTTCTGGAATTCTCCGTTGTCGTCCATAACATATACGAAGCTTGTCAGGTTCAGCTTGATCTTGTTAAGATTGATGTTTACAGGCTCGTTTGCAATACCGATTATGTAAAACAGCAGTGAAATGCCGGTAACAAAGCCGGTAATAAGAACCACCATCAGGGCGGTTACTATCAGCTTCCGTATTGTTG
The DNA here is from genome assembly GCA_947169745.1 of uncultured Clostridia bacterium. GTDB lineage: Bacteria > Bacillota > Clostridia > Oscillospirales > Acutalibacteraceae > UBA1213. The sequence continues at coordinate 13,210 of CAMVQZ010000052.1, forward strand.
CAAAAAAGCCTCCGACTACAGAGCCGGCCGATACGGATGACCCGGATGTATTTTCGTCGCTGTAATTGCTTATGTCAGTTTTTCTCATATAAACCCTCCAAATAATCAGCTTATCATCGGAATTATATACAATATATGCGTTTATGCAATACACGTACTATTATACCATAAAATCGAAAAAATGGAATAATAAATTTCAAAATCGGGAAAATGATAAATAATATCGGTAAAAATACAAAAAAATCACCGTGAGGTTATGAATAATTGCTGTAAAACTCCCAAAAATATCAAGGGGAGGAATGTATCAATGAAACGTCTTATTGTAATTACCGGCTGCGCGCTCTTCGTTTGTATGCTTATTGGATTTTATATACCCTCCGGGAAACATTCAGCCGCAGCGTCAGGGGGCAGCGGAGTGCGCTGGTCAGAGGCAGAGAGCAGTCTGGGGACTGTCAGCCGGGTATATGTGATCTCTGCTTTCGACGGCAGGGTCGCAGCATATGAAAAAGGGAAAAAGGATCCGTTTTACATCAGTGATAAAAAGCTGTATGATCTTCCATATGATGATGTGATTGCTTTGGAAAAGGGTATAGAGACTGACAGCAAAAGGGAACTCAGGGCAATTTTAGAGGATCTTTGCAGCTGAAATAAAAACCGTAATCAATAAAAATGCAGTCCATTCTGGAGACTGTTCACAATTAAAAGTACAATAGATTGTATTCTTAATTTTTCGTATATGTGCATAAAATTAATGATGTTATAGAATTATTCAAAAACAGAATTACCAAAAAAACAGTAAAAATTATAAGATTTTGTCTAAACAATATCACATAAAAGTTGCGAAAAAACAGGGAAAATTAAACAAAATTCGGAGAAAAAATGTGATTATTTATAAAAAAGCGTGACTAACAGAAAAAAATGTTATATAATAGCATCAAGGGGTTGCTATTAATCATAAGGGGGTAGTTATCATGTACAGCATGATTTCATATTGGCTAAAATATTATAGGCATGAGTGTGGTCTGACACAGCAGCAGGTTGCGGACAGACTCAAGATAGAGCGTTCCACCTATACTTATTATGAAACCGGGAAAACCAAGCCTGACATCAACACTCTCATCAAAATAGCAAAGGTATACGACATAAGTTACACGCTTTTGCTTCAGGGAGTAGAGGATGAACTGGAGGAGGCTGTTGCGGAGATACATTCCGGACCGGCTGATGATGACAGTATGAAGTACAGAACACACGCAACCACCAAATATGAAGTCGAGCTTCTTTTTGTTGTAAGGAACCTTTCTCCGAAGCAGAGAAAGGAAGTTATGAACCTCGCTAAGAAATTCATAACGGAAGAAGAGAAAGAATGATCTCTGTAGCCCGGATTTTTGACCGGCGCTTCAGGAAGTATCAGTAGGGCGGTATTCAGATCTGATTGTTATTGTTGTATTATTGATTCAGAAAGCTGTTGTTTCTGATCTTGGAATATTTGCTCAAAAAAGCAGCGGAGCTTCCGGGTGCCGCTGCTTTATTCATTATCTTTTACTGCTGATCTAAGCACCACCGGACCGAAATCATTATCAGGATACTCGGTTGCTTTTACAGTGCCTGTTTTTTCATCCAGTTCGAGGATCGAATAGTATCCCATCCTTATGGAACCGGGATTCATCAGGAGCATATCTCCCTCAACTGTGGTAAGCTGTTTGTGGGTATGCCCGAAGATTACTATATCATAGCCTCTTGATTTTCCGAAGCAGGAAATAGTATACAGTCCGTCCTTTACGCCATGCATATGGCCGTGGAGGATGGCTATTTTTTTGCCGCAGAGCTCTATGTCGAACAAATAGGGAACATTACAGAAAATATCGCAGTTTCCTTTTACAGAATAAACCGCTTTCTCAGGAAAGAGGTGCCGTATCGTATTTATATCATCGTGGCCGTCTCCGCAGAAAAAGATCACCTCTGCGCTCCGGTGCTTTTTTATTGCCTGACGCATTGAGGCTGCGTCTCCGTGGCTGTCAGAAAAAACCAGTATTTTCATAATGTCACCTCTGTTCATACTTTCAGCGTTTCTGTCATATTATATTAGTGATCAGCGGTCGGACAGCAGGAAGAATGTGCATTATCCTCCGATTGCTGTGAGGTCTGTGCTGTAAGGATCATTTAGTCTTAGTCTGAGACTGACAGATCCAGATGTCAGTTATTGAAAATCTTGCCCTCTGGGGGTGATATGATGGATGAAAAGAGCGTAGACAAGCTGTTCTCCGGTCTTTCGGGGGAGCAGCAAAGGAAAGTCAGGAATATACTTGCCGATAAGGAGCAGACGGAAAAAATCCTTTCCTCGCCCCAGGCAAAGGAGCTTCTTAAAAAACTGATGGGAGGAAAAGAAAAATGAGCGATCTGTCCGGATCTATCGGATCTATATTGGGAGATCCTGCTATGATGGATCAGATACGCCAGTTAGGTGCTGCCCTGGGACTGGACGATCCACAGAAGCCTGCTTCCGGAAATGAAGCTAAAAGCAATTCCGGCGCCCCTCCGGCAGCAAATGCCGAAATGCTGGGCGCTGTGATGAAGCTTGCGCCTCTTCTCAGTTCGATGGAAGAGGAAACGGAGAGTACAAGACTGCTCTCGGCTCTTCGCCCATTTCTTGGACAGCGCCGTCAGGAAAGACTGGACGGTTCTCTCCGGATACTGAGGCTTATGAGGCTGC
>CAMVQZ010000053.1 GCA_947169745.1 uncultured Clostridia bacterium
CTCAGCCATTCAGCTTTGACGATCCGCCTCCGGCTCTCCAGCCTGATTTCAATGAGCAGGCTCAGAAGAACGTTGCCGCTGCTACTGCACCGAAAGCAGCCGCTCCGGCAGAGGAACCCAAGCAGAAGCAGGGTCTCTTTGGTAAGAAGAAGGTTGATGTCCAGGTTACACCACTTGAACAGAGAAGTGATACATGGACCTGTCCCAGCTGCGGAAAGGTAATGCCCAAATATGTGGGAACCTGCGGTTGCGGCGAGCCTCAGCCATTCAGCTTTGACGATCCGCCTCCGGCTCTCCAGCCTGATTTCAATGAACAGGCTCAGAAGAGTGTGGATAATTTCAATAAAATGAATAAAACACCTGTTCCTGCTAAAAAACAGCCTGAACCAGCCAGGAAAACTTCTATAAATGAAAAGACAGATAACACCTGGGTTTGCCCCAAGTGCGGAAAGACACTCCAGAAATACATATCCACCTGTCCCTGCGGAGAGCCTCAGCCCTCAGAATTCGACTTTGCTGACAATGCTTCAAAAGCTAAGATGCCTGAGATCGTGGGAGCAGAGGAAGAAATTGTTGACGACAGGATAATGAGTACTGAGGAGTTTAATAATGCAGCTCCCTCACTCCAGTCCTACAGTCCCCAGACAGATGGAAACCATCAGGCTCCGCAGCCTCCGGAAAGTGACACTCCTGCTGCAAAGCCCTTCGGCGGACAGAGCGCAGCTCCTGTAGTTGAAGAAGACGACGATATGTCATCAAGGTTTGACTTTGACAATGCGCCGCCTCCGGCTCCGATGAGATTTGACGACGCTCCGCCTCCGGCCCCGATGAGATTTGACGACGCTCCTCCTCCGGCTCCGATGAGATTCGATGACGCTCCTCCTCCGGCTCCGATGAGATTTGAGGATGCTCCGCCTCCGGCTCCGATGAAGTTCGAGGACGCTCCGCCCCCGGCTCCGATGAAGTTTGAGGAACAAAAGAAACCGGAGCCTGCACCCGCTCCGAAGAAACATCTCTTCGGTAAGAAGGCCAAGGAAGCTGAAGCCATCAGACAGGCAGAGGCTGTAGTCAACAGCAGAAAAGATGTTCCCGATATCGGTGCAACATGGACCTGTCCCAATTGCGGAAAAGTAATGCCCAAATATGTAGGAACCTGCGGTTGCGGCGAACCCCAGCCCTTTGATTTCTGATAAAAAAATAAACACCGGATATCTTTGTGGTATCCGGTGTTTTTATGCTCCCTACTCCCCAAGGGCGGTAAGCTTTATGGTTTTAATGAAAACTGTATAAAAAAGAAAGCCGGCAGCAAACCGGCTCTTTTTTTCAAGGATCACTCAACTGTAAATTTAATGATCTTTGCTGATGTATTGCCCTGTGAATCCTTTGCAACTATCTGTAATTTATAGGTACCTCTCTCCCAGGGACGATATGTATATGAGGTTGATGTGCTGTACTTTCTGAGGTTTATCCACTGTGTGGAGCTGGGCTTGAAAGCATTGATCTCATACTGGACGGTGCCCTCGCCGTACTTTGCATTAAGGGCAAGTGAAACATTGCTGCCGTAAGAAACAGCGGTTTTATCCACAGATGAAAGGTTTATCATTTCAGCCTTGCTGACAGAAAGAAAATAATTCATTGAGGATACTGTTCCGGAGCTGTCCTTTACATTTATTCTGAGCTTATATGTACCATATTCCCAGGGACGATATGAACAGGAGGTTCCTGCTGCATAGTTTCTGATCTTGATCCAGTTTTCAGAAGAAGGCTTGACAGCCTCAACCTCATACTGATAACCCTTTGTGCCGCCTGCTGCTGCAAATGTGATATTTACATTCTCGCCATAGACAAGACCCAGCTTGTCGAGTACAGAATTATTCTGAAGAGCTGCTGCTCTGACCTTGAATGAAAGGTATTTTGCATTTACGTTGCCGGCACTGTCCTTTGCATTGATCTGAAGCTTATATGTACCTGACTCCCAGGGATGATATTTATATGTCTCTGCGCTGCCGTATTTTTTTACGTTTACATAGCTGCTTCCGCTGGGTTTAAGTACATTGATCTCATAAATATATTTGCCTGTGCCGCCTGACGCACCCAGAGTAACGTTGACGTCATCTCCGAATACTAAAGATGTCTCACTTATATTTGAGTAATTAACAACAGGCTTGCAAACCTCAAAGCTCATATTCTTCTCGGCTTTGTTCTTGTCCTTGTCCTTGACAACTACCTTGACATCATATGATGTAGCCGCAAGAGGCTTGATCGTAGCGGTATTAGAGGTGGTATCTGATGATCCAGCTCTTTCCCACTTTGTATTTGCTGTTCTCTTATAATAATATGTGTAGGTGTAATTACCTGCACCGCCTGAGGCAGAAGCCTTTATTACAAGATTGCTGCCCAGGATAACGGCGTCAGAGCTCAGTGTGGAATTATTCCTGAGCTCAGGATATTTATTTACTGTGACTGTAAACGTTTTTTCCTTGACAGTACCGTCGGAATCCTTTACTGATATTTTCAGCGTATATTTACCGTTGCTCTGGGGTGCAAAGCTTGCTGAGGTCTCGGTAGTATCAGCTCTTCCGATTGTTACCCAGGAACTGCTGTCGTTTTTCTTATAGGAATATTTGAATTTATAGTTTCCCAGACCGCCGCTTGCCGAACCCTTGAGAGTGATCTTATCACCCAGATTTACTGTTGTATCGGAAACAGAGGAATTATTCACAATATTACTCTCAGCAAGATCCGGAAGATAACTGTCAACACACCAGTATGCCTCTACACCGGATACATCTATAATAGCCTCGCTTGCGTCTACCCTTCCTGATGCTACGCATCTTGCAGGATCTGAGCAGTAAAATCTGCCGTTTGTATAGTCTGTGAGAAGTATAGCGTGAGGATAATCATAGTCATATGCTACGATTCCCTCGGGATGCTTTGCAAGAAGATTCTTGAGGAATGTCACTGTGTCTCCCTGCACCCTTTCGCAGGTAACATGAATGCCTCTGTAGGTATAGTCAAATCTCATACCGCCGCACCAGAGAGCGGATCTGCAGGATGACTCCGTGATGCTCTGCCAGTCGCTGTCGCCCTTCATAAGCGCTGCACGCCTTAAAAGCATAACATTTGAAGCAAGTGTGCATGTATCGCTTTCCTGCTGCTTTACAAAAACAGAGGCGGAATTTATTGAATTAAAAGTTGCTGCATCTGCATTCTCAGTTTTTGCTCCCAATGCAAAAGCTGGTGTAATCGCAAGTGCACATAAGAGAACTGAAAGAATTTTTTTCGGTTTAAACAAAACAAATAACCTCCATCGATTTTTTCATTCACTGCTCTTATATATTACAATTTTTTTACATTTATTGCAAGGGTTATTTTAAAAAAACGGCTTGAAATAGCGGTTTTTCAGACCAATTAACAACTATGACAAATTACTCACGACATTTTTGTGCATAATTTTGTTTTTTCTTAAATTATTTTTCCCCGATTTAATCGGGTTTTTTCGACTTTTCGGCATTTTCACAGTTTTACAAATATTACATTTTAATTACAAATTACAAAACACTCATATTGCTGCCGGATGATATTTTTTTCACTTTGAAGCCTCGGAGACCAGAATGCTCTCCGCCTCAATGCCCGCCTGACGGTGTACTATATCCTTTACTGTAATCACAGAAGCGTCGTCCAGCTTTTTTCCGTAGACGCAAACGCTGCAGTTTTCATTATTGATTGTAACAAATGCATCCTTGAAGCCCTTTGCTCTGATCTCAGCTTCCAGATCGGACTGAAGCTTGATTGCAGCAGCCAGCTTTTCTGCAGACTTGACAGCGTCTCTTTTAGCGCTTTCGCTGGAGGATGCTGATTCAATTATATCTGCAAGAGCTTCCAGTGCCTTATCATTGCTTTCCTTTCGTTTTTCCCTGTCACTATAAAAATAGTTTGCCGGATCATCCGACACCTCTGCATTTGCTTTTTTTGTTTTATCTGTTCCCTTGGCGCTTGTTTCTTCTGCAGAAGTCTGAGCTGAGCTTTCCGGTTTTATTTCAGTATTTACATATGTTGTCTGACCCAGCTCTTTTACAGAGCTTTCGTCCTTTGCAGCTATCTCTGTGCTGTTTGTTCCTGTGAACTGCCAGTTCAGGTATACCGCTGTTCCCAGCGCTGCCACAAGAGCAGCTATCACTATCTGTCTTTTTCCGAATATCATAAATAGATCCTCCCCTACCAGCTTATCCTTCAAGCTTATTTACACATATGTGTGACTGCGGAATATTCAGCGCAGCGCTGACAGCCTCTTTGATTTTTTTTCTTGTTTCCCCGGAATCACCCCCGTCGCAGATTACAAGCACGCCCTTCACCTCCGGAAGAAGCTGACCTACTGTCAGAGCCTTTTCAGAGCCATCCTTTTGTTTTATCAGTATGCAGTTCTTTTTTTCAGTATTCTGTTTATCTGCATTTTCATCTGCCTCTGTCCGTCTTGATGTCTCCCTGTCATTAATATCGGTATTTGTAGCATAGACGTTTTTGACTGTTCCGCTAAGGGTGACCATAACCTTTGTCCTGCCAACTCCCTCCATACTCGCCAGCATATTTCCCAGTTCACCGGAGAGCTCCTCCTTATAATCTGAAAGAACATCGGAAGCGGCTGTGCTTTCCTCCTGTTCAGCCGGAGTATTATCACCCTTGTTTCCGAAAGAGGTCGATATAAAGATCAGTGTGATTCCCAGAACACCTATTATCAGAATTATACTGAGGGATCTGTCATCTGAAAGCAGAGCAGATAATCCCTTTTTCTTTTCTTTTTCATTGATTTCCTCTCCGCAGGGAATTTTTTCCTCCATAGAATACCTCGTTTTCAACTGATCTTACAACCGATGGACAACTTTGAGCGTATAAGCTTTTCTGCTGCAACAGCTCTGTGTCTGCTGCTCTTATCAAGGGTCACCTCAGCATAAATATTCTTTATTGTTCCATCCTCTCCCACCTCCAGTCTGGTTTTTATATCCTTTGCGCAGATATCCTTCTCTTTCAGGGTCTTTGCGACAAGAGAAGAAATACGTTCCTCTATAAGCTGCTTCCTTACTTTTTCCATATCGCCCTTATGTGTATATACATATTCTTCATTTCCCGGTATTTCCGGGAGATCCCTTATTAGCCCGCAGACCGGGGGAATTATCGAACAGATCATAAAGCATCCCAGAATAAGAGAAAGGACTTTTTCATACGGGGAGCCGCTTATAACCATCTCTATAATACATATGACAACAGAACAGCAGATTATTACAGATGTACACGAATATAATCCTTCCGTTTATATCACCTCTTTATCCTCCGCTTCCGGATAAAATAACTGTAACGGAGGATATAATAAAAATTGTCAGCACGCACATCATAACAGCTGTTATCATTGCTATAGCGGTGGATATAGCTGAAAACACCGGCTTTATATCCCTCTCACCCAGAATATCCGAAATGCCGGAAAGAAGGGACAGGGATATCCTCCAGATAAGACATTCTGTCAGAAGAGGAAGAAACAGACATCCGGAAACGATTATCACAAATACTCCTGCTCCTGACCGGAGAAGCTCCAGGCTTCCGCTGAAGGCTCCCAGCGTCTCTCCCAGAACATTACCGACTATGGGTACAAAGGATCCCACAACATATCTGAGGGTACGGTGACTGATCCTGTCAAGGGATGAGGAAGCAAGGGTACCGCCGGAGAGCGCCGCTGTGAATATCCCCATAAGAAGCACCAGGATCCATCTGACGCTTTTATATACAGCTTCACAAAACGATGAAAACCTCAGCTTCCCTGAAATCGATGAGGTTACTGAAAGCGCCAGAAAAACATTCATCATAGGATCAAGCAGACCCGAGGCTATTCTGGACACAAGATTTCCGGTAAACATCAATACGGAATAATATGAAGCTGCGGCATTCTCGCAGCCTGAGGATACCATCAGACCTGTCATTACCGGTATATATAACAAAAGCACTCCGGAAGCTCCGTTTATCAGCTCTGTACATCTTCCTATAAGCTCTCCTGCAGGAATTGCTGCTGACAAGCATATACCTGCACTTGCCGCGGCTGCACATATGCGGCTCAGGGACGCTCCGGCTGAAACAAGACCTGTACTGTGAAAAACAGCGCAGATAAGCATTATCGCGACACAGGCCGTAAACGACTTCATAACAGTCCCGGAGGAAGAAACGGTATTTCTGACGATGCTGATAAAAATCCTGCCCATATCAGCGTCAGTTCTGAAGCCCCGGATATCATTATTCCTGAGTTTTTCCTTGATATCCGCCGGCAGTGAATCATACAGCTTATCCGCACCGCTGACTGAGAGCTGGCGTCCGTATATTTCCTCTGTTTCATTATCCTTCCCCGCTGCTGCTGCCGAGGGACACAGGATAATAAAAAGAAGAGCGGCAAAAATAATAAACAATAATACTTTTTTCATATTTTTTATTTGAGTATCGACCCGGCTGCAAGGAGTATTTCTTCAAACATCGGAAGTGAAATGAAAATCACTGCCATCCTTGCGGCAAATTCAACCTTTGAAGCGAGGGCGCTTTGCCCCGCATCACGGCAGTGATCTGCTGTAAACTGACAGAGAGCGCAGATACCCACCGATTTGATAAGAACAGGTATATATGTAGTATCTATCCCGGAGGAGGATATTACAGAATTAATCCTGTCCATATATGGCATAGCATACAGAAATAAATAGCAGGCTATAATAATGCCGCCGGCTATTGCTGTCAGAGCTGCTATCTCGGGGGAATACTTTTTCAGGGATAATGAAGCTGCCGCCGACAATATAGCCGTTATACAGATACCTGTTATATCCATCAGAAGCCAAAGAGGGTCTCTATTGTCGTGAACAGCTCGGATATTTTATTTACCAGCATCAGCAGTACGACTATGAGTCCCGCAAGAGTAGTCATCATCGCTTGTTCTTCACGCCCCGAACGTGAAAGGACAAGACTAAGGACAGAAACTATTATTCCTATTGCCGCTATTTTGAATATAAAATCTATATTCATTCGTTCTCCTTTCTCTCAGAGCAGGATGACGGCAGCCATCACACCGCAGAACACTCCTCCTACTCTGTATATCCTCAGCCTTGAAGCATTTTCCTCACGGCGGTTTTTCAGTCTGTTTTCAGCTTCCTTTATCATCATATCCAGCTTTTGTATTTCCTCCTCTGTACCATACTCCCCGAAGCCTCTGGAAAACTCAGCAAAGATATCCTTATCCCCCGGAAATATTGCACCGCCTTTTACAAGCTTTTCTACTGACGCTGTCCATGCTTCTTCAAAGCTCCTACCCCCGTCCATTTCCCTGAGCGTTTCCTTTATCAGAGAGACTATTCCATCCCCTGACAGGGATCTCATAAGAACCGAATGTATATCAAGTCTCAGGTAGCTTATCATATTTCTTGTCCGGGAGAGAAACCGGATATATGAGGATATCATATCTGTGCGTCTTATACAGATACATGAATAATAGAATCCGGACAAGGCTCCGCATATTATAAGAAGTATGCCTCCTGTTATTTTCAGGAGCATAAGCTGTCACCTCCTAACGGATGTATCTCAGATATCTCTGCAGGATGATCGCTGGAGGACAGTATCACCACAGAAGAAAAAACCCCCGACGAGATAAGACTTCTGACGCCTCGTTTTCTTATAAGCCCTTCGTATGAGGGCGCGTGGATAGTCGCTATGATGTAAACGCCGGCATTGGCTGCTCTGACAAGAGACTGCATATCCTCCTCGGTACCGGATTCATCACATATAATTACCTGTGGCGAAAGGGATCTCACTGCCTGGGTAAAGCCTTCGCTTTTAGGATAGCCCCGCATTATATCAGACAAACCCAGGTCTATCATATCCTCATCCCTGCCTCCGGAAAGCTCCAGTCTCTCATCAATGACGCAGGTCCTGTATGCCCTGCAGCCCATACCCTGGGATATCCGATAGGCTATATCCCTGAGGATCGTGGTTTTACCGGTTGAAGGAGCTCCGGCGATAAGTATGCCTCCGCTTATGGGAAAAAGCGTCCTTATGAGCTTTTCTGAGACACCGAAGATCTGACGTGATATCCGGATATCAAGGGAGGTGATATCCGAAACTGATATTATCCTCCCGTTCTCGGTTGCCGCTGTTCCGCAAAGACCTACTCTGCACCCTCCGGAAACGGTTATGTATCCGCAGTTGATTTCCGGCTGACGGCTGTATACGGAATATCCGCACAGCCTTTTGAAGGTATCATTAATGAATCTGCGGCTGCACATAAGAACATCCCTGCCGGGAGTATAGACAAGAGTGCTGTCCCTGTTTACAAAGATAGTATCTGTTCCGTCAGTCAGCACCACCGGCTTGTCTGAACGGAGACGTATCTCCTGGATACTGTTCTTTTTTCCGGGACGAATGCCGGAAAGCACCGGCGCAAGCTCTCCGCCGATCAACTCAACTGCCGCATCATAACCCTTAGCTTTATCTGCCATCGTTTTCATCTCCGATTCAGTGATGTTTAATTATACTGATGCATTTCCCTGATTATGAATGTATGAATGACAAATATAACAAAGAAGGCGCCATTAGAAAAAACTGTAACCAAACAAAAGGGTCTGTCGCACTAAGCAATTTTTCTAATGCGACAGCTCCTTTCTCTCTTTTCTGTTTTCCTCCGTCATTTTTTTCTTTGCTTTGAAAATGACTGCTTTCCTGAAATTATAAAGGAAATACCGCACAAACAGGTTTCCGGTCAGAAACATTCTTTGTGCGGTATTATACTTATTCTTTTGTTTTGCCCGTCCCGGCTTCACCGGGATCCGAGGACGCTCTTAACAGTGCCATACATATCACTCCAAGCGCCGCCCCGATGAACAAGCCTGCTAAAAATCCTGTCATAATGATCCCCCTGCCTTTTTTTCCGGTTTCCCGGTAATAATATTATATGCATTAACAAGAGAAAAACACCTCCGACGGTTGCCGGAGGTGAATTAATTATTTAACTGTCAACTCAAATTCTTTGGCTGCTGTACGTCCTGTATTGTCCTTTGCAATAACACGGATATCATATGTCCCTGCAGAATTAAGCCTCAGCACTGCGCCGGTATCTGAGCTTCCCGAAGGAGACAGAGTATTATAGCTGTTTTTCTCTGCTCTCTTATAGAAAAATGTATAGCTGTAGATACCTGTGCCACCGGAAGCATCTCCGTATATTCTGACAGCTGTACCGGGGCTGACATTATCTGCGCTGATAGATGATTCATTTACCAGATCTGTTGCTTCTGTTACTGTGAAGGTATCCTTCAGATCATATTTATATCCGCTGCCATCACTGACTATCACTCTTGCATCATAGTCTCCGGCAACTGTTATTGTCCTGGTAACGGACGCCGATGCTCCTGTGCCTGTTCCCAGCTTTGTCCATGAGCTTTTCCGGGAAGGCTTGTAATAAAATACATAGTCATATTCTTCGGAACCGCCGTTTGCAATACCGGTTATAGTAACGTATCCTCCTGTCCCCAGGTTCTCAGGGGAAACGCTTATACCTGCCTCGAAAAGCGAAGGCTCTCTCACTGTGAAATAGAGGTATCTGGATTTTGCGGTGCCGGCGCTGTCCTTGACTATTACACGGACTACATAATCATCCGGGCTGCCCAGGGTCAGCTCTACAGATTCTGCGTCTGTATATCCGTCGCTGAGAAGTCTCCATGTATTCTTGCTGGCTCTTCTGTAATAATATGAAAATTTATAGGGTCCTTTTCCGCCGGAAGCATCTCCTGTTATTGTCACTGTTTTTCCCTTGAGGACGCTTTCTGAGCTGAGGTAGGAATTATTTTTCAGTGAAAGATCTGTTACAGTCAGATCAATCTTATTCTGGACTGTCTTTCCGCTGCTGTCCTTTACAATTACCTTGACATTATAAGCGCCGCCGGCTGTAAAGGTCTTATTGACAGAGGTATTGCTGACATAACCGTTACTGATAGCCGTCCACGTATTCTTTGAAGCGAGCTTATAATAATATGCAAACGTATAAGGACCGGTTCCGCCAGTAGCTGCACCTGTAATTGTGATGCTTTCATTTACATTGATCTCTGATGCTGAAACGGTGGATTTATTTGCAAGAAGCTTCGGGATGACTGTCTGTTCCTTTGTTATCTCATTTTTCATTCCGGAGTCAGAGAAATATTTTCCGCAGACCGGGCAATACCAGTATTCGATATTTCCCGCCCTTTTTTCTGTAGCTTCCGCTGCAGCGTAGTGTATGCTCTGGTGACCGGAGGCAGCTATCTGCTCCGTATATTTATTGGTATAGGTTTTCCCTCCGAATTGTACGGTAGCGGTATATTTTTTGCTTCCTGCTTCCGTACAGGTTGCCGGAGTTGTCTCTGTAGAAACCTCAGCTACTTCGGATACAGTACTGTCCCCTGCGGTACAGGTGAATACAGCAGTGGCTGTGCTGTGATCATTACTCCAATTCCAGGCAGGAGCGCCGTAGGTATGAGTGTGGGCTTCCGGGAATACGGTTATGAGTATCTCTGTACCTGTTGTATTCGGATCTGTTGTGACAACCCCATAAAGCTCTCTTCCTCTGAGCCTAAGACCATAAAGGGTCTTCCCGGAGCTGCCGGGATTATTGCCTATCTTCTGGGTCTGGCCGGTAGCAGGGTCAAAGGAGTAGACTGCGCTCTGGGTATTGAAATAAAGCAGACCGTTATATTCCTCAAGACCTGAATATGCGCCGGTGTAATATCCCCCTCCACCGGAGACATACCACCTGTCATTTATGGTATAGAGAGTAGTGGCTGTATCTGTGGAATAATTATATCTGACCAGCTTATAATTATCGAAATCAATGGCATATACTTCCTTCTTGCAGGCAAGCTTTATCATCTTGGAATTATAATCATGGAATTTATGATTATCGTATTCTGTGCCGGAGGGGAAATTGGTATAGTAATAATCCGGAGCATAGTCGGACTCGTAATATCCGTATCTGGAGATATAATCGTCTATATCTGCGGTCCGGTGGGAATCGCTGAGGAGGAAATGATTATGCCTTACAAGACCTGGGGCATCATTTACCGGATCATCCCAGGTGACATCCACATTATAATATGAACCGTCTATACACGCCTTCATCCATTCGTGCTTGATGCCGTCGCTGTCAACTATTTCACTGCTGATACCCACCTGACCCAGCAGGTATGCATATACTCTGGAATAGCTCTCGCACAGTCCGTATTTATTTACCATAAAGGTGTAGCTTGAGGTATTCTGGGTCTCATAGTGCGCATCCAGGACTATCTCATCGTGGAGAAGAGCAGCCTTTGAAAAATCATCATCGCATTTTGTCAGATCTCCGCTGACCTGATTCAGATAAAAATCAGCTTCATCGTAAAAGGCCTGGAGCATTGTATTTATCTGTGTTCTGTCTGTGATGGTATATTCGGGCACGACCTTACTGACATAAGTCACTCCGCCTACGGTTTTCTGATAATAACTATATTGCTTATCCACATAAAACAGCTCCGGGGTCTTTGCCAGCACCGCAGAGAATACGCTCCTCAAATCATTGTCTTTCACGAGACAGTTTTCTAAGCTTATGGTTGAGCTGCAGTTAAGAAGTCCTTGTCTGAGGGCAGCCATAGCCTCAGGATACTGACCGGTAACGGATTCATAGAAGCTTACCTTATCCGGATCCGAAACACCTGCCGCCATTGCCTGCACAGGCAAAGCCGAGGATATCATCAGGGCGCTCAGAGTAACTGCCGCTGCACGACCGAGAAGTCTTTTTGCAAAAGAACTCATAATTTTTCCTCCTCTTTTTTTCAATATATTGTATAACTAATTATATTATATAATATTTTGAGATTTTATTCAATCATTTTTATATATTTTTTCCCTATGCGTGCCGGTGCGTGCTCGCACTGAGCAATTCGCGTTATCGCTCGTTTATACTCGCTCTGTCGTGCGTACATAAACTACCGTGCCGCGGCATCCGACGCGCACTGCTCCCAGAAAATACTCCCACTCCTCGCCGCCGCAGCCCTCACAGGCTGCTATACGCGGCTGGTTTATTCTGACTTACATCATTTCACTCTCTCGGAAATTAGCGCCTGCTGTATGTTATCTGGATTAATTGTCACAGGTCACAGACTGATAGTATAATTTTTTTGCCAACAAAAATTATACACTGCGGTGCGTGCTCGCACTGAGCAATTCGCGTTATCGCTCGTTTATACTCGCTCTGTCGTGCGTACATAAACTACCGTGCCGCGGCATCCGACGCGCACTGCTCCCAGAAAATACTCCCACTCCTCGCCGCCGCAGCCCTCACAGGCTGCTATACGCGGCTGGTTTATTCTGACTTACATCATTTCACTCTCTCGGAAATTAGCGCCTGCTGTATGTTATCTGGATTAATTGTCACAGGTCACAGACTGATAGTATAATTTTTTTGCCAACAAAAATTATACACTGCGGTGCGTGCTCGTATTGCACATACTGTCGGTACATCAGAACGAACCATACACGAAAAAACCGCCTGACTAAATTTACCGCACCACAGACCCACAGTCTGCAATGCGGCAGTATCATAAGTTTTCATTTGTATCAGGCCGGGCAAAAACATCTATCGGAACGCCCAGAAGAGCCATAATCTCAATATATCCGTCGCAGACCTCTTCCCTGGAAAAGTCTGCCTTCTCCAGCTCCTTGTCGGAAAGCTTATTCAGCTTCTGATAGAAGTCAGACGCAAGACGGATATAATCATCACCGAACTGGATATTCTCAAAAAGAACGTCCTCTGCTTCGCAGATTTTTCCCTCTTCTATCATACGGGAAAGCTGATAGTAAAGCTTATCTGTAAGGCTCGGCTCACCGCTGTATGTTTCACTACAGCCTGGTTCATATGTGATACCGCCCTCTTTTTTACCGAATACAACACTTGCTATGAAGTGTGTCATCATTTCTATCTGGCGCATTACCCAGTCATCCTGAAATCCCATTATACTCTCCTTATTTACGAAATAGCTGCAAGCACCCCTGTGGAAAAGGCTGCCTGAAGATTAAAGCCGCCGGTATAGCAGTCGTAATCAATAACCTCTCCGGCAAAATACAAGCCTCCGACAAGCTTCGACTGCATCGTTTTCGGATCTATCTCCTTTATGCTAACGCCGCCTGAGGTTACTATTGCTTCCTCTATTGGTCTCAGGGAGCTTACAGTCCTTGATATACATTTCAGAAGTGCCAGTACAGCGCTTCTCTCCTTTTTTGTGACCTCGCAGCATTTCTTATCCCCAGAAACAGTGGAAAGCCTGATAAAGTCCTCTATCAGTGCTGAAGGCATCAGGGTTCTGAGAACTTCCCTGAAAGGAGCCTTATTTGCTGCTGTAATTTCTCTGAGAAGTCTCTGATCCAGCTTCTGCTCTGACAGGGCAGGCTTCAGGTCGATATCCACTCTGTATCTGCCTTTTTCCATTGGTCTCATATGAGCTGAGGCGCTTCTTATTACAGCTCCGGAGAGCCCCCATCTTTTCAGCTCCACTTCTCCCTGCTCGGTATATATCTTCCTGCCCTTACTGGTATCTGTAACAACAACGCCTACGTTTTTCAGCAAAAGACCATCCGCATCATAGCCGAAATGCTCCACAGTCTCCACCGGTACCAATGATGGAACAAGCGGAGTTACTGTATGACCCAGTTCTCTTGCAAAGGCGTAACCGTCACCGGTAGAGCCGGTAAGAGGATAGGACTTTCCTCCGGTGGCGATCACTACACGGCGGCATTCTATCCCGGAGCCGTCGGACAGCTTTACTCCGGAGATTCTGCCGTCCAGAGTGTTTATACCCTTTACTTCCTCCTGCAGTATGGTGCATCCTGAGCTTTCGCAGAGGGAGACCAGGGTATCCACCACGTCTGAAGCTTTATCAGAAACAGGAAAAACGCGCTTGCCCCTCTCTGTTTTCAAAGGCAGCCCGTTTTCTTCAAAAAATGCTATTGTATCCGAGGGAGAAAAATTATTAAGGGCAGAATACAGAAACCTTCCCCCTGTGGGAGTATTTGCTATAACACCTGAAATATCGCAGTTGTTTGTAATATTGCATCTTCCCTTGCCTGTGATATACAGTTTTCTCCCCGGACGCTTGTTTTTTTCTACAACGATGGTATCATTGCCGCCTCTTGCCGAAAAAATTCCCGCCATAAGACCTGCTGCACCGCCGCCTATAATTACGGTATCCGCTTTTTTCAAGCTTCCTCACCCTCGCTTTTGCTTCTGTAAACATCATATTCTTCCCAGATTGATTCAAGGCGTGAAAATGTTTCCTCTGCCTTGCCGTCAAGCTCTATTATTGTGGCAACAATAAGGGCATTTATCATACTCAGGGGCGCAACAAGAGAATCCACTACAGACGCCATATCACTCTTCGCAATAAGCACATAATCTGAAAGTCCGCACAGAGGGCTCATCATACTGTCTGTGAGAGCAATAACCTTCGCACCTCTTCTGTGGGCAAAATTCATTGCCTTTATCGCTGCATTTGAATATCTGGGAAAGCTGATTCCGATTATGACATCCTCCTCAGAGATCCTGAAAAGCTTTTCATAGACCTCGCTTTCTCCGTAGTTACTGATTACCTTGACATTATCGAATATCAGGGAATAATAATATCCGAGAAATGAAGCAAGAGCCGCAGAGCTCCTGACAGCAAATATGTAAATCGTCTTTGCTCTGGATATAGCTCTGACCGAATTCTGGAAATCCTCCTTTGAGGTCTCCTCGATTGTGCGGCGTATCTTTTCTATATCCTGACTCAAAACATTTGAAAGGACATCACCTCCGCCGAAACGGTTCCTGGTTACCTCAATACGCTGCACAGAGGTGAGCTTGTCCCTTATCATTTCCTGCATTGCCTTCTGCATCTTGGGATAACCGTCATATCCCAGTTCTGTTGCAAACCGGACAACAGTTGACTCGCTGACACCCACAGTTGTTCCCAGCTTTGAGGCTGTCATAAATGCCGCCTTGTCATAATGCTCGGTAATGAACCTCGCAATAAGCTTCTGACCCTTTGAAAAGCCTGGTGTTTTTTCATTGATCAGAGATAATAAATTCATTCTTATCTACTCTTTTCTTAAAAATTGATAGTAGCAAAAAGGATCGAAAAGGCACTGATAACCATAAGTGCACAAAGCACGATCGCTGTGATTCTTATTATAAGCTTCCTCTTTTTATACATTATTCTCCCTCCATTTCTCCGGCAGGCCGCCGGCGCAGCACTAACGGGCTGCAAGGCTGTCACTGAATATTAGTATTATTTTTTCTTTGCCTGATATCAGGCTTCCCTTTGTCTACTCTTTAAATCTTATACCAATCCCGTGAAAAATGCAATAGTTGAATTTTACTAAAGAACAGCGTAATTCAGGGGAATAAAGGCATTATCACCCAAATATCATCCGTATTCCCGGCAGCAGCTGTACTTTATATTTCTAAGTGTATAATTTTAATACTGTTTGTGATTTAAGGCAACACCGCACAGAAATTGCGCGTCAGATTTCGAGCATAATTTTTTGTCAGATTGACAAAATCGACGCAGGAATACTGACGTATTTCAAGGAGATTTTGGCGAAAATGACGGAAAATTTGCCGAAAGATGGCGTGCAAAGCCGTCAGGCGGTCTTTGTGCGGTGTTGCCTTAAATGAATACTGAATAATTAATAATGGTTGTATGGCTTGTTTACTTTATCCGTTAGTCTCTGCA
>CAMVQZ010000054.1 GCA_947169745.1 uncultured Clostridia bacterium
CAGAATTATTTTAGCAGCGTGACGCTGCACCCGTGTTCGCGTTATCGCTCGTTTATACTCGCTCTGTCGTGCGTACATATACTTTTGTCGCGCGGCATCCGGCGCACAGTGCCCCGGACATTACTCCCACCCCTCGCCGCCGCAGCCCTCACAGGCTGCTATATGCGGCTGGTTTACTTTAACTTCTGGCTTTTCAATCTTCTGACAGCGAACGCCTGCTTTCTCCCAGAATTATTTTACACTAACGAATCATTTGCGTATCATTGACAAATAGATAAAAAAGGTATATAGTATTAGTGACAGAGTAAATATATGTGCGTTAAGTGTCGTGTGAACGGGGAGTTGTCATACGAACGAAAAGATTTCTTGCGGTACATATATTGCATCCCGCTGCGTTAATTAATAGGTTGATTTTCTCCTTATTATCGACAGCGAGTCTGTTTATGATAAGGAGGTTTTTTATGAACAAACAAGAAAACAACAGATCAAAAATCAACATCAAAGGTTCCACGATTAGTGTCGCTGTGCTTGGAATCCTGACTGCAATGTGCATTGTAATCGCAATGTTTCTTACTATCAGACCTAATGACAGCATCAAAATCACACTCACGTTTATTCCTGTTGTAATTGCCGCCAGGCTTTACGGTCCGGCAGGTGCAGGTATTGTTGCAGGGCTTGCCGATATTATCGGATGTATAGTTAATCCCCACGGTATGATCTATCCGCCGATAACTATGACAGAAGTAATGGTGGGAATCGTTTTGGGACTGTTTCTCTACAAAAAATGGAATATGATCAGGATTATCGCTGCTGTGGGAATTAATCAGCTTATATTCAGCACATTTCTGACCCCTTTGTGGCTGTTCTTTCTCTATGGAGCGAATTATCAGACTCTTCTAGTGGTCAGAATACCTCAGATACTGATTATGATTACTATTCAAATAATCCTTATACCCGTAATACTTAAGACCATGGATAAAATCAATATAAAAAATCTTGTCAGAATATGACAAAACCCCGGGAACTGTTTCACAACAGACCCGGGGGATTTTATTTGATTTCTTTTGTAATCACCATATAAACATTGTCGTCCTTTATTCCGACGGTAACGTCATCGGCGAGATTTGCAATAATTGATCTCTCAAGCTCATCCCAATCATTATCGACCTCTTCTGACTCCGACTTTTTTTCGGCAATCTGAGATCTGTATCTCGAAAGAGACCAGACGTTATTGCTTCCAAATGTTTCAAAACTGCCTGAGCCATACATAAATACATTGTTACAAGAATAATTGCGCTTGTCTCTGACGCTCATAACCATAACAGAAAATATCTCCTTGAGCTTACTCATAACGCCCTTTGCAGCGGCATTTTTCCCGCTTGAGGATACATCTATCAGCAAATCTCTTTTTGCAGGATCCATATCAGTCCTTGCCTCCAGGCAAAGCTTATATTTATTTTCTTCCTCCTCGATATGAAAGAAAGCACAAAACTTCCCTGCGATTTCTTTTACCATACCAAGCATTTCTTCAGCAAGAAGTCTGATATGTATCCTCTCTTTATAGCTGAGACCTTTCTGATATGCATATTCTCCTACATAATCAAGCACTTCTTCCCGCCCGATACCGTCATTACTGACATATATTTCCTTTACTGGCATTTCACACCTCACTCAATTGTCAGAATGTCGGAGAACCCAGTGATTTCAAAAACCTCTGCAACTTCTTCAGATAAATTTCTGACTACCATTCTGCCCTTTGATTTCATTTCTTTTTCTGTTGCAAGAAGAACTCTGAGCCCGGCAGAAGAAATATACTCCAGACCGGAAAAATCAAGTATAAGCTCTGTTACTCCCTCAATGGAACTGCCTATAAACTCCTGAAGCTCCGGAGCAGTTGATGTGTCCAGTCTCCCCTGAACATTTACTACAAGTGTCGTGTCTTTCAGATTTTTAGTTAATTTCAAAGCAATAACCTCCCACATAATTTAATAAAATACCTTTAACTAATAATACCAAATATTACTCAAAAAATCAAGAAAAATTACCCGCGACCAGCGTCAACGCTGGACCCGTGTTCACATTATTGCTCGCTTACTCTCGCTCTGTCGTGCGTACATATACTATCGTCACACAGCAGCGTGACGCTGCACCCGTGTTCGCGCTATCGCTCATTCCATTCGCTATGTCGTGCGTACATATACTATCGTCACGCGGCATCCGGCGCACATTACCTCAGACAATACTCCCACCCTCCGCCGCCGCAGCCCTCACAGGCTGCTATTCGCGACTATTTTATTCTGACTTACGGTATTCCACACCTCGGCGGCAAGCGCCTGCTTTGTGTTATCCGTATTAATTGTCACAAACTGATAGTATAAATGAGTTACAAAAAAAACCTGGTATTTCCCCGTACTGCGATATTATCATAGAGACTGACATTCCGCTATATATTATATCGGATGGTGAGAAAATGGATTATATCAGCTCAATAAATCATTTTATCAACGGGATAGTCTGGGGTCCGGTTATGATCGCGGTATACTTTGGGATCGGTATTTTTTATAGCATCAAAATAAGATTCTATCAGATATTATCATTCGGAAAATGGTGGGATCAGACATTCAATTCAATTTTCAGGTCAGATAATAAGGATAAAAGTGACAGGCTTACACCCTATAAAGCAATGACTACTTCACTCGCCGGAACTATCGGTACGGGTAATATTGCAGGCGTAGCAAGTGCTCTGACACTGGGAGGTGCAGGTGCAGTTTTCTGGATGTGGGTAGCTGCCTTGCTTGGAATGGCAACAATATATGCCGAAATTTATCTCGGCGTGCTTTTCCGCGAAAAAAAGAACGGAAGATTTGTCGGCGGTCCTATGTATTATCTTGAAAAAGGAGTGGGTTGTAAGTTTGCAGCAGTATTTTTTTGTGTATGCTGTATAGCATCTTCTATTGGTATGGGAAATATGACCCAGGCAAACTCTGTTTCCGCTGCACTTGAAGAGGGTTTTTTCATACCTCCTGCAGCTACAGGCATATTACTCAGCCTGATTGCAGGTTTTATTATAATCGGAGGTATAAACAGGATCTCAGCAATCAGCGAAAAACTTGTGCCGGTAATGGCAATCATTTATTTGACATCCTCTGTGATAATTCTTGCAGTTAATTATAAAAATATTCCACACGCTTTTTCTATGATAATTACAGATGCATTTGATCTTAAATCAGCAGCAGGCGGTTTTACAGGATATGGGATAGGGAAAGCAATAAAATATGGTATTTCAAGAGGAGTTTTTTCAAACGAAGCAGGTCTGGGAAGCTCTCCTGTTATCCATGCAGCAGCCGATTCTGATTCTCCCGTTTCAGAGGGGCTGTGGGGAATGTTTCAGGTGTTTATTGATACAATTATTCTCTGTACTCTTATGTCATTATGTATTCTGACAACTCAGACAGAACCGGGAGATAATAATGGAATGCAGCTGAGTATTCTTCCCTTTCAATGTGTATTCGGCGGGTCGGGCAAAATGATAATATCCGCCTGTGTTGCTTTATTTGCTTTTGCAACATTGATTTCCTGGTGTTATTTCGGAGAAAAGAGTCTGGAGTATCTGTTTGGAGATGACCGATACACAATGAAATACAGAATTATATATATAGCATTTGCGTTTGTAGGATGTAATATGGGTTTTTCTTTAGTATGGGAAATATCAGATACACTGAATGGTCTTATGGCAATACCAAATCTGTTTGCCCTTGTTATTTTGTCCGGAAGGATAAAATATAAAGATCTGAAACGGCTGTCAGAACACGAAAAAAAATAAAAGCCCCCGGCAAATTGTGGTTGTCGAAATAAAGCTGCCATCAATTTATGTAAGCATATGCGAAAAGACAGTATTTAACGGCTTCAGATTAATTTGTTTATTAAACAAGGCACTAACCACCTGGGAAAAATGTTTGCTGATTTCGGAATAAACCAGCCGCAAGAAGCAGCCCGTAAGGGGTGCAGCGGCGAGGGGTGGGAGTATTGTCTGTGGCAGTGAGCGCCGGATGCCGCGCGACGAGAGTATAAGTACGCACGACAGAGCGAGTGTAAACGAGCGATAAAGCGAATTGCTCAGTGCGAGCACGCACCGCGAACACGGGTCCAGCGTCGACGCCGTGCTGGAAGGCTGGGGTTGATAATGGGAGAAAGATGGTATATAATATAGGGGTGTAGATTTGATTTGAAAGGATAACTGGGTAATATGCGGCTGGATGAATTTGTTGGGAATGACAATTTAATAAATGATATTTCAGAAGCATTCAAAAATGGTACTCTCCCCCATGCTGTCATAATTGATGGTGCTCCCGGAACAGGGAAAAAGACACTTGCAAGAATAATCTCGGATTATTATGTATGTCTCTCAGATAATGACGCACCTTGCGGAAAATGCAGCGGATGTATTAAAGCGGAGCATAATTCTCATCCTGATATTTTTGTTGCTGATGGAAACAATCTTTCAGAATTGTCTGTTGATGCTATTAGAAGAATAAGATCAGATGCACATATCATGCCGAATGAAGCGAAAACCAAGGTCTATCTTCTTCTTGACTGTGACAGGATGATGCAGCCTGCTCAGAATGCCTTTCTGAAAGTTCTGGAGGAGCCTCCTGCTAATGTAGCATTTATTATGACAATAACATCTGCAAATATGTTTCTGGAGACTGTGAGATCACGGTCGAGAATATATACCCTGTATCCTCCCGATGCAGAGCTTACCTGCAAATTCCTTTCAGAGAGGTTCCCTGATAAAAGTCCTGAAGAAATAATAAATTACGCAAGGATATGCGATGGAAATATCGGTCAGACCATAACCCTTCTTGAAAGCGGAGGCCAGGAGGCAAATCAGCTTGCAGAAGAAATATTAAAATCTCTCATCAAAGGTAATGAATATGATTTATTGCTGCTTACAAACAAGCTTTCTTCAAATCGTGTTCTTGCATCAAAAGTGATCGACTGTATGCTTGAGATAATATCAGAATGTCTGAAGGCCGTAGTCTGCAATGAAACAGGAACAGGTATTGTAGCTGAAATAGTAAAAAGATTGTCACTGAAGCGTATTTATGTTCTTGCTGAAAAGACGGAGAGAGCTTCTCAGATTCTCAAAACAAATGTAAATATGAATTTTTTCGGAACGTGGCTGAGTTCTGTGCTGAGAAATAATTAATTATACGGAGGAATAAAATGACTTGTGTTATAGGTGTTAAATTCAAAGAGGTCGGAAAAATGTATTATTTCGATCCTAATGGTGAAGAACTGAATGTTGGTGATTATGTCATAGTTGAAACAAGCAGAGGCATTGAATGCGGCAAGGTCTTTATGGCGAATCGTGAGTTAAGCGACGATAAGGTCACCTCCCCGCTTAAAAAGCTTATCAGAAAAGCTACAGAGGCAGATATGAAAACTCTTGCGGAAAACCACAAGAAGGAAAAAAAGGCTTTTGAAATCTGCGAACAAAAAATCAAGCAGCATAATATCCAGATGAAACTGGTTAATGTGGAATATACTTTTGACAACAATAAGATACTGTTTTATTTTACCGCTGACGGAAGAGTCGATTTCAGAGAGCTTGTCAAGGATCTCGCATATGTTTTCCGGACAAGAATTGAATTAAGACAGATAGGAGTCAGAGATGAGGCAAAAATGCTGGGCGGACTGGGAATCTGCGGCAGACCCTTTTGCTGTAAGACCTTCCTGGGAGATTTTCAGCCTGTTTCTATTAAAATGGCAAAGGAACAGGGAATGTCTCTCAACCCTGTAAAAATCTCCGGAACCTGCGGCAGACTTATGTGTTGTTTAAAATACGAGCAGGATGTTTATTCAAGTCTTTTGAAAACAACTCCTAAAATCGGTGCAATCGTTGATACACCTGACGGAAAGGGTAATGTGGTAGATCTGAACCTGATAACCGGAACACTTACAGTTTCACTTCACAAATCTCCTAACGCCGCTGCTCATACCTATGATGTGTCACAGGTGAAGGTTATTAAAGATGCTCAGATAAAGCTTGATCGGTCTGAAATAGAAAAACTTAAAAAGCTGGAAAAGGACTGACAGTTGAATAGTGACAGGAGGTTTTCATATGTCAAGGAGAGGTTCCCGGAGTATTATCACGATAATGATTCTGGCAGCACTTTGTGCAGGAACGTTTTGCAGCTGTAACGGAGCTCAGAATAATACGGCATCCGAAAGCAATGTGTCATCTTTAAGTGATAAAGTATCAGAAAAATCAGAAGCAAGCAAGGAAAAAGAACCTTCCTTTCCGGAGATAAAAGACCCTACTCCTGAAAGCTCGGGAGAAATTGTGAATGACATACTTATCTACAACGGTACAGCTTACGAGCCCTTCTATGGCGGAAAAACAGAAGCAAAAAAATATGCCGATACTGTTTCTTATGTGAAAAAATCATTGGGAGACAAAATCAATGTTTACAATGTGATTGTTCCCACACATATAGGTGTGGATCTTCCGGATAAGTTTGCTGATAAGTATTCCTCTCAGAAGGATTATCTCAATAATATTGTTGATTCATATTCCGAAAAGGTTATCGGCGTAAATGCATATAATAGTATCCTCTCGCACAGGAATGAGTATCTTTATTTTCATTCTGACCACCACTGGACTGTGCTGGGAGCTTATTACGCCTATCAAGAATTTGCTAAAAAAGCCGGTGTGGAGCCAGTCAAACTAAAAGATCTTGACAAAGATAAAATAGAGGGATATGTGGGATCCTTTACAGAATTTACCGGAAGAAACGATTTCACTCCCGACTATGTAGAATACTATTCTCCCAAGAATTTTGTAGACTGCACAAAATACGACAAAACCGGAAACAATCCGTCTGACCATCTCCTTATCCACTACTATGCAGAGGGCAGAAACGCTTATGGCGTATTCCTTGGCGGAGACGAGCCTTTGCTGGTAACGAAAAATGAAAAGGGTAACGGAAAGAAAATCGCCGTTCTGAAGGAGTCCTACGGAAATGCTTTCTCCCCGTTTATTGCATATACATACAGTGAGGCTCATCTGATAGACTTCAGATCCATTGAGTTTAATCTTAAGGATTATCTGGATAAAAACGGAATCACTGATGTTATTATCATAAACAATGCTATGGCTTCCGCTACAAAAGACAGAAACGATGAGCTTAAGGCTGTTGTTGACTCATCGAGAAAATATGAACCAGCGGAAAGCAGCAGTGACAGCGAAGAAAGAAGTACAGATGAACCTGAGGATGCAGTTGAGGATGTTGCGGAAAACACGGCAATAGATGATACGGGCGAAGTATCTGAGGAAGTAGTAGAATACAATTCAGACGAACAATAATAAAACAAGCATGAAAGCCTTGAACCGCGCTTTCATGCTTGTGTTTTTTTATTTATGGCAGACCTCTGCAATTTTTCTTACATATTCTCCCACAGGGATAACGGAATCTCTTCCGTATTCAGCGATTATTCTTACAATTGCACTTCCGATTATGACGCCGTCTGCATATCTGCATATTTCCTCTGCCTGTTCAGGAGTCGAGATACCAAATCCTACTGCGCAGGGTATGTCCGAAACAGATCTGGACGCTTCTACTATTTTACTGAGATCGGTGTTTATGCTTTCTCTGACACCGGTCACTCCCAGGGATGAAACAATATAAAGAAAACCCCTTGACGCCTTTGCAATCTTGTATACTCTTTCCTGAGAGGTCGGCGCAACAAGCTCGATGAGATCAATTCCGTGTTTCTCACAGAAAGGAGAAACCTCTTCCATTTCCTCATACGGGAGATCCGGTATTATCAGTCCGTCGATGCCGATTTGTTCGCACCTTGCAGTAAACTTCTCTGTACCGTATGCGAAAACAGAATTACAGTATGTAAGAAAAACAAGAGGGATACTGATATCACTGCGTATTCTTTCTATCATCTCAAATATTTTATCAGTAGTGGTGCCGCTGTTCAGCGCTCTGAGATCAGCCTCCTGAATGACCGGGCCTTCAGCAATAGGATCGGAAAATGGTATTCCTATCTCTAAAAGATCCACCCCTTTATCAGCCATCTCATAAATGAGCTTTTCTGTTGTTTCAAGATCCGGGTCTCCGGCTGTAATAAAAGCTATGAATGCTTTTTTATTTTCAAATGCATGTCTGATCTTAGTCATGGATATCTACCCCCCTGTATCTTGCAATGGCAGCCACGTCCTTATCGCCTCTGCCTGATATATTGATAACAATAATCTGATCCTTTCCCATCTGAGGAGCAAGCTTGAGAGCATATGCAACTGCGTGGGAGCTTTCTATTGCCGGAATTATGCCCTCTGTTCTTGAAAGATATTCAAAGGCACAGACCGCTTCTTCATCTGTTATGGGAACATATTCGGCTCTTCCGGTATCCTTGAGATTGGCGTGCTCGGGGCCTATACCGGGATAATCAAGTCCGGCAGAAATTGAATACACCGGAGCAATCTGTCCGAAATCATCCTGACAGAAATATGACTTCATACCATGGAAAATACCAAGTCTGCCGTTAGTCATAGTTGCGGCATTTTCCGGTCTGTCAACTCCGAGACCGGCGGCTTCGCATCCAATGAGACGCACACTTTCATCATTGATGAAGTTATAGAATGCTCCGATTGCGTTACTACCTCCTCCTACGCAGGCAATAACTGCATCGGGAAGCCTTCCCTCTTTCTCCAGAATCTGGCTCTTGATCTCCTTGCTTATTACAGCCTGAAAATCCCTTACCATCATCGGAAACGGATGTGGTCCCATTACTGAACCAAGTACGTAATGAGTGTCATCTATCCTTGAAACCCACTCACGGAAGGTTTCGTTTACAGCATCCTTTAATGTCATTGTACCGCTTGTGACCGGGTGTACCTTAGCTCCTAAAAGCTCCATCCGGTATACATTAAGAGCCTGTCTTTCTGTATCAAGCTTACCCATGAAGATTTCACATTCCATACCCATAAGAGCGGCAACTGTAGCTGTAGCTACTCCGTGCTGACCGGCGCCTGTCTCAGCTATAAGTCTTGTTTTCCCCATCTTCTTTGCCAGGAGTGCCTGACCAAGAGCATTATTGACCTTATGAGAGCCTGTGTGATTCAGATCCTCCCTCTTCAGATATATCTTTGCTCCGCCGAGATCCTTTGTCATTTTTTCCGCATAGTAAAGAAGCGACGGTCTTCCTGCATATTCTCTGTATAGATCCTCAAGCTCCCGGCAGAACTGAGGGTCATTTTTATAGTGCTCATAGGCACTTTCAAGATCGTTAACGGCATTCATCAGTGTTTCAGGTATATACTGACCTCCGTGAATACCATATCTTCCTTTTGACATAATCACTCACTCCTTATTATTCTTACTAATTCTTTTATCTTTTTTTCATCCTTATATCCGTTAGTCTCTGCTCCGCTGCTTATATCTATACAATATGCTCCATATTTCATTGAAGAACGTATATTATCAGCATTGATACCGCCGGCAAGGAAAAACGGTTTTGACAATGCGGGTATCATTTCCCAGTTGAAGGACTCTCCTGTTCCACCTGTAATACCGGGTTTGAAATTATCCAGAAGCAAATAATCCGCAGGCATCATATTATCTGCATTAATGATATCAATAGTATTTCTGACGCTGACCGCGCTTATTATGGGTATAGAAACTTTTTTCTTCAGTTCGGATACAAATTCCGGTGCGTATTCGTGAAGCTGGATGAGATCAATTATTCCCCTTTCTGCCGCTGTGATAATCTCGTCAAAACCGTTTCCCATAAATACACCGACAGCTTTTATCTCATCCGAAAGCCCCGATCTCAGGCTTTTACCTTTATCAAGACTTACTGTTCTCTTTCTGCCGGGAGCAAAAACAAATCCTACATAATCAGGACGGGCATCATTTACTGAAATTATATCCTCAGGTCGTTTAAGACCGCATATTTTGATCTTTGGCATATCAGTATCCTCTCAGATCGCGGATCATATTTTTCTTGTCGCCGGATCGCATAAGAGTTTCTCCGATAAGCACCGCATTTACTCCGGCATTCCGAAGAAGATCTATATCATCACTTGTTTTGATACCGCTCTCCGCTACAAAAAATATATCACTGGGAACAAGGCCTCTGAGCCTTACTGAATTATTGATATCAACTGTAAAATCTCTCAGATCCCTGTTATTGACACCGATCACTCTTGCGCCGGCATCAAGGGCTGAGCGTATTTCCTTTTCATTATGCGCTTCAACGAGAGCGGATAGTCCCAGCTTGTCACAGATACCGATATATCTTTTTATTACATCAGTATCGAGAAGAGCGCATATCAGAAGTACTGCCGAAGCGCCTAAGGTTGCTGCTTCGTAGATCATATATTCATCTACGGTAAAATCCTTGCGTATCACCGGAACAGAAACCGTACTGCTTATTTCTTTCAGATAATTATTACTGCCCTTGAAATAAAACGGCTCAGTCAGGACAGAAATACAATCCGCTCCCGCACTCTGATATTCCCTGGCTATTTCAAGATAAGGAAAATCGGTACTGATCTCTCCCTTGGACGGAGATGCTTTTTTGACTTCACAGATAAAGCTTATATCCGAACCTCTGAGCTTTTTCTCAAATTCAAAGCCTCTTTCTGGAAGAGAAAGAGCTTCTGACCTGAGTTCATCAAGAGACTTTCTGCTTTTCATTTCCTCGCATCTCTTCGACGCAAGAGAAGCAAGTTCATTCAGAATATTCATAATATCACTCCGTACGATTGCTGATGGTCTTGAATTTTTCGAGCACTTCAAGGGCTTTTCCTGAATCTATCAGCTCCCCTGCAAGCCTGATACCATCCTTAAAGGTAGGAGCTTTTCCTCCTATATAGAGGGATGCGCCTGCATTAAGAAGCACTGCATTGCGCTTCGGACCGGTCTTTCCGTTTAAGATATCAAGCGTGATCTGAGCGTTTTCCTCCGGAGAACCACCCACGAGATCTTCTTTTTTACAGGTTTCCATCCCGAAGTCCTCGGGTCTGATGACGTAATTTCTGTACCATCCGTCCTTGATCTCACATATTGTTGTGGGAGAGCTGAGAGATATTTCATCGAGCTTATCCTGGCCAAACACTACCATTCCTCTTTTTACTCCCATCTTTATAAGAACCTGTGCAAGCGGCATTACAAGATATTCATCGTATACTCCAAGAAGCTGCATAGACGGAGTTGAAGGATTCGTCAGAGGACCAAGAATATTGAATACTGTTCTGAATCCCAATTCCTTCCTGATGGCACCTACATATTTCATAGATGTGTGATACTTCTGAGCGAAAAAGAAGCAGATACCCGCCTCATTAAGAAGCTCAATGCATTTTTCTGGACTTAATACTATATTTACTCCCAAAGCTTCAAGGCAGTCTGCTGTGCCGCATTTTGAGGATGCAGCTCTGTTACCGTGCTTTGCTACTTTCATTCCTCCGGCTGCTGCAACAAGTGCAGATGTGGTTGATATATTGAAGCTGTTGGAGTTATCTCCTCCTGTTCCGACAATTTCAAATACATCCATACCGGTATCAACTCTTAATGCATTATCTCTCATAGCTCTTGCACAGCCTGAGATTTCCTCTATAGTCTCTGCCCTTGCGCTTTTTGTTGAGAGTGCAGAGAGAAATGCCGCATTCTGAGTAGGAGTTGTCTGACCGCTCATTATCTCATCCATTACCTCGTATGCTTCGTTATATGAAAGATCTTCCTTATTTACTATTTTTTCGATTGCTTCTTTAATCATGTCTATCATCCTTTTCTGTTATGATTTGTTGTTTATTATTTTTTCTCTGAAAAACATTTTATATTGCAAGGAAGTTTTTCAGTATCCTCTCGCCGTCTGTACTGAGTATCGACTCCGGATGAAACTGCAGACCATATATCTCCATTTCTCTATGCCTGACAGCCATTACCTCCCCGTTTTTATCCTCTGCTATTATTTCAAGACAGGAAGGAATACTTTCCCGGCTGGCAATCAGTGAATGGTATCTTGCTGCGTCCGTTTCATCTGACAGCCCTTTGAAAATACGGCATCTGTTATCAATGCGTATCCTGTCCTGCTTGCCATGCATCAATTCCTTTGCCCTGACTATTTCTGCACCATAAGCCTGACATATTGCCTGATGACCGAGACACACTCCCAAAAGCGGTATTTTTCCGCCAAGTCTCAGGGCTGCTTCAATACAAACGCCTGCGTCTTTGGGATATCCGGGGCCGGGTGAAAGAATAACATGGGAAGGCGCAGCAGCCAGTATCTCGTCCACGGTTATCTCGTCATTGCGGACAACCCTTATATCAGAGACCATTGATCCTGCAAGCTGATACAGATTATATGAAAAGCTGTCGTAGTTATCAATAAGCATCAGCATACATAATCACCTCCATCTATGTTTTTACACTTCTTTATTGCATTCATTACAGCCAGTGCCTTATTATAGGATTCTTCATATTCCTTTTCAGGAACACTGTCTGCAACAATTCCTCCACCTGCCTGAACATAAACCTTATTATCCTTTTTAACTGCCATCCTTATCGCTATACAGGTATCAAGATTCCCGGAAAGATCTACATATCCCAGAGCACCGCCATATACTCCTCTCGGGCATTTCTCCAACTCCTCGATTATCTCACAGGCTCTTATCTTTGGCGCTCCGGAAAGGGTTCCCGCAGGAAGCAGGGCTTCAACCGCATCCATGGCATCCTTATCATTTTTGATATTTCCTTCAACCTGGGAGCATATATGCATGATTTTTGAATATCTGTGTATCATCTTATACTGTGTAAGCTCAACGCTTCCGAATTCCGATATCTTTCCGATGTCGTTCCTTCCCAGATCCACAAGCATATTATGCTCTGACAATTCCTTCTCGTCGTTGAGGAGTTCTTTTTCCAGCCTGATGTCCTCTTTATCAGTCTTCCCTCTCGGTCTTGAGCCGGCAACCGGAAATGTATATAGTCTGCCGTCCTGAAGTCGGACAAGGGTCTCAGGTGACGTACTGATTATTTCATCACCATCAATATTAAGATAGACCATATATGGCGATGGGTTGGTTGTACGGAGCATACGATATGCGCTTATAAGGTTTCCCTTGAAATCGGCTTCAAATCTTCTTGAAATAACAGCCTGAAAAATATCTCCGTTTCTGATATACTCCTTTGTTTTTTCAACAACACTGCAATATTCCTCTTTGGAAAAATTACAAGAAAAATCTGAAAACTCAGGAACATCTGTCTCCGGAATACTGCTTTCGGAAAACAACAGCTTTGCTGTATCATTTATGATCTTTTCCGCATTATAGTAATTAGCTTCAGGATCATCAGTTTTTATATTTACAGTGATACTTATGGTTTGCTTCAGATGATCGTATGCAATTATTTTTTCAAACAACATCAGATCCATATCATTCTGAGTTCCGCTCCTCAGCTTCAATACAGGCTCAGCATATCCGATCATTGAATAACCGAAATATCCTACAAAACCGCCTGTAAAGGGTGCATTTTCAGGAATAGCCGGAACCTTATACTCTGACAGTATCTTTCTCACCTCATCAAGGGGATCGCTTGTGCGGAGGGTCTCGGTATTGTTTTCAGATTCGATTGTTACAACGCTGTCCTTGCACGTTAGCCTCATAACAGGGTCAAAACCAATAAATGAATATCTTCCCCACTTCTCTCCGCCTTCTACACTTTCAAGCAGAAAATAGCGGCTACTGATGCCGGAGATCTTTCTGAGAAGAGTAATTGGTGTAATAATATCGGCCAGGAAGTATTTACTGACTGGTATGGTATTATATTGTGCGGACATTTCTTTTATTGTTGACAGATCAGGTTTTAACATTTTTTCTCCTCCTTACAAAATAATAAATAAAAAAGACTTTCATCCCTACAAAGGGACAAAAGTCTGAAACTTCTGCGGTACCACCCAATTTGACGATATGATCGCCCATCTCAATCGTGTACATTCATACACTATCTGCTGATAACGGTCAGATATCCGTCGGCCATTACTCCCCCAAAAGGTTTCCTGCCGCCCTTACAGGTCCATTCAAAAAGATGATACGCTGCTGTCATCACACCACCCGACAGCTCTCTGAAGCTTTCATTCTGATCTACTAATCCTGATCAACGGTTTGATTATTCATATAGCAATTATATTACAAGAAAATTATAATGTCAAGAAAATATTCAATTAATTTTTAAACAATTTATAAATACACGATCAGCTTTTTGAAGAGGTGTTTTCTGACTTGACTTCTTTATAATCTGCGGGAACTTCAAGTATATCCTTGACAAGTATTGTTTTTGAGACAACACGGAATTCAAATGTAGTCATTCCGCTTCCTGTCTGATAAACCTCTGCAACCGGTTTTCCGTTTTTTTCAAAATAATATGTCACAACAGACTGTCCGGAGGTTTTGCTGTTCTCTATGTTATACTTCTCGAAAATCACGTCTTTTCCATTATATACCGTGTTTCCGGTATTCTGGAAGCTGCATTTATTGATAAGTCCAAGACATATCCGGGTCGTATAATTCTGACCGAAGTCGGAGGCATTCAGAGAATAGGGTTCCTTTGTATATGTCTTATTTGCATGGTTTATTTCATAAAGATAATTATCCTTAACTACAGAGCACTTTGAACCCTTATCTGAATTCATTATCAGTCCCGCTTTATTGGCTTCATTATCAACGGCGATAATATAATCATAATTTACTGTTGTCAATCCGGCTGAGGACTCTGATCCGGAGGATGATTTCGTTCCGGATGACGACTCTGACCCTGAGGATGTCTTTGATTCAGGAACGGCAGCGCTTTCAAGCTTACTCGGGTCATACTCTACCTTCATTTTTACATCAATATAATACTGATCAGAAAGCCACAGTTCGCCGAATGATTTCATAAGAAGATAATCAGAATCAGAGAGTTCTTTTACTGAGTTTTCGCTTGCTTCTGAAACAGCAGATATGTTTCCCCCGGACTCCTGGCTATCCTCCGGAGTTTCAGGAGTACACGAAGCAAAGGAAACAAGTGTAACAACAAATAAAAGCAAAACTAATGGTCGTTTCATAAAAACCTCCATATCATCACAAACATATCACAGCAATTCTATCATAATTACAACAAATAGTCAACCAGGCAGGTGCGTGCTCGCACTGAGCGATTCGCGTTATCGCTCATTCCATTCGCTCGGTCGTGTGTACATATACTTTCGTGGCGCGGCATCCGGCGCTCACCGCCTCAGACAATACTCCCACCCTCCGCCGCCGCACCCCTTACGGGCTGCTTCTTGCGGCTGGTTTACTTTGACTTCAGACTTTGACTTCAGGCACATCACTTCCTTGACAACGTGCGCCTGTTTTTTCAGAACCATTTTACACTAACAGCGGTGCGTGCTCGCACTGAGCGATTCGCATTATCGCTCGGCACGGTACCTGTGATC
>CAMVQZ010000055.1 GCA_947169745.1 uncultured Clostridia bacterium
GTGGAGCCGGAAATCAGAAATCCCCGCCCCAGAGCCTTCAAGGACTACAAGACGACCCTGCAGGAGATCATACAGAGAAATCCTGAGGAACGCCTGGAATATGTTCTTGTGGGAGAAGAGGGTCCTGACCACGACAAGAGATTTTCCTTTGAGGTGCATCTGAACAGCAATGTTATCGGAAGGGGCAGCGGAAAAAGCAAAAAGGAAGCGGAGCAGCACGCCGCAAGGGAAGCCCTCAAGCTGATGGGCTACTGATATGAAAAAACCACGTCATTCAAATGTTGCGATCTTTGTTCCCCATAACGGCTGTCCTCACCAGTGCAGCTTCTGCAATCAGAGGGAGATAACAGGTCAGTCATATCAGCCGGACAGCGCGGATGTGATAAGCGCTGCCGAAGAGGCGAAAAGGAGCCTTGGGGACAGGACAAGAAATGCGGAGATCGCATTTTTCGGGGGCAGCTTTACTGCTATTCCCAGAGATTATATGCTGAAGCTTCTGTCTGCGGCAGCTCCGTATGTGAGCAGCGGAGAGTTTTCCGGTATAAGGATATCCACCCGTCCTGATTCTATTGACAGGGAGATACTTGATATACTTGAAGAATATGGCGTTTCCTCTGTAGAGCTGGGCGCTCAGAGTACAGATGATAATGTATTGAGGCTCAATAAAAGGGGACATACAAGGGAGGATATAATAAAAGCCGCCGGTCTGATAAAGGAATACGGGTTTTCCCTGGGTCTCCAGATGATGACCGGGCTTTATGGAAGCGATGACGAAAAGGATGTTAAAACAGCTCAGGATTTTATCAGTCTGTCTCCCGATACCGTGAGGATATACCCCACAGTTGTCCTTCGTGGGACAGAGCTGTATGAGCTTTACAAAAAGGGAGAATACCATCCGAAGGATGCAGCCGGCAGTGTGGAGCTTTGTTCCCGGCTGCTGCTGATGTTTGAGGAGAAGAATATAAATGTCATAAGGCTTGGTCTGCACGACAGTCAGAGCCTGAGAGATAATATGGCTGCCGGAGCTTTTCATCCTGCTTTCAGAGAGCTTTGTCACAGCAGGATACTGCTCAGAAAGGCACAGGCTCTTTTAAAGGAAGCAGGTACAGACAGCCCGAGGGTCACCTTTGCTGTGGCGCCGGCTTCTGTTTCCCCGTTTATCGGGCAGAAAAAGGAAAATATAAAGAAGCTTTCCCAAATGGGTATTGAACCCTCGGTCATAAGGGATGATACTCTGGGAAGGTATGAAGTACGACTGGTCTGATACCGGTCAGGTTGAGGTGAAGGAATGCGTTTAAAGGCATTGGAGGTACAGGGATTCAAGACGTTTCCCGATAAAACAAAACTGAATTTTACAGAAGGCATCACAGCAGTTGTGGGGCCTAACGGAAGCGGAAAGAGTAATATAAGCGACGCTATAAGATGGGTGCTGGGGGAACAGTCTGCAAAGGCTCTGAGATGCTCCAGGATGGAGGACGTTATCTTCAACGGTACCCAGCAAAGAAAAAAAACAGGCTATGCCCAGGTTACACTATCCTTTGATAATTCCGACAGACTTCTTCAGTTTGATTCAGATGAGCTTTCTGTCACAAGGCGTTATTACCGTTCCGGAAACAGCGAATACCTTATAAATAACACAGTCGTAAGGCTGCAGGATATACATGAGCTTTTTATGGATACCGGTCTGGGAAGAGACGGTTATTCTATGATAGGACAGGGAAAGATCGACAGTATCGTCGCTACAAGAGGCGAGGACAGACGCGAGATATTCGAGGAAGCGGCAGGAATATCAAAATTCCGGTATAAAAAGGCTGACGCCGAAAGGAGACTGGAAAAAACAGAGGATAATCTTGTCAGACTGCGGGATATCATTTCCGTTCTGGAGGGTCGTGTGGGACCCTTGAAGGAGCAGTCCGAAAAGGCAAAGGCGTACCTTGGGTATGCAGAGGAAAAAAGAGGTCTGGAAATAGCTCTCTGGCTCAGAACTCTGGATAAATCCGCTTCTTCTGTCCGGGAGCAGGAGGATAAGATTGCCGTTGCGAAATCTGATTATGAGGATGCAAGCAAAGCACTTGAAGCACTGGTTGCAGAGGGCGAAAAGATCTCCGACGATCAGAACGCCTATTCCATAGAAATGGAGGAGCTCAGAAGGAGAATCTCCGAGAAGGAGGAACTGATCTCCCAGCAAAAAAGCGAGGCCGCTGTTATCCAGAGCGATATAAGACATAACGGCGAGACACAGGAAAGAATAAACTCAGAGATAATGGCAGCAGAAAGCTCCGGTCAGGAACTGACTGAATATATTGCCGAGCAGGAAAAAAAGGTCGGTGAGCTGGAAAAAGGCAGGGAGGAGCAGACAAGGGAGCTGCAGAGATGCACAGATGAGCTTCTCAAGCTGAAAACAGGAGAGGACGCTTCTGCTGAAAAACTGGAAAGGATAAATTCCGCTTTGTCTGAGCTTACCACAAAGTCGTCTGACGCAAAGATCAGATTTATAACCTCATCATCCTCTGTAGAGGAGCTTTCCGGACGTATGGAGGTTGTGGAGAGTACGATCAAGGCAAGGCGCTCTCAGACTGAGACCCTGGGTAATATCATATCCGACTACAAGGATATGGTTTCCGATTGCGATGAAAATCTGGAAAAGGTGCAGGGTGAAAGGGAGAATATAGAGAAGGAAAGGCTCCGGGCAGAGGGAGAAATAGTCCGTATAAAGGATAAAGCAGAAAAGCTTGATCTCTCAGCAAAGCAGATGCTCTCCAAGGCTAAAATGCTGGAGGAACTGGAGAGAAATCTGGAGGGTTTCCTGCAAAGCGTAAAGCTGGTCATCAGAGAAGCAAAGAACGGCCAGCTGAAGGGTATAAGAGGACCTGTCTCAAGAGTCATCAGAACTCCATCTCAGTACAGCACAGCTATAGAAACAGCTCTGGGAGCTGCAATGCAGAATATAGTTGTGGAAACAGACAAGGATGCAAAGGACGCTATAGCCTTTCTTAAAAGAAAGGACGGCGGCCGTGCTACCTTCCTTCCTATGTCTACCATAAAGGGCAGGGAACTGAGAGAGTCGGGACTGGAAAATTGCGAGGGCTTTGTCGGAATTGCATCGGAGCTTTGCACAGCTGACGAATGCTACAGCGGCATACTGTCGAATCTTCTGGGACGTATTGTTGTTGCACAGGATCTTGACAGAGCGGTCGATATTGCAAAAAAATACAGCTATCGTTTCAGAGTCGTCACCCTTGACGGTCAGGTGGTCAATGCGGGAGGTTCTCTCACAGGCGGATCTCTGACAAAGAACGCAGGACTTCTTTCAAGAACTGCGGAAATAGAAAGCCTCAGAAAGCAGGCGGAAGAGACCTCACAGCGGGTAGAAAAAGGAATGAAGCTGCTGGAGGAAAAGCAGGAGGAGCTTTCCGGGATACAGACAAGAATTGATGAAAAGACCGCCGAAGCGGATGTAATAAAAAGCGACAAGATCAAGCTGGAGGCTGAGATCCGGAGCCGGGAAAATGAACTGGAGGTCACAAGGAATTCCCTCAGAGAGGCTGAGAAGGAGCGGCAGGAATCTCTGGAAAAGATGAACAGCCTGACAGAGGCTGTGGAGAATGCCCGCAAAGAACTGGATGTCTACAGAAAGAGCATTTCTGAGAACGAAGAGCAGGCAAGAAGTCTCAGCGGCTCCAAGGATGAATTTGTCAGACAGAGAGAAAGTCTCACAGAGGAACTACAGGGGATAAAGATAAGGCTCCTGACTATAGAAAAGGATATAGACAGCAAAAGGTCTGAAATCGAAAATGCAGGTCTGAGAAGGGCTTCTGCTGAGGAGAAGATCAGGCAGAGCAGGGCTGAGATAGAGGAACTGAAAAAGGCTACTGAGGCTCTCAGGAAAAGATCACAGGAGCTGCAGAGCTCAGGTGATGTTATCAGGGAGGAGATCAGCTCCGGAAGGAAGCGGACAGAAGAAATAGCAGGGCTCAAAATGGCTCTGGAGAAGAAATTCGGTCAGCTCCGTACAGAAGAGAGAGAACTCACCTCCAGGCGTGAAGCCGTGGGCGGAGAGCTTTCAAGACTGGAGGAAAGACGGGTAAATCTCCAGAAGCAATATGACGATATCCTCTCAAAGCTCTGGGATGAGTATGAGCTGACGAAAAAAGAGGCCGAGGACTGCGCCGCCGAGATCGAGGATACCGGAAAGGCTCAGAGAAGGCTAAGTGAGCTGAAACAGAAAATAAAGGCATTGGGCGCTGTCAATGTGGCGGCCATTGAGGAATACAAGGAGGTCAGCCGGGAATATGAATTCCTGACAAAGCAGGTAGGAGATGTGGAAAGATCCAGAGCGGAGCTTCTCCGTCTCATCGCCGAGCTGACAAAGCAGATGAGGGAGATATTCCTTGACCGGTTCAGTCTTATCAACAGGAATTTCTCCGAGACCTTCAGGGAGCTTTTCGGAGGCGGAAAGGCTTCCCTTTCCCTGACAGACCCGGAAAACATCCTTACAACGGGAATAGATATTTCTGTGGAACCCCCGGGAAAGCTTGTGTCCCATATTGAGCTTCTCTCCGGAGGAGAAAAGGCTCTTGTAGCCATTGCCCTGTATTTTGCCATAATGAAGGTAAGACCGGCTCCCTTCTGTGTAATGGATGAGATAGAGGCGGCGCTGGATGACGTTAATGTTTACAGGTTTGCGGAATATCTCCGCAGGATGAATGACAAAACTCAGTTTATCTGCATTACCCACAGAAGGGGCACAATGGAAGAGGCTGATGTGCTTTACGGCGTAACGATGCAGGATCAGGGAATCTCAAAGCTCCTGGAGCTGAAGGCGTCAGAAATTGAAAAGCAAAAGGGCTTCAGCTGATAAATGATAGAGGTGTGTATATGAGTATATTTGAAAAGATAAGAAACGGACTTAAAAAAACAAGGGACGCTCTTTTCGGGAGAATAGACAGTCTCCTTAAATCCTTTACAAAGATAGACGATGAGCTTTTTGAAGAGCTGGAAGAGCTGCTGGTAATGGGCGATGTGGGAATGTACACTGCCGAAAAGATCTGTGACCAGCTCCGTGAAAAGGTAAAGCAGCAGGGTATTACAGACCCGGCGCTTATCCGCGGACTTCTTGAAGAGGTGGTCACCGATATGCTCAGAGGCGGTCAGGAGCTGAAAACCGGTACCAAGCCTTCTGTTATTCTGGTTATAGGCGTAAACGGCGTGGGTAAGACCACGACTATCGGAAAGCTTGCTGCAAAATTTGTCCGGGAGGGGAAAAAGGTTACCCTTGCGGCTGCTGACACCTTCCGCGCTGCAGCTATCGACCAGCTTGAGATCTGGGCGGAGAGATCCGGCGCTGACATCGTGAGACAGAATGAAGGCTCCGATCCTGCGGCTGTAGTTTTTGACGCTATTTCATCAGCCAAGGCAAGGGGAGCGGACATAATAATCGCTGATACTGCCGGAAGGCTTCACAACAAGAAAAATCTTATGGGTGAGCTTGCAAAGATAAACAGGATAATCGACAGAGAGCTTCCCGATGCAGACAAGGAAGTACTTCTTGTGCTTGACGCCACTACGGGACAGAATGCTGTCAACCAGACCAAGGAATTCAGGAATGCTGCCGGGATCACCGGTATCGTCCTGACAAAGCTGGACGGAACAGCAAAGGGCGGAGTTGTGCTTGCAATAAAAGAAGAGCTGGATGTACCTGTGAAATTCATAGGTGTAGGCGAGCAGGTGGATGATCTCCAGCCCTTCGAGCCGGAGGATTTCGCAAGAGCTCTCTTTGCCTTTGACAGCGCCGAGGTGGCTGTGCCTCAGGAGGAAGCAGAAGAGCCGGAGACTGAGCAGCCTCAGCAGGAGCACATTCCTGCCACAGCAGATATCTGGGCGCAGATTGACGCAGAGGCAGAGGCCGAGAAGCAGGCGGAAAGCAAAAGACAGGACGCTGTTTCCGAGGAGGAGCGTCAGCGTCTGGAAAAAGAGAAAGAGGCTCTTGAAGAGCAGCTCAGAGAAGAAAAACAGAAACGTACCGAGG
The DNA here is from genome assembly GCA_947169745.1 of uncultured Clostridia bacterium. GTDB lineage: Bacteria > Bacillota > Clostridia > Oscillospirales > Acutalibacteraceae > UBA1213. The sequence goes on from CAMVQZ010000055.1 coordinate 6,029, forward strand.
AAAGAAAGAACAGATCAAAATCAAAATTCAACTGGAGCACAGCTCCTGCGGAGGAGTCAACTCAGGACGAGGACTGGCTCAGACAGTGGCGTGAAAGCCCTACCTGCGCTGATCTCCAGAACAAGGATGAATGCTGAGCCTTTGCGGTGCAGGGGCGGATTCTCTTATCTTCTCCGGACATAGTGATGTTTTTGAAAGGAAATAATTATGAAATTTGTTATAGCTACCAATAATCAGAACAAAGCCAATGAACTCAAAAGGATCCTGGAGCCTATCGGTATAACAGCCCAGACGCCTGCAATGATGGGTATAGATCTGGGAGATATAGAGGAAACTGGGGAGACCTTCAGGGAAAATGCTGAGATAAAAGCGGAGGCCGCAATGAAAAAGACCGGACTTCCTGCAATAGCAGATGACTCCGGACTGATGGTAGACGCTCTCGGCGGCAGACCCGGCGTTTTATCCGCAAGGTATGCGGACACCGATGAGGAAAAGATAAACAAGCTCATAGGCGAGCTTATGGATAAAGAGGACAGGACGGCTCATTTTGTATGCGTTATATGCTGCTGTATGACAAACGGTGAAAAGATATTCGCCTACGGTCAGTGCGACGGCACTATCGGCTTTGCTCCAAGAGGCAACAACGGCTTCGGATATGATCCCATTTTCTTTGTTGAGGGCAACAAGACCTTTGCAGAGATGACAGATCATCAGAAGGATGCAATGAGCCACAGAGGAAAGGCTCTCAGGGAGCTCAGTGAGCTTCTCCTCAACAGATTTTCAAAGGATTAAGGAGTGAAATATATGCTGACAAGCAAGCAAAGAGCTTTTCTCCGCTCTCTTGCCTCAACTGAGGATACGATACTTATGGTAGGCAAGGGCGGAATGAGCGATCAGATAGTCAAACAGGCGGACGACGCACTGACAGCAAGAGAGCTTATCAAGGGCAAGGTTCTGGAGACATCGGATATAGGACCCAGGGAGGCTGCAGAGTATATCGCCCTGGCTGTGAAGGCCGAGGTGGTTCAGGTCATAGGCTCAAAATTTGTGCTTTTCCGCAGGAACCCTGAGGCTCCCAGAATTGAGCTGCCAAAGGCAAAGAAAAAGGCAAGGTGAATGTCGGTATGAGGATCGCAATGTTCGGGGGAAGCTTTAACCCGGTACATAACGGCCATATTATGCTGGCTCAGGCCTTTACAGAAAAGCTTGATCTTGATAAGATACTGATAGTTCCGTCATATATCTCTCCTCACAAGGCAGGGGACAGCACTGTTACTCCACTTCAGCGTCTTGAAATGTGCAGGGCGGCTTTTTCGGATATCCGTAAGGCTGAGGTCAGCGATATCGAAATAAAAAGAAAGGGTCAGAGTTATACATATCTGACCCTTGAGGAATTATCTGTTATTTACAGCGGCGCAGAGCTTTTTCTCATTACCGGCGCTGATATGTTTATGACTATTGACAAATGGAAAAATCCGGAGTTGATTTTCAGAAGAGCAGTTATTTGCGGTGTTCCGAGAAATGAAGATAATATCGAAGCTCTGGAAAAACAAGCGGAGCAGCTCAGGTCTCTGGGCGCAAGGACAGAAATACTGGATGCAGGAATTGTGACTGTATCAAGCACGATGATAAGAGAAATGGTCAGGACTGGAAAGGACATTTCCCGTCTTGTTCCGGAGGCAGTGGCAGCTTATATAAAGAAAAACAGACTCTATACTGATTGAAAGCATCAATAAATTCCAAAAAAACAGCCCATGATGTCACAGCGGCGTCACGGGCATATTTTTTTATTTTTTCACAGCTGTTCTGGAGGAGCGTCTTTTTTTCCTTTTTGAATCGTCATAAAGGGACAATATCACGAGCATCACTGTCGCAAAGACCCAGATACCTGTAAACACCCATTTAAGGGTAGTTATACCAGAGGAGAGATTAGCGTCTCCGTCAGTAAACAGGGGGGTCATTGAAATCATTCTTGTAATAAGTATATTTTCGATAACATTGAAGATACAGTACATAACCGAAGAAAATGCAGCAGCCCTGAAAAGCAGATAATGCTTGTCATCCTTCAGATAAAACGAAAGAGGGAGGCTGAGCATAAAAACTGATGAAAAGCTGAGGAAAAAATAATCAATGAGAAAGTATGTTCCGTAGACCTGGTCTCTGTCTCCCTTGAAGTGAGATATCACAGTCATAACAGCGTCCGGCGTATAACTGAATTTCATATCAAATGCTCCGAATCCGTTTGAGCCCTTTACAACAGCCGGAAGTCCGAAGGGCGCAAAAAACAGCAGTGCTCCGGTAATAATTGCCAGAACAAAAGAAACCGGCATTACCACCCTGACGATCCTGCTAAGCTTTTTCATTATGATCCACTCCTTTTCACTCTTACGCGGTAACCACCTATAGTATATTATTTTTCCCTCCCGATGTCAACCAGCGCAATCGGGTCCAGCGTCACGCTGGCCGCCGCAGCCCTCACAGGCTGCTATACGCGGCTGGTTTATTCTGACTTCAGACTTTTCAATCCCCTGACATCGAGCGCCTGCTTTCTCCCGGAATTTAATATACCAGCTGCTTTGTGCATAAACAATAATTTTCACTCATTTTCCTATCATATTCGTCAAATTGTTGGAAATTAAAAATAATTCTTGCTTAAATCCCTTTTGGGTTGTATAATTAACGTGTGTTGTTATTTCATTTTTACAAATAAAAAGAAAATACCGAGAGGAGATAATTTTACTATGGAAAAAACAGAGCTTCTTTATGAAGGAAAGGCAAAAAAGGTCTATGCTACAGCAGATGAAAACCTCTGCATCGTAGAGTATAAGGATGACGCTACAGCCTTCAATGGTCTTAAAAAGGGTACCATCACAGGTAAGGGTGTTGTCAATAACAGGATGTCTGATTTTATGTTCAGGCTTCTTGAGGAAAAGGGAGTAAAGACCCACTATGTTGAAGAGCTCAGCGACAGAGAAACTCTTGTCAAGAAGGTAAAGATCGTTCCTCTTGAGGTTATAATCCGCAATAAGGCAGCAGGCTCAATGGCAAAGCGCCTTGGACTTGAGGAGGGCTTCCAGCTCAAGACAACAGTGATCGAGTTCTCCTATAAGGATGACGAGCTTGGCGATCCCCTTATCAACGCATACCATGCAGTGGCAATCGGCGCAGCAACATGGGAAGATATAGAAACTATCAAGAAGATGGCATTTGATGTAAACAAGTATATGGTAGAGTTCTTTGAGAGCGTGGGAGTTGAGCTTATCGATTTCAAGCTTGAATTCGGCAAGACTTCAGACGGAGAGATTGTTCTTGCGGATGAGATTTCACCTGATACCTGCCGCTTCTGGGATATAAAGACCCACGAGAAGCTGGATAAGGATCGTTTCCGCCGTGATCTTGGCGGTGTGGAAGAGGCTTATGCCGAGATGATGAAGAGGATCGGACTGGGCTGATAAATTCAGAGGAATACAGGATAGAATATATTGTCGGGACGTGATGTGCCGGGAGCTCCGGCGCTCACTATTCCCTGCTTGTACTATGGGGTGAATTTTTTGAGTATTGATTCACAGGAATTTTTCCATGAGGGACTTCACGAGGAATGTGGAGTATTCGGAATATACGGAGATAACGCTGCTTCTCCGGCTTATGCCTGCTATAACGGACTTCTTGCGCTCCAGCACAGAGGTCAGGAAAGCTGCGGCATAGCTGTAAATGACAGAGGCGTTATTGACGGTCACAAAAGCATGGGGCTTGTCAGCGAGGTATTCAGCAATGAAATTCTGGATTCGCTGAAGGGTCAGATGGCAATAGCTCATGTCAGGTATTCTACAGCAGGCGGCAGTGTGCGTGAAAACTCACAGCCGCTTGTTATGCGTTATGTAAAGGGCACTCTTGCCATAGCGCACAACGGAAATCTGACAAATGCATATGAGGTCAGACGTGAGCTGGAAAACAGAGGAGCTATTTTTCAGACTACTATTGATTCCGAGGCGATAGCATATATTATCGCCAGGGAGAGAATAAAAACAGATTCGGTTGAGGAAGCAGTTGAAAATGCGATGGGGCAGATAGAGGGAGCATATTCTCTTCTTGTAATGAGTCCCCAGAAGCTTATTGCTGCAAGAGATCCTCACGGCTTCCGGCCTCTCTGCATGGGAAAGCTGGGAGACAGCATAGTATTTGCTTCCGAGACCTGCGCTCTTGCAGCCTGCGGAGCAGAATTCGTAAGAGATGTCCGCCCCGGAGAGATAGTTGTTGTAGATGAGACCGGAGTAAAGTCAATTACAACCAGATGTCCGGAAGATAACAAGAGATCACTCTGCGTGTTTGAATACATTTATTTTGCCAGAACTGATTCAGAGATAGACGGCATCAGTGTATACCGCTCCAGAAAGGAAGCCGGAAGGATCCTTGCGAGGGAATTTCCTGTAGATGCCGATATAGTCATTGGTGTTCCTGAATCAGGTATAGACGCCGCTATCGGTTACAGTGAAGAATCCGGCATACCTTATGAAAAGGGAATTGTCAAAAACGGATATATCGGCAGGACATTTATAAAGCCCACCCAGAAGGAAAGGGCAAACAGCGTCCGTCTTAAGCTGAATCCTCTGCGTTCAGTTCTGGAGGGCAAGAGGGTTGTGGTTATCGACGATTCCATAGTCAGAGGAACCACCTGTGACAGGATAGTCAAGATGCTTAGAAATGCCGGCGCGAAGGAGGTACATCTCAGAATCAGCTCTCCTCCGTTTATCTGGCCCTGCTTCTATGGTACAGATATACCGTCAAGGGATGAGCTTATAGCTGTGAAGCACTCTATCCCTGAAATATGCCGGCTTACCGGTGCTGATTCCCTGGGCTTTTTCCCGCCTGAAAAGCTGGGAGAGATGCTTCTTGGCAACGGCGCAGGTATTTGCGATGCCTGCTTCTCCGGAAAATATCCCACAAAGATACCGGAAAAGCTTCTTGCCGGCAAGGAAAGAGGCGGAGTGGATTTTGATAAGAAGCTTCCCGAAAAAAAGCCCTGCATCGGAAAGGATGAGGGTCAGTAATAAAAGATGAGCAGACAGCGAAAGGGTATGTCTGCGGAAAGGCTTGAATTATGAGAGATACATATGAATCACCGCTTTCTTCAAGATATGCGGATAAGGAAATGAAGTACCTGTTTTCCCCTGATAAGAAATTCAGAACCTGGAGAAGGCTCTGGATAGCTCTTGCAGAGGCAGAAAACGAGCTTGGTCTTGATGTCACAAAGGAGCAGATAGAGGAGCTGAAGGCTCATGCAGACGACATCAATTATGAGGTCGCTGAGGAAAGGGAAAAGATCGTCCGTCACGATGTTATGTCCCATGTTTATGCATACGGCGTTCAGTGTCCCGGAGCAAAGGGAATAATCCACCTGGGGGCTACCTCATGCTATGTCGGCGACAACACAGATGTCATCATTATGACCGAGGCGCTCAGGATTGTTGAGAAAAAGCTTGTAAGCACCATCAGGCTTCTTTCTCAGTTTGCGGATAAATACAAAGCTCTTCCTACACTGGCATTCACTCATTTTCAGCCGGCTCAGCCCACGACAGTAGGAAAGAGAGCCACTCTCTGGATACAGGATCTTCTGATGGATCTTGAGGATGTGAAATATGTACTTTCAAATATGAAGCTTTTAGGCTGTAAGGGCACTACCGGTACCCAGGCAAGCTTCCTGGAGCTTTTTGACGGCGACCATGAAAAATGCAAGGAGATAGACAAGCTGATAGCAAAGAAAATGGGCTACAGCGAATGCTTTGCAGTTTCCGGTCAGACCTATTCAAGAAAGCTTGACAGCAGGGTTCTCAATGTTCTTGCCGGTATAGCCCAGAGCGCTTCAAAGTTTTCAAATGATATAAGACTTCTCCAGCATCTCAAGGAGGTTGAGGAGCCCTTTGAAAAGACTCAGATAGGCTCCAGTGCAATGGCATATAAGCGCAATCCCATGAGATCAGAGAGAATGGCTTCTCTTGCAAGATATGTTATGGCGGATGTTCTTAATCCCTATATCACAGCGGCTACCCAGTGGTTTGAGAGAACTCTTGACGATTCTGCAAACAAGAGACTCAGCATCCCGGAGGCATTCCTTGCTGTGGACGCTATACTTAATCTCTATATGAATGTAAGCAACGGACTTGTTGTGTATGATAAGGTAATAACAGCTCATCTGAAAAAGGAGCTTCCCTTTATGGCGACAGAGAACATTATGATGGACGCTGTAAAGAAGGGCGGCGACCGCCAGGAGCTTCACGAAAAGATAAGGACACATTCAATGGCTGCTTCTGCCGTTATCAAGCAGGACGGAGGAGAAAACGATCTTCTCGAGAGAATAGCAGGAGATCCTGCCTTCGGAGTTACCCTTTCCGAGCTTGAGGCTATACTCCAGCCGGAGAAATATGTAGGCAGAGCGCCTCAGCAGACAGAGGATTTCCTTGGTACTACTGTAAAGGAAGCTCTTGCTGAGTATGAAGCAATGGAAACAGAAACAGCAGAGATAAATATCTGATAATGAAAGGCAGGTATATAAAAAATGGTCAGAGCAATAGTCGGCGCCAACTGGGGCGATGAGGGCAAGGGTAAAATCACCGATGTCCTCGCTGTAAAATCTGATATGGTCATCAGATTTCAGGGCGGAAGCAATGCAGGACATACCATCATCAACAATTACGGAAAGTTTGCGCTCCACCAGCTTCCCTCAGGCGTTTTCAATAAAAGCATAACAAACATCATCGGCAACGGAGTAGCTCTCAGTGTTGAGAACCTGGTAAGGGAGATACAGAACCTTATCGACGGCGGAGTTCCGAAGCCTGATATCCTTGTATCCGACAGGGCGCAGATCGTAATGCCCTATCACGTTCTTTTTGACTGCTACGAGGAGGAAAGACTGGGGGGAAAGAGCTTCGGTTCAACTAAATCAGGCATTGCTCCCTTCTATTCCGACAAGTTCTCAAAGATCGGCTTCCAGGTAAATGAGCTTTTTGACGACGAAGCCGGTCTCAGGGAAAAGCTGGAGAGGATCCTTGAGGTAAAGAATGCCATTGTAAAAAATGTATATAAAAAGGATCCTATCGACGCTGACGAGATGTTTGCAAAGCTTATGGAATATAAAAAGGCTCTTGAGCCCTATGTTGCAAATACCTTTGACATTGTCCACGACGCTGTTGTGGAGGGCAAGGATATTCTTCTGGAGGGTCAGCTGGGCTCTCTGAAGGACACTGATTTCGGTATCTATCCTATGGTGACCTCCTCCAATACCATCGCAGGCTACGGCGGAGTAGGCGCAGGCGGTATACCTCCCTATGAGATCAAGGATATAATCACAGTTGTAAAGGCTTATTCCAGCGCAGTCGGCGCAGGAGAGTTTGTCAGCGAGATCTTCGGAGATGAGGCTGAGGAGCTGAGAAAAAGAGGCGGAGACGGCGGTGAATACGGCGCAACAACAGGCAGACCCAGAAGAATGGGCTGGCTGGATCTCGTTGCTACACGCTACGGCTGCAAGGTTCAGGGCGCTACACAGGTGGCATTTACTGTTCTGGACGCTCTCGGTTATCTTGACGAGATACCGGTATGCGTTGCATATGAGCTGGACGGCGAGAGGATAGATTACTTCCCCTCTACAACAAAGCTCAAGAGATGCAAGCCTGTGCTTGAGGTTCTTCCCGGCTGGAAAACAGATATCAGGGGCATCAGGAATTATGATGAGCTTCCTGAAAACTGCAGGAAATATATCGAATTTGCAGAGAAGCAGGTAGGAGTTCCCTTTAAGATGATCTCCAACGGACCCAAGCGTGAGGATATCATTTACAGATAATGATCCTCGTTTGATAAGGAAAAGGTGGATATAATGGAAATAAAAAATCAGGCGATCCTGGTATTGGATTTCGGAGGACAGTACACTCAGCTCATCGCAAGAAGAGTGAGGGAGTGCAATGTTTACTGTGAGATCAGGTCGTATAAGATAAAGGCTGATGAAATAAAGGAAAAGGGCTACAAGGGAATCATTTTCTCCGGAGGCCCCAACAGCGCATTTGACGATAACGGTCCCAAATGCGATCCGGAGATCTTCAGTCTTGGTATACCTGTTCTTGGCATCTGCTACGGAGCTCAGCTCATGGCTCAGACCATGGGAGGAAAGGTTGTTGCTGTTGAGGGCAACAGAGAATACGGCAAAACCGAGATAGAGGTTAATCCCTCGTCCCTTATGTTTCACAGTGCCGACAGCAAGAGCATCTGCTGGATGAGTCACACTGACAGGATAGAGGAGGTGCCTCACGGCTTCAAGGTCACAGCCATTTCAAAGGACTGCCCTGTTGCTGCAATGGAGGACATCAAGCGCAATCTTTTTGCGGTACAGTTTCATCCGGAGGTACAGCACACGCTACAGGGTCAACTTTATCTGAGGAATTTTCTTTACAATGCCTGCGGCTGCACAGCGGACTGGAGGATGGACAGCTTTGTCAGCGATACGATAAATTATCTTCGTGAGACCATCGGTGACAAGAAGGTGCTTTGCGCTCTTTCCGGCGGAGTTGACAGCTCTGTTGCCGCTCTTCTTGTACACAAGGCAGTGGGAAAGCAGCTTACCTGTATCTTTGTTGACCATGGTCTTCTCCGCAAGGATGAGGGCGACCAGGTGGAAAAGGTTTTCAGAGAGCAGTTTGATATGAATCTTATCAGAGTAGACGCTAAGGAGCGTTTTCTCTCCAGGCTTGCCGGAGTTGAGGAGCCGGAGCAGAAGAGAAAGATAATCGGCGAGGAATTCATTCGCGTTTTTGAAGAGGAATCCTCAAAGCTGGGAAAGATAGAATTTCTTTGCCAGGGAACCATCTACCCTGACGTTGTCGAGAGCGGAGCGGGCGAATCTGCTGTAATAAAGAGCCACCACAATGTGGGTGGTCTGCCGGAGGATATTGGCTTTGAGGGTATAATCGAGCCACTGCGTGATCTTTTCAAGGATGAAGTCAGGAAGGCCGGTCTGGAGCTGGGAATACCGGAGTTTCTTGTATTCCGTCAGCCCTTCCCGGGTCCGGGACTTGCGATCCGCATTATGGGTGATATAACCGAGGAAAAGCTTGAAATCCTGAAGGATGCCGACGCCATTATGCGCGAGGAATTTGAAGCCCATGGTCTGAACAAGGAGGTCGGACAGTATTTTGCTGTTCTTACCGGTATCCGCAGTGTAGGAGTAATGGGTGACGGCAGGACGTATGACAATACTATCGCCCTGCGCGCTGTAACGACAAGTGATTTTATGACAGCTGACTGGGCGCGCATACCCTATGATATTCTGGAGCTGATCTCCAGCCGTATCATTAACGAAGTAAAGAATGTCAACAGGGTGGTTTATGATATTACGTCTAAGCCCCCGGCTACTATTGAGTGGGAGTGATATGTA
>CAMVQZ010000056.1 GCA_947169745.1 uncultured Clostridia bacterium
GGCGGATTCGGGACTTTCACCCGTTAGAAACGTGCGCCGTCGGGCGCACCAAAAATTCAGGGTACACCCGAAAGGGCATACCCTGAACAAGAACAACCGTTCAATTATTTAGATTTTACCTTCCAGAGCTCATTAGCATACTCAAGGATAGTACGGTCAGATGAGAACTTACCACAGTTAGCTGTGTTCTTGAGGCACTTGTAGCCAAATGCTCTCTTATCCTTATAGTCGCTGTTGACCTTGATCTTTGTCTCAATATACTCGGGAAGATCCCTGAGGATGAAGTAGTGGTCAGCCGGATGCCATGAAGCGCCCTCAAGAAGTGACTTGTGGAGCTCTTCGAAGGAGCCTTCGCCCTTCTTTCCGCCGTCTGAGAAGCGACCGTCGATAAGTGTATCGATGACCTTCTTCATTTCCTCGTTCTCCTCATAGAGCTTCTTGGGATCATAATCATTCTTAAGCTCGTTGATCTCTTCAACTCTTGCGCCGAAGATATATTCATTCTCTTCTCCTGCGCACTCAGCGATCTCGATGTTAGCGCCGTCATAGGTACCGATTGTAACAGCACCGTTAGCCATAAACTTCATATTGGATGTACCTGAAGCCTCTGTGCCGGCAGTAGAGATCTGCTCGTGAATATCAGCAGCAGGAATGATCTTCTCTGCATAGGAAACGTTATAATTGGAAACAAATACAACTCTCATCTTGTTATTGACATCGGGATCGTTGTTTACAAGCTTAGCGATCTCGTTGATGTACTTGATGATAGCCTTTGCTCTTGCATAACCCGGAGCAGCCTTTGCGCCGAAGATAAATGCTGTAGGTGTGAAATCCGGAAGCTTGCCTTCCTTGAGACGGAAGTAGATAGCCATGATTGAGAATGCATTCATAAGCTGTCTCTTGTACTCGTGGAGACGCTTTACCTGGATATCAAAGAAGAAGTCAGGATCGATATAGATGCCTTCGTGCTTCTGGATGAACTCGGAAAGCTCCTTCTTCTTCTGATATTTGATTCCGCTGAACTTATCTATATTCTCCTGGGTGAGGTGATCCTCTAACTTCTTGAGCTCATCCAGGTTTCTGAGCCACTTGTTACCGATAAGATCTGTGATGAATTCTGAGAGCTCAGGGTTGCAGAGTCCCAGCCAACGACGCTGTGTAACGCCATTTGTCTTATTCTGGAAACGCTCCGGATAAAGAGCATACCACTCTTTGAGGGTCTCATCCTTCAGGATCTGAGTATGGATAGCAGCAACGCCGTTTACATATGTTGAGATATATGTTGCCATTCTTGCCATATGAACACGGTGACCGTCGATAATCTGCATATTCTCGATATCCTTCTTATCGACCTTCTTCTCCTTGAGCTCAGCCATAAGCTTGTCATTGATCTTGACAATAACTTCATATACATCCGGAATAACGCTCTTCATAAGCTTGATATCCCACTTCTCAAGAGCCTCCTGCATTACTGTATGGTTGGTGTAGGAGAATGTCTTTCTTGCAACATCAAGAGCCCAGTCAAAGTCGCAGCCCTCGTTGGTAAGAAGTCTTACAAACTCAGGGATAGAGATTGTCGGATGAGTATCATTAAGCTGGATAGCAGTCTCGTCTGCAAAATGAGAGAGATCTGTTCCGTATTTTGCCTTATATCTCTTGAGGATATCCTGAAGTGAAGCAGATGAGAAGAAATACTGCTGCTTAAGTCTCAGAACCTTTCCTTCATAGCTGTTGTCATTGGGGTAGAGAACCTTTGAAATGTTTTCAGCCTCGTTCTTTTCCTTTACAGCCTCATCATATTTGCAGTCATTGAATTCAAGGAAATTGAAGTCATTTACAGCCTCAGCCTCCCAGAGACGGAGAGTATTTATGTTCTTTGTACCGTAGCCGATGATAGCCATATCATAGGGAACAGCCTTTACTGTCTGGTCAGCGAAGTTTACATTAACGATATCCTCGCTTCTTCTGATACACCACGGATCTCCGAAGCGCTGCCAATCGTCAGCCACCTCTACCTGATAACCGTCAACGATCTCCTGCTTGAAAAGACCGTACTTATAGCGAATACCATAGCCGTCCAGAGGAACATCGTGTGTAGCTGCTGAATCGAGGAAACAGGCAGCAAGTCTTCCCAGACCGCCGTTACCAAGAGCTGCGTCATCGATTTCCTCAAACACATTGATATCAACTCCCCTAGCGGCCAGGAGCTTCTTTGTCTGCTCGAGAACGCCCATAGCATAAAGGTTGTTATACATCATACGTCCCATAAGGAATTCAGCAGAGAGATAATATGCTCTCCTCTGACTTGCATGATTCTTCTTGCTTTCAGCCCATCTTTCTGAAATGTCGCCCATCATAGCCTTGCCGAGAGCCTCATGAAGCTCTGCGGGTGAAAGCTCATTGAGCTCCTTGCAGTACTCGTTCTTTGCGGTAAGTACGAGGTTGTCGATAATGGCATTTTTCTTCATCTTTTTGTCATCCTCCAGCCTTCTGTAAATTTTTGACAAATTATAGAGTTTCTTTGCGAGTTTGGGAGTTGTTGCTCCGTCTTTCATTCTCCAGGTCCAGTTTCCGCCGAGAGTTGACGGTGTATTGACCCTGGCCTCACTGCCGAGACCAAGAATATCCTGCATCTGAACTATCGCATAATCGCTGACGCTCGCATACGCAGTACGAATGAAACCCCAATTGTAGCCCTCAGCCTTATCCAGTCTGCAATATTCCTTGGCAAATTCAAAATCTCTGTCTGAGATAGTTTTGAGCCAGCCCATAACAGTATCGTTGTCGTGAGTACCGGTATAGCACACACTGTTTGAGGTATAGTTATGGGGGAGATAATCGCTGTTTGATCTGGAATCAAATGCAAATTCCAGTATCTTCATTCCCGGATATCCTGAATCCTTGAGAAGCTTCTTTACACCTGGTGTCTGGAAACCCAGATCCTCAGCTATTATCGGGATATCTCCCAGGCGCTGCTTCATCTTCTCGAAGAATTTCATCTTCGGACCATCTATCCACTCTCCCTTTACAGCATTTTCCGCGCCGTAGGGGATAGCATAGAACTGATCAAACGCTCTGAAGTGGTCGATACGGGTGACATCAAACATTCTCGACGCACCGGCTACTCTTCTTATCCACCAATCAAAGTTTGTCTCCTCCAGATAGATCCAGTCATAGAGCGGATTGCCCCAGAGCTGACCTGTCTCAGAGAAATAATCTGGGGGACAGCCTGCAACACACACCGGTTTGCGTTCATCATCCAGCCAGAACACATCCGGATTAGCCCATGTATCGGCGCTGTCCATTGCAACATAGATCGGCATATCTCCGAAAAGCTTTATACCGTTTCCGTTTGCATATTCCTTGAGCTCTGCCCACTGCTTATAGAATACGAACTGTACCCATTTCCAGAACATAACGTCCTCGTACAGCAGACGCAGATAATAATCTATTGTGTCGGGATTGCGGTATTTGATGAGATCATCCGGCCACTCCGTCCAGGGCTTGTCGTCAAAGAATTTCTTCACCGACATATAAAGGGCGTAATCTGTCAGCCAGCTGTTTTCATCGCGCATGAAATCCCAGAATTCCTGCTGGTCTCTCTGCTTGAAGGCCTCATAAGCCTTTCTCAGCACATCGAATCTGATGTTATAAAGTCTCTCATAATCAACATACTGTGAATTTGAGCCCCAGTCGATCTTTTTAAGATCCTCGCGTATGAGAAGATTCTCGTCACAAAGCAGATCAAGATCAATTATATACGGATTGCCCGCATATGTTGAAAACGACTGATACGGCGAATCGCCATAACTTGTCGGTCCTACAGGAAGCAGCTGCCAGTACTGCTGACCCGAAGCCTTGAGAAAATCTACAAACTCGTAGGCTGCCTTGCCGAGAGTGCCTATTCCGTAAGGAGAAGGCAGTGAAGTTATGGGCATAAGTATGCCTGCACTTCTTGGCATAATAAATCATCTCCATTCTATTATATATTATTTTTCTCTCTTTTTCTATGCTGAGCTTCAATCTACATAAAACTTTTTACATTCGTAATATATTTTATCACGATAATAATAATTAATCAATAGTTTTGCACAAAATATTAATGTATATAACCAACTTTTTTCCAAATCAGTGTTTTTGCGCCCGGATACTCATATTTTCATAACGGAGTCAGCTGTCTTTGCCGACAAACTCCTTTACCAGCTCCAGCGCATTGAGAGCTGCCAGCTTTCTTATCCTTACCCTTTCATTCTGGCTGCCTCTTCCGAATTCATATCTCACCGCCTTTGTTCCCTCGCTGCTGCTTATTCCTATGAACACCAGCCCTACCGGTTTTTCCGCGGTACCGCCTCCAGGGCCGGCAATGCCGGTCGTAGATACTCCGATATCTGCCCCGGAAAGTTTTCTTACGCCCTCAGCCATTCTGCAGGCAGTTTCTTCACTGTATTCACTGAACTTTTCCAGTTCTTCTTCCGGAACTCCGAGAACGCTGCTTTTAATCCTGTTGGAATATGAACACACTCCGCATTCAAACACCTCGGAAGCCCCCGGAACCTCTGTTATCATATCAGATACCAATCCCCCGGTAAGGCTCTCCGCTGTTGCCAGCTTCAGATTATTTTCCCTGAGAAGCCTGACTACAGCCTTATTCAGCCCCCGGATATTTTCATCCCGGATAACCTCCCTCTTTTCATCATCATCCATACATATTCCTCCCTGAAATGAGTAATAGTTATTTTTTGTAATAACACTACATACATTTATTTTAACATCAATTTTGGAAAATCACAACAGTTTTTTTATTGTCAAATTATACTTTTTGTGAGGTTTTATCAGAATAATATGTAAAAAAGGCTCCTGCGGCAGGAAAGCAGAAGCAATCGTTCATAAAATATTAACAAATCAGCCGTCGAGCCGCTATATAATGAGTGTGCGGCTGTCTTGTCCCTGTGAAAAGGCATGGTACTGAACCTCGGTATCTCAGGACAGCACTGCATATTATTCTGAAGAGGGACACTGAACAATTATACATTACTATGTAAGGAGATATAGCCGTGTTTGAAGAAAAATCACCGGAAACGGTTTTTCTTTTCAATTCGTTTCTTATAGCCCTGTGGCATTATATTGTTTATAATATATGCATTTCACTGGACGTATCGTTTTTTGACGAAAACAAAAAGATATACCGCCCCTTCAGGTGGGAACGGGACGGAAAAATATACAGCGATAAGCTCAGGATACAGAAATGGAAGGATTATCTTCCTGTACATACAGGAAAAAACGGATTTTCAAAAGAACATCTGGAAGAGGTCTCGGTAGATTACCTGAACGAATTCATTATGGAGACCTGTCGCGGGGAATGGAACCACACGCTGAACAGCATTCTCACCGTCCTGCTTTTCGCAGTAAATGATATTTCAACTGCCTCCTGCTTCTCGATATTAGTTATCGCAGGGAATCTGCCCTTTGTAATAATTCAGAGATACAACCGCTTCAGGCTGCAAAAGCTGAGACTGATAATTATCAGAAAGCAGCAGAAAAGAGGCGTTGGTCTCCGGGACAGGGAAGGAATTGAAAAGAACGCAGGAAACAAAGCAAAATAAAGGAGAGCTTATATGGATTGGTTTTTCACTGACGTCGGATTAAAAGAGGGCGATACTCATCTTATAACAGGAGAGGACGCAGCTCATATAACAAAATCACTGAGAATGTCTGTAGGAGAAACAGTTACTCTTTGCGACAGGGATAAAAATATGCATCTCTGCCTCATAGAAAGGATCACCGGCAGCCAGGTGCAGGTCAGGGTGTCCTCTGCTGAGGAGTGTGACCACGAGCCGGATGTTTTTCTGACCCTGTATTTTGCACTTACAAAAGGGGATAAGCCGGAAACCGTCATCCAGAAATCGGTAGAGCTGGGCGCCTCAAGAATTGTTCCGGTTCTGACGGAAAGATGTATTTCCCGTCCGGACAGCAAAGCCGCAGATAAAAAAACAGCAAGATATCAGAAAATAGCCCTTCAGGCCGCTATGCAGTCCCGCCGGGGGATAATACCGGAGGTGTCCGGGCTGACTTCCCTTTCAGCGGCTGCTGAGGAAGCCGCCGGCAGCGACCTTACTATACTATTTTATGAGGGCGGCGGGCAGCCCCTCAGGGATATCATAACCACTGACTGCAAAAGCATATCCGTATTCATAGGACCGGAGGGCGGCTTCGGAGAAAACGAGGTTGAGCTACTGCAAAGCAAGGGAGCTGTCACTGCAACTCTCGGCAAAAGGATACTCCGTGCGGAAACAGCACCTCTGGCAGCGATATCAGCCATTATGCTTCTGACCCACAATCTTGAATAAAAAAGGAGAAAAGAAAATGTTAGGAATAATCGGTGCATTGGATATTGAAGTAGAAGGAATAATCAGCAAAATGACAGATACTTCTGTAAAGACCATCAGTTCAGTCAGATATACCCGCGGAACACTGAACGGAACAGAATGTGTAGTTGCGAAATGCGGTATCGGAAAGGTCAATGCCGCAATGTGTGCCCAGACAATGATACTGGAATACTCCCCCGACAGAATAATAAACACCGGTATTGCCGGCAGCACTTCGGAAAAAACACACATCGGAAGCATTGTTGTAGCCAGTATGGTGGTACAGCATGACTTTGACACCACTGTTCTCGGAGACGAAGAAGGCACGCTGTTTCTGCCGGAAGAAAGTCTGATATACATACCCGCCGACCAGGAGCTGACAAATGAGCTGATACACGTCTGCGACAGACTGAGAGATATTGATTATGAATTAGGCGTCATAGCCACCGGGGATCGCTTTATCGGTTCAATTGAGGAGCGCCGGCATCTGAACGAGAGCTTCTCTGCCATAGCCTGCGAAATGGAGGGCGGAAGCATCGGACAGGTATGTTACATAAACAAAGTCCCCTTTACAATACTTCGCTCCATATCGGATGACAGCTCCAGCGATGAAGGCTCGGATATAGAATACTCCACCTTCTCCCGCTCCGCTGCCGAAAAAGCCATTGAAATAATCGACAGCTTTACAAAAGGATAAGCATAAAAAAACCACGCACCGGATCCTGATTCCGCAATGCGTGGTTTTTATTTATTATCTTACCTTGCTGCCGGGCTTCACGCCGTCTGCAAATATAACGCTGACGTTTTCGCCGTCGTCTGCCGCAAGTATCATTCCGTTGCTTTCCACTCCGCAGAGAACAGCCGGCTTCAGGTTTGAAACAACAATTACATTCCTGCCCTCCAGCTCCTCCGGCTTATAGTATCTGGCAATACCGCTGGCTACTATCCTGTCCTTTCCGGAACCGTCGTCGAGAGTAAGCTTAAGAAGCTTCTTAGCCTTTTTGATCGGCTCGCAGGCCTTGACTTTCGCCACTGTCAGCTCAACCTTTGCAAAGGTATCAATGCCTATCATAGCCAGTCCCTCCGGCTTCTTTTCTGCTTCCTCTTCCTTTTTGCCGGTACCGATAAGCTTATTGAGCTCATCTATCTCCTTCTCTACATCTATTCTGGGGAAAATGATGCTGCCCTTCTGCACTCTGACGTTTGCAGGAAGAACTCCGAATGAGGCTGCATTGTCATAGCTGACATCATCAGCGCCGGCTCCTATCTGCTTCCATATCTCAGGCATTGTGGTAGGCATAAATGCCGAAAGCAATGTGGAAACGATTCTTATAGTCTCAAGGAGATTATAAAGCACTGTGGCAAGTCTTGCTTTATTGTTCTCATCCTTTGCAAGTATCCAGGGAGTAGTCTCGTCTATATATTTATTTGCTCTCGATACTACTTTGAATATTTCCTCCAGAGCCTTATTGAGCTGGGTCTTGTCCACATATTCATCCACCTTATCGGAAAGGGATGTCGCTGTGCTTATAAGGTCGTCGTCAAAGTCTCCCTGCTGTCTGTCCTCCGGAAGCTCTCCTCCGAAATATTTCTCCACCATTGCAACAGTTCTTGATACCAGATTTCCGATACCATTTGCAAGGTCAGTATTGATCCTGTTTATCATTATCTCATTTGAAAAAGAGCTGTCTGAGCCGAGAGCCATTTCTCTCATGATATGATATCTGATAGCATCTGCGCCGTATCTTTCTCCCAGCATAAAGGGATCTATAACGTTGCCCAGGGATTTACCCATCTTTTTGCCGTCAAAGGTTATCCATCCATGCACTGCCAGATGCTTCGGCAGGGGAAGCCCCAGAGCCATAAGCATTGCCGGCCATATTATAGCGTGGAATCTCATTATATCCTTTGCCACCATATGGACATCCGCCGGCCAGAATTTATCATAATCATTATATTTTCCGTTATCGTAGCCCAGCGCTGTGATATAGTTGGACAGCGCATCTATCCACACATAGACAACGTGCTTTTCATCAAAGCTTACAGGAATACCCCATCTGAAGCTTGTCCTTGAAACGCAGAGATCCTCCAGTCCGGGCTTTATGAAGTTATTTACCAGCTCCACCGCTCTTGTCTTGGGACGGAGGTAATCCGTCTCTGTGAGAAGCTTTTCTATCCTGTCTGCAAAGGGAGACATTTTAAGGAAATACGCTTCCTCCTTCGCCTCGGTAACAGGACGTCCGCAGTCCGGGCATTTGCCGTCAACAAGCTGACTGTCTGTCCAGAAGCTCTCGCAGGGAGTGCAGTACTTGCCCTTGTACTCGCCCTTGTATATGTATCCTCTGTCATAAAGCTCCTTGAATATTTTCTGCACTGATTCTACATGATAGTCATCAGTAGTACGGATATATCTGTCATAGCTGATATTCATATAGCTCCACAGCTTCTTGAATATTTCTACTATCTCGTCAACATATTCCTTTGGTGTAACTCCTTTTTCGGCAGCCTTCTGTTCTATTTTCTGACCGTGCTCATCTGTGCCTGTCAGGAACATTACGTCATATCCCTGCATTCGCTTATACCTCGCGATAGAATCACACGCCGTTGTTGTATAGCAGTGACCTATATGCGGATTTCCCGAAGGATAATAGATTGGGGTGGTGATATAGAATTTTTCACCATTGTGCTTTTGCATATCAAGTCCTCCTCTTTCTTTTTAGAGCATCCCGGCTGACATCAGTGAGTTTCCTGTTACCACCCGATGATACTATATGCCCTATTATATCACCCTCCCTCCAAAATTACAACACCCACCAGCGTGACGCTGGACCCATGTTCGCATTATCGCTCATTCCATTCGCTCTGTCGTGCGTGAATATACTTTCGTGGCGCGGCGATAAATAATGAAGTGTTGTTGTCGGGTTAGTCTGTTCGGGTCTGGTTTTGTTTTTCTGAGCCGATAGTCTCTGCAGGGCGTGCCTTCGGCACCGGGTCAAAAGGGGGAACCTGGGTTCACCTCTTTGGCTCCGTGCGAAGCACGCAATTCATAAAGCCAGGTGCTAACTTCCAAGGGAGTGAAAAGCCGGAGGCTTTTGTATTATTCATTTTTTAACAGTATTCAGCCGCCGCAGGCGGCGCTAAAATCTTCTTACCGCTTACTCATTTTAATGCTTGTCAGCTTTGCAAGAGTGCTTTCCGCCCAGGAATAATCTGTCATATACATTCCGCCGAATGATCCGATGATCTCCCTGTCTCCGTCAAGGAAATCATAATAATCACATATAATACTATCCGACATCACGCAGCAGGAACCTCTGCTTCTCGAAAATATTCTGCTCACTCCAAGCTCTCTCAGTACATCCTCTATCCTCTTCGCCGCCCTTCGGTACAGCCTCTTTGAATTATCGTCGCATTTCCGCCCCGGCCAGAGCTTTTCTATTGCCTCATATATATTCACTCTTCCGCCTCGCCTGTCAATGCACAACGCCAGAAGCTCTGCCGCTTTGGAATTGTGAAAATTCACAGAAACACCTCTTACTATCAGATCGAATCTTCCGAATGTGACTGCCACCGGCTTTGCTTTATCCGGTTCATCCGGATTATATAATTGTTTTGAATATTCACAACGATTGTCGTAGCAAGGCATATTTTCTTCCACTGATTTATTCCCGTTTTCGCCCACTGTCCTTGCAACAATTATCAGATCAGAGCCACAGCTATTCAGATATCTGATTCCCTCAGACGGCCTGACAAACAATGCAAGCTCGAACAGTTTATTCTTTGTCAGTTTCTCCAGAAGCTCCTCATCCTGAATTATAGTTTCATCCTTGTTATCTACGTCCATAATAATATCCCCCCAGGTATCAACCTCTGATATTAGTGTAATTATATCACATTTCTATATTTCTATCAATAATGTAATTGTAGATATTATTCACAAACATTTCTCAGACAATTATTGCATATCTTACATTACTGCGAAAGACCTTCATCCGCGCCGCTGATCTCTTCCGTTTGTTTCAGACTGCTTCATATTATAGACCTTGAGTATCAGCCCTGTCTTATTGCTTACGCCCATTTTTTTGTAGCACATAAACAATTCATTTTTAGCAGTTCCTTCCGATATACCCAGAGCTGTAGCGATATATTTGTTTTCCATTCCCTCCGCAGCAAGCCTTATCACATTCTGCTCTCTTGGTGTAAAATCCCGGAGAAGGCTCATATCTATCATACTGTGGGTATCTGCCGGAAAGACGATGAACATCACATCGCAGTCTCCTGTTCCCCTCATCATAGGTACTGCTCCCAGACAAAAGCTGCAGTCATTTCCCCGGATGATGCCAAAGCTGGACATTCTGCTTTCGAGAGCAGAACGAAAAACTCCGGAGCCTGTTATAGAAGCACTGCTTATCATTCCTGCAGAAATCATTCCGGAAAGACAGGGATTGATATCCCGGAGATAGAACCTGTCACATTCGCTGCAATCTATTATGCCGCTGCCTATTATATATTTTCCGATAATATTTTCGCTTTCATTTGCGGAATACATATTTCTTTCGTATTCATCCTCGTCTATACCGGATATTCTTGCAATAACCGATCTTTTTCCGTTTTTCAGATACGGAGTCACACTCACATCGAAGATCATCCCCTTGCTTTTTCTGCCGCTTCCCGGCTGTACATAGCGGACGGTTCTTCCCCTGCGGACAGCCCTGTCTGCAGCATCCAGCAGTGACTGTATAAACTCATCCCTCGTGTGCGCGAAGTATATACTCTGAAGCTCCGGAAAAATCTTTTCCATAAGATCGCTGGTATAATCCACAGTAATGCCCTTTTCATCAACATCAAAAACAGCCACTCCTGTATTATCAGCCTTGCGGTAGGAACGATTTTCGTGAATATGACAGTTATAAATACTGCATGAATTTTCGCGGATAATTCTCCCGCTGCATTCCATATCAGGATAATTTATCTTCACATCAACTCTCCACATTATTTCCGGGAAAGAACAAAACGATCTGACATATCTTGAGCGGAATTCATGTCCCCTGTAGCTGTCAAAATAATATCTGAGACGGCTGAGATCAACCTCCGGAATCACAGACGAAATATCACCTCCGACATTTTCTTCACTTATACCAGAAAGCTTCAGATACATACTGTCAGCGCTGTCAAGGATCACCGCGCCGTCAAACCGTAAATTAAAGCTCACCCTGAAGCTGTCTCCGGAAAACGGAATCACTCTGGCCTCACCGGGAGTTTTTTCTGACCTTATTCCCATTACACAATTCCTCCGTAAATATATACTGATACCAAAAAGACAAAATCATCATTTTGAGTCAGCAATATAATGCATCACAGCAAAATCATTATACAATACTGTGCGGTACAGTAACGCCACTTACGAACGGAAAGCGGATATATTTCCCTCTTCTTTCTATAAAAAATAAAAAAAATCGGCATTATGCACAATCACGACAGGCGCAACAGGCTATTTTTTGTATTAAATGAATACTGGAAACTATAACTGAAAAAATAATAATAATGGTTGTCGCTCCTGTTATAGTAAGCTTATTAGTAACGGATACTGACTACAAAACCAGGCGCTCAGTGCCGAGAGAGTGTAAACGAGCGATAATGCAAAATAGGGTGCAGCGTCACGCTGCCGAATCGCTCAGTGCGAGCACGCATCGTCGACGCTGCTGAGTGTTGAATGTGGGGGGGAGTTTGGTGTATTATTAGATCAGATAAAATATAAAGGAGTAGTGCCTTATGATGTCCAGAAAAAACGCTGTCATTTCTCTTGTAATGAATACTGTGATAGTGCTGTCCACTATCGGTATAATCATTTCATACTTTTCAGGAAACGACGGACAATACCACATACCGCCCAGCTTTCGTTTCTTCCTTTTCACCACCGACTCAAATATAATATGCATGATGACAGCCGCTGTTATGTGTTTTTTTGAGATACGTTTTCTGAAAACCGGAAAGGACATACCGCTGCTTGCCGTTGCGCTGAAATTTGCCGGAACCACGGCTGTTGCGCTGACCTTCGGGGTAGTAGTATTATTCCTCGGACCGTCCACGGATTTTGTTACGATGGTATTCGGCGGCACATCAGTCTATATGCATTTTGCAGGACCAATCATAGCTTTTGTGTCCTTCTGTTTTTTAGAAAATATCCACCGTATAAGTAAAAAAATGTTTATCCCTGCTGTTGTTCCCACCTTTATATACGGTATCGTCTATGTGATTATGGTAGTCTTTATAGGAAGTGAAAACGGAGGCTGGATAGATTTTTACGGCTTCAATACCGGGGGCTTCTGGTATATTTCATTTCCGGCGATAAACCTGCTGAGCCTTGGACTTGCAGCCGTACTGCGCCTCATCCATAATAAAAACCTTGCGTCAGCCGGCAATCTCCCGGAAGGGGATAAAGACCGTTAGCATATATCTGTATAGCCGGGAAAATTACTCCTTTACATAAAATAGTTCTCTGTCAAAAAATCCTCGGTGATATCCTTCAGATGGACAGGACAGGCGCCTTCTCTGCAAAGAAGCCTGCAAAAGCTTTTGACCCTTTCGTAATTATCGGAAATATCCTCAACAACATCATAATCCCTGCCGCATCGGTCATATATTCTGATACCGTAGGTTGTTGTCACTTTATCCCCTGCCCTCTCCCTGGAGCAGATCATCTCATATGTATACTCATTATTGCTTATACTGTAATTCATATTTTACTCCTTGAATTTGTTGTATAACCGATTACCGGATAATTATACAATGACTTTTGTCTGGATTCAATGTGAAAAAAGTTTGATTTATCCGTGCACTATTTTATCACCTGTATCCCCCGGATATTGGCGAAAAATAGCATATTGTAAAAATACAGCTCTGGTCTGCGGAATCCGGAGCCTTCGTAAATGCCGGAATATTAGTATCACAACAAAACCAGACAAAAAAGCAGCCCGTGAAGGCTGCGGCATATGCTTGCTATGTCGTGAGTAATATTACTTATGTATCCCGTCATAAAGCAATACACGAGGCAGGGAACGATCCGCACTCTGCCGGAAAACCGACAACGGAGTTAATCTGACCGAAAAAAACGACCTGCCCTCCCGTAAAAAAGGCAAGTCGTTTTTTATTGTTTTTTCACTCTGCAGAAACCATATTGAATAATACCCGGATATCCTCAAGCCACGCTCTTCCGTTTCCGTCGAGATCGGCCGCAGTCTTTATCTCCGGGGCAAGCTCACTGCTTCCGCTGAGTATCCAGTCTGCAAAGCGGTTGACATCATTCATATTAATATTTCCCTCACCAGTCAGATCACCGGCAACCACAGTCTTTAACTCATACCGCTGTCCGCCTCCGGAAAAAATAAAAGTCCATCCTGTTCCCACCTGACCGCTTACTGTCTTTTTTCCGTGGTGATTATATACCTCAAGATCACAATCTCCGTACTCTATACTTTTCTTAATGCCGGCGACTGTCGTTCCCTGAGTGATACCTATGATAAGGCCATCCTTTATGACAAGGGTGTCGCTTTTAAGATCATATATCTTTTCATCATTGCTTTCCGGCGAGGCTTCTGACGAAGAATTTTTACCGGAGCTTCCGGAGGAATTTTCTCTCCGACTGGTCTGACCCTCAGAGTTCTCCTTCTTTGATTCCGGCTTCTTATCCTTTTCCTGTCCGCTCTCCTCTGCCGGCATCCTCACAAATCCGGATCTGTCAAGAATAGTCATCTCGTCGTCATAATTACAGCAGGCTATTTTTCCGGCGCTGGCCGACAAGCTTGTAATTTCCGAACCGGTTTCACAGCTTGCCTCCGGAGTACCGTCAGCGCTGAGCCGGTATACAACATTTCCCGAAGCCCCATAAACTACGCCCTCTGCACAGCAAAATGTCTTATATTTCACTGACATTATCCGCTGAAAGCCACTGCTGCTGTCAAATTCATATACATTTCCTGTACTGTCGCAGCAATATTTCCCGTTGAATTCATATTCTCTACCGGGAACCGGACAGGAAATATCCCTTCCGTTTACCACATCCGTCACGCCGTGATCGGTTACAGCAAATACATTTCCGCTCCGAGGGTCAGTAAAGAGAAAATCCGGGTCCGAATGAAGGCTATATCCGGAGGTTGCTCCTCTGGAACCGATTATCGCAGTTACATTCCGGGGAGAATCTTCAGAAACATAATAAAGATTTCCCTTCTGATCTACAGCTGTACATCCGCTGCGTATCTTTTTTGTATCCGGAAATTCCACATTTCTCTTATTTGTTTTCATATTACAGACTATATATTCCGGATAATCCCTGCTTTCCGCTTCAAGAACAAGGCTTTCGCCGGAGACATATGCATTACGAAGGGGAATGCTGTCACTGAAAAGCTCTTTTTTTCCGTTATCAGAAATCCTGTAAACCGTATACTTTTTGCTGTCAAAGGAAATAAGCCGGAAGCCGCCCTTCATATCCGATAACAGAATAGTCTCATCCGAAGCAGCAGAGCCTGTACCGGAGGCATCCCAAAAACAGAAAACGCAGGAAAACAACACTGACGCCATAAGAATGACAGAGACAAGAGTGTTCTTATTTTTCAGTCTCAAAAGATCATCTCCCACAGTCTTTTTTTCATTATAAGACATCAGCCGGGAAAAATCTACTTTTATCTCAACAAACAGCTACAAAATGTTTTCGGGCTTATCATGGGAAGAAATTCACTTATAACAATTATTGCGATTCATATCGGGATGCGGTAATAGAGCTGATAGATGCTGCACACAAGCCCCACTACACCCGACACACTTATATTTCATTACTGTCAGAGAAAGAAGTTTCACCGACCATTATCAAGAAGATCGTCGGTCACTCCGGTGCTATGTCACTGACGGAGAGAGTGTATACTCATGTGAATGTGCAGGAGTTGTTGGATGCTATCAATAAGATATAGACAGTTAATCGGCTGTGCCTTCGGGTGCAGCCG
>CAMVQZ010000057.1 GCA_947169745.1 uncultured Clostridia bacterium
CTTTTCAATCTTCTGATAGCGTGCGCCTGTTTATCCCAGAATTATTTTGCAGCGTCGACGCTGCACCCGTGTTCGCGTTATCGCTCGTTTGCACTCGCTCTGTCGTGCGTACATATACTCTCGTGGCGCGGCATCCGGCGCGCATTACCTCAGACAATACTCCCACCCTCCGCCGCCGCAGCCCTTACGGGCTGCTTTTCGCGGCTGGTTTACTTTGACTTCTGGCTTTTCAATCTTCTGATAGCGTGCGCCTGTTTATCCCAGAATTATTTTACACTAACCGTGCGAAGCTCGCACTGCAGAGACTATCGCCCCGAAAAAAACAAACCGGACACACAAAAGTTTACCCAAAATGAGCGACAGCCATAATTATTCACTATTCTTTTCTTACTACTCAATGTAAGAGTAAAGTGAAAAATACAATATTTTTTAGATAAAATTCTTGAAAACAAGAATAAATAATTGTATAATTTCGTTAATATTCGTTATAAGAGACTCTTGCGGTAAAGGAGATTTACAATGGAAATTTTAAAAACAGAAAATCTGGTAAAAACTTATGGCACCGGAGAAAACGCATTCAATGCAGTAGACGGTATTTCGATCAGCGTTGAAAAGGGGGAATTTGTTGCGATTGTGGGGTCCAGCGGCAGCGGAAAAAGTACCCTTATGCATATGATAGGCGGAGTTGACAGACCTACAAGCGGAAGGGTTATTATCGGCGGCGAGGATATAAGCGGTCTTAATAATGATAAGCTGGCAGTTTTCCGCAGGAGAAAAATAGGACTTATCTATCAGTTCTATAACCTGATCCCCATTCTTACAGCAGAAGAAAACATCACCCTTCCGATGCAGCTTGACGGTAAAGTTCCGGACAAGGAAAGGCTGGAGGATATTATGCTCAAATTAGGTATATCTGAAAAGCGCAATAACCTTCCCAATGAGCTTTCCGGAGGCCAGCAGCAGAGAGTTTCTATTGCCCGTGCTATGATAACGGACCCGGATATCATTCTTGCCGATGAACCCACAGGTAACCTGGATTCAAAAGCCACAGATGATATAGTTGCCCTTCTCAAAATGACAAATAAGACCTTTGGTCAGACCATAATAATGATTACCCACAATCCTGAAATAGCAAAGCAGGCTGACAGGATCATACAAATCAAGGACGGAAAGGTCTCAGAGGAGGTGTAAACCTTGAGTATTCTGCAAAAGCTTACACTGAAAAATCTCCGGCTGAATAAAGTCCGTACCATTGTAACAATAATCGGTATAATGCTTTCCACAGCTCTCATCACTGTTGTGGCTGGCATTGCCGCATCCGGTCTGGAGAGCGTCAAGCAATCGGAGATCAGGACCGGCGGAGATTATGATTTCTACATTTCCGGTATGATGAATCAGGACGCTGCGGATAAGATGTCCTCTGACAAGGATGTTCAGGAGGTCTACACCAAGAATTCACTGGGTGTTGCTAAATTTTCCGATTCTTCTTCTTCGTTCACGCCCTATCTGGATATAACCGGTCTCAGCGCCAATGCCTTTGAAAGGGGCTTCGGAATGACCTTTTCCGAGGGCGGCGCTCCGAAAAACAGCGACGAGATCGCCATTTCTCCGGAATTTGTCAGATTCAGCAAAAAGACATATCATGCCGGCGACAAGCTCACCCTTGAAATAGGTCAGAGGTATATGTTGGTTCCCGGAGAAAAAACAGAGGATCATCCTATTTCGTCAGGCGATTATTATATGATGGATTCCGAGACCTTCATTACAAAGCAGAAAAAAACATATACCGTAAGCGGAATTCTCAGCAATACCGCAAATATGATAAATGATTTTTATTCCTCAGCGTGCATAAGTGTATATACAGTTTCGGATCTGAATGCTGAGCCCTTAGCCGGCGATAAGGAACCCGGCAGAATATATGTCAGGCTGACAGACAGTGCAGAATGGGATTATATCGCAGTTATCGCAAGGATAATGGGAACTGAGCCAAGCTATGTGGAGCAGCTCTCAAATTATACTCTCAGCGAGGGCGGATATCAGAAGCTGGGAGAGGATCTGAAGAAATCCGGCTTTGACGGTGTCGGAGAGCTGAGTATACATACCCTGCTTCTCAATGCAAAGGGAATTGGTCTTAAGGCTGAGGATGTTTCCATAATGGTGGGGCTTATAGCCATTATCACACTTATAATAATGGTATCCAGCATATTTATAATCCGTAACAGCTTCTCGATTTCCATTACTGAAAAGACAAAGCTGTATGGTATGCTGGCGGCTACAGGCTGTACCCCCAGGCAGATACGCCGCAATGTATATTTTGAGGGTCTTGTTCTGGGGCTTATCGGTATCCCTCTGGGAGTGGGAGTCGGTATCGGCGCGACAGCTGTTCTTATTGTTGTATGCAATACTATTTTAGGAGATATGACAAACAGTCTTGAGCTGGTATTCTGCATTTCTCTCTGGGGAATACTGCTTTCAGTTGTCACGGGAGCGGTAACGATCTTTATGTCTGTTCTCAGCTCTGCCGCAAGAGCAGCGAGGATATCTCCCATTGAAGCGATCAGAAGCAATACCGATATCAGGATATCAGGCAAAAACAAAAAGAAGAGCTACAGGACGCCCCGCTTCATTACAGGACTTTTCGGAGTCGGAGGAAGCATTGCCTGGAAGAATATGAAGCGAAGCAAAAGGCAGTATCGCGCTACGGTCATTTCCATAATCGTCAGCGTTGCCGCATATCTGACGGTATACTCCTTTGTGGATTACAACCTGACATACATAAGGAACGCCTTCACCGGCTCTCCCTATAATATTGATGCCAGTGTAACGATGGAAACGACGGATCAGGATGAAAAGAATCCCGATATAATCCATTATGAATCATTAGACAGTCTTGCTACAAAATACAAGAAGGTAGCAGGAATGAGTACAGTTGATGATTATATTGTTTCTTTTGTATCCACCACCCACAGCGTTGTTCTGGAGTTTAAATATAGTGACACAGCGGAGCAGAACAGATCAAAGGATAAATTTGATTTCTCCAT
Source organism: uncultured Clostridia bacterium (assembly GCA_947169745.1). Taxonomy (GTDB): domain Bacteria; phylum Bacillota; class Clostridia; order Oscillospirales; family Acutalibacteraceae; genus UBA1213. The sequence continues at coordinate 3,042 of CAMVQZ010000057.1, forward strand.
AGGCCGCGAAGGAGATAATTGTCATATGGATACGGTGGTCTATGCGGTTGATGACCATACCTTCAAAAAGATGTGCGATGAAAAAGGCCTTAACCCGAAAAAGAATCAGAAAAAGGCATTTTTTTACAACAATACAAACAGTGTTGTACTGGAGGATAATAAAACCACCTCATATAATCCGCTGCTGAATATGGACAAGATCAAGGAGCTGAAGGTCAAGGTGTTAGGCACAAATTCTGAAGGGGTCACTGTAGGAAAGGACAAGACTATCAAGATAGCAAGCGAAACCAGTTACATTCCCCTGGCTTCCGGTCCGGTGGAAAGTGATTATTCATGTATTTATATCAGCCTCAGCTATATGAAGGAACTTTACGAGCTGAATGATCAGGATTACTTCTTCACAAGGATAGCGGTCAATTCCAATGATCCGGATCAGTTTGAAAAGGATCTGACAGAGCTTTCGGACAGTGATGATAAACTGGATATTGATTACGTTTATAATTATTCCCAGGCCCTCAGAGAGGTAAATTCACTGATGCTTATTGTGGAGATATTCGTATACGGCTTCATAATCGCCATAGCCCTGATCGGTCTGACGAATATATTCAATACTATTACCACCAATATGAGACTGCGGCAGAAGGAGTTTGCGGTATTCCGGTCTATCGGTATGACCAATAAGGAATTTAACAGGATGATAAGTCTTGAAAGTCTCCTTTATACAGTCAAATCCCTGCTGATAGGACTTCCGCTGGGAATACTGGGAGGCTTTGCGGTATATCAGATATATGCCGTCAATACAATGGGAGATGATATGCCCTTCATTTTCCCAGGACTTGCGGTACTGATCAGCACACTTGTGGTACTGTGTGTGGTATGGGTAATAATGAGATTCTCTATTATCAAAAGTAAAAAGCAGAATATCATTGAGACTATCAGAAATGACAATATCTGACCGAAACCTGTTTTTGAAATTTATAAACGCAGTATGCTTCCGGGTATACTGCGTTTCTGTTGAATAAAAAATACCGTATGCATTTCTCGTTTTTATATTTCCGCCTCGTTCGGAACAGGGAAGAATCTATCGGACAAAAAAAGCCCTCTTTCTCATTGTGTGTGAGAAAGAGGGTAAACCTGGTTAGCTCAGTCTGTGAAAAGAGGAGTTGAAAGATAACGGTCGCCGGTATCGGGGAGAAGAACAACAATTGTCTTGCCCTTGTTTTCCGGACGCTTTGCAAGCTCGATTGCTGCCCATGTTGCCGCACCTGAGGATATTCCTACAAGCACACCTTCACTTCTGCCGATAAGCTTTCCTGTTTCAAAGGCGTCTTCATTGGATACAGGTATTACCTCGTCATAGATTCCGGTATTAAGCACATCCGGCACAAAGCCTGCGCCTATTCCCTGGATCTTGTGGGGACCAGCATTACCCTTTGAAAGAACAGGAGAGCTTTCCGGTTCTACTGCAACTACTCTGACATCTGCGTTCCTGGATTTAAGGTATTCGCCTGTTCCGGTTACAGTACCGCCTGTGCCGACTCCGGCAACAAAAATATCTACTTCGCCGTCTGTATCCTCCCAGATCTCAGGACCTGTAGTAGCTTTATGAACGGCAGGGTTAGCAGGGTTGACAAACTGACCGGGAATAAAGCTGCCCGGAATTTCCTTTGCAAGCTCCTCAGCTTTTGCAATAGCGCCCTTCATTCCCTTTGAGCCGTCAGTCAGAACAAGCTCTGCACCATAAGCCTTCATTAGCTGGCGGCGCTCAACACTCATTGTTTCCGGCATTGTAATGATAAGACGGTAACCCTTTGCAGCAGCTACGGATGCAAGACCTATTCCGGTATTGCCGGATGTGGGCTCGATCAGGACGCTGTCCGGATTCAGAAGTCCCTTGCTCTCCGCATCCTCTATCATTGCCTTTGCAATACGATCCTTGACGCTGCCTGCCGGATTGAAATATTCCAGCTTTGCAACAAGCTTTGCTTCGAGACCCAGCTCTTTTTCAATGTGGCTGAGTTCGAGTAACGGTGTCTTTCCGATAAGCTGATCTGCTGTCTGATAAATTTTACTCATATTTATTACCTCCTGAATATAAACCCATAAGAATAGTATGTTAATAGGATGATTATATGATACACTCTTGCTATGAATTTGTCAAGGGATAATTCAAAAAAACTTGAAATCCTACCAACATACTATTATAATATGGGAATAGAGGTGATAGATATGTTAATTTCAACAAAAGGACGTTATGCTCTCCGTGTTCTCATTGATATGGCGGAGCACAGCAAAACAGAATACATTAAGCTCAGCGATATTGCAGAAAGGCAGGAAATATCCGGAAAATATCTGGAAAGTATTGTAAAGGAGCTTGTAAGGAGTAATATTGTGATCGGGCTCAGGGGCAAGGGAGGCGGATACAAGCTTGCCGGAGCGCCGGAGGATATTGTTGTGGGTGACGTACTCCGCATTATGGAGGGCGGCTTGTCGCCTGTTGCTTGTCTGGAGGACAGCGGAAGAATCTGTCCCCGCATTTCCGGGTGCAGGACACTTGAATTCTGGAGGGGTCTTGACCGGGTAATACGTCAGTACACTGATGGTTTTACAATTGCCGATCTGATGCGCCGGGATGAAACAGGCAATGACTATATAATATAACGGCAAAGCTTCGCCAGCTTTTTTCTTGCAGCCTTATGGCTGCATTGATGCTTATTTCAGGAATGCAACAAGGGGACGACCTCTTTCCCGGGTCGTCCCCTCTCTGAAAACAGTCCACGGGACTGTTTTTTGAATTCACCCCTTGCCGAGGGATCTTCATAAGAGTGTTTCGCACTCTGCGGAGTGCGGCCAAAGGCGCCGTCTTTGTTCTGATGTTACTTACGGATAACATAATGGGACAGACCCTTTGGCTGAAATATTTTACAGCCGGGGTCATTTTTCTTCCTCATATTCAAGAATATCTCCGGGCTGACATTTAAGGCAACACCGCTGGGCGACCGCCTGACGGCTTTGCACGCCATCTTTCGGCAAATTTTCCGTCATTTTCGCCAAAATCTCCTTGAAATACGTCAGTATTCCTGCGTCGATTTTGTCAATCTGACAAAAAATTATGCTCGAAATCTGACGCGCAATCTCTGTGCGGTGTTGCCATAGGTATATTTCCCCTAAGAAACACCTGTGTTGAATATCCTGCCCGGTATCGTGTCATAGCTGTATGCCTGCTGTCCCATAGCGGCTGTAACGGCTATGATGCACAGCCATCCGGCGGCAGCCACCCAATGAGATATCTCCAGGAATATTGCGAATATGAGTGAAAGACGTTGTGTTTTTTTCATATGGATCCCTCCCCGTCATCAAGCGTTTTCCTCGTTTGATAAGGTATTATCACAGAAATTAATGTTTGTCAATATATTTTTAACTATAAACGTTAAAACATTTACGTTTTTCGTTAATTTTTCGGTATAGCTGGATTTTTTGCCGGAGCGGCAAGCTGCATTATTCCCTGATAAAGGGTTACGGTACAGCCTGTGTGCGGTCAGCAGAGCTGCAAGAATATTCCCGTCAGGAATATCGCCTGTATTCTCTGCAAGAAAAAACCATTCGTCCCTAAAACAGACCGTTTATCCCTTAAGTATTGTTTTTAGTGAAATATCGTAGTATAATCAACATAAATATTTTAATGAGAAGGATGTGTTTCTATGCGATCCAAGCTAAAAAGGCTGGGGCGGCGTACACTAAGTGTGATACTGTCCCTTTGCCTTGCTGTGACCTGTCTGACGTTGACGGCAATGCCATCAAATGAAGTACAGGCAGGAACAGTGACGAATATTCTTACAGGTAGGTGGAGCGCTATAGCCCTCGAGTATATCGAAAGAGGTACAATGAGGGCTCTCGGTTCAGCTGCAGCTCATGCAGAAAATGAAACTATGGCTACCATACTTACCACCACCAAAAAATTCCTGGGAAGTCCTATGTCCAACACTCTGGCAGACATCAAGAAAATGTGTGCACAGATGAATGCCAAGCTGGACAATATTGCGACTATGATCAGCAATAATCAGGATATTCTCGTGGCCAAGCTTGACGCTGTTACCGAACAGAATCTCAAGGATAACTACAATAAGAAGAAAGAAAATCTGTACAATTACAATGAAAAGTATAAAAAAGTACTGACACTGTTCAGCAATCTGAATACAGCTGCACAGGCAGCGGATGTCAATGACCAGGAGTCGATCCAGGTCCTTAAAAGAGCCTATGACGCACTCAATGATATATACGTTACAGCTACTGATGTCGAATCACATACTCAGCTTGATTTCAATTTCAATACAGACCTGACCGGAATAGCAAGTACTATCAGCCGCTATTCTCCGTCCGACACGGTAAATTTCAATAATGATCCTGCTGACAGCAAGTATTGGGGTGCAAGGACAGATACACCCAGTATGATAAATTATTATTATGACGCTATCGCCTATTCGGATGCGTTTGATCATGAGATATTCAGGGATATGTCCACTCAGTACAGCTATGTAGCAGGTGTTGCTGCAAATTACCTTGAAGCATACAGCCTTTATGTATCATATGCTGCGCAGCTTATCTATTCTGAGTCCTCTTCTTCCGAAACAGAAGAACGAAGCAAGCAGGAAAGAGTAGATAGTCTCTGGGAGGGCTATGATAATGCCTGCTATGTCATGATACGTGCGCTTGCGCAGATGATAAACGAATATGAGAGCAAGCTCTCAGGCGTTATGAGAGAATATGATATCAATACTACCATTCATTTTGATAATATAAAAGAAAACATCGAAGGCTCTTTGCAGGCAAACGGAAAAGCATGGAGCAATCTGAAGACAAGCGACAAAAACAAGACAAGCAACAGGATGCAGGCTTATCAGCTCCGTCCCTTCGGTTCAAAAACAGCCTATGCGCTGAGAAAGACAAACAGCTCTCAGCCGGCAGTAAAAATAAGCGATCTTGCATATTTTGCTTTTGATTACAGGATCGATTCTTTCCCCTTTTATAATGTAGGCTGTACAGGTTTTTCATGCGATTATTATAATCTTATGAGGTCGAATTCCACTTCCCCGTCCGGCTGGAATCCTCTGTCAAATACAGCCCAACTGAACGGTCTTGTCAATACAAAGGCTTTTGAGAAGGTCACTACATCCGGAAGCAACCTTTGCAACTTTGCAGAGTATCTCAAACAGCACGGTATTACAAATGATCTTCCGAAAATGGATTCGAGCAATCCGTATGCACTCAGCAACCAATATGACTGGGATTATAAGGGCAGCGGATATGTGGGTAACAGAGATATAGATATGCATTTTTACAACATCACCTCGCTCAAGAAGGGCTCAAATATGAGCGAAGCAACGTTTGACATGGAGGACGGTATCGGTGATGTAAAGGATGAGGAAACCAGTATTTTCTATACCGGCTCACCTAAGGTAGCTATTCGTCTGCCGAAGGGCTCGGGAGCACAGTATAAGTACTCCGCTGTTGACCTTGACGGCAATAGTGTTTCCGATATGGGAGACTATAAAGTCCTGAATTCCGGCAGTACAGTGACCCTTGGTATCAAGCCCGACGAAGGAAAGTATATAAAGAGCCTGAAACTGTACGACAGATTTGCTTATGACGAGGATCACAGCAAGGGTCTGTTCACCAGTTATATAACCGAGGACGATGCACTGTACAGAAGCGACAGCGGCTTCACTCCCGGCAGCGACGGATATTATACCTTTACCATCAATGTTCCTTTCAGAGACGCTAACGTAATACTTGAGCTTGCAGATAAGCCGGCAGCTTCCTATAACGCAAAGCTTATTGAAAGCGAAGACGTTGTTACCGGCAGCCAGTATTATGACTTTGACGGCGGTGTCCTGGCCTTTGGCAACTTCAGCGGCGAGAAAAACAGGAATGTTGCTGCAGGCGATACAGTATCTGTATCTGTAATGCCTTATACCGGTTATTACTGCGACGGTATTATAGTAAAAGATTCTGCCGGAAATACCATCACCGCTTCCGAAACACCTGCATCAGATTATTACAGCATGATAAACGGGCAGAAGAACTATACATTCACAATGCCCGAATCCGATGTAGAAATACAGGCAATATACAAAACTGCACACACCGTTGAGATCATTTCCAGTTCTGAATCCGAAAATACATCTCTTAAGTTTATTAACGATAACGGCACAATCAACGAGAGCGGAACAAAGCGCTCTTATGAAGTCGGCTCAGACGTAAAGCTGCAGGCAAGAGCAGCAGACGGTTATATTCTGAAGAGTGTTATTGTCAGCGATTATACAAATCACACTCAGCTTTCATGTAATATAGACAAAGATATAATCAGCTTTAAGATGCCGGACGGCGATGTAACTGTGGAAGCAACCGGAGAAAAGAAGGATTACAGCAAATATACAGCTTCGATCAGGGAAGACTGTACCGGCTATATAAGGTTTATTGACAGCGAAGGAACTTACGCAAATGTAAGCTCAAAACAGGTCTCTTCCGGAGAAGAGGTAATATTCCAGTCGGATATCAAAAAAATCATGGTCAGGGACAGCAAAGGCTCCGACATTGAATATACTGCACTTTCCGATACGACCTACAGCTTTATCATGCCGTCAGGTAATGTCGAGCTGTCTGCCGATGTATACACCGCTGCTATTGCAGAAGACAGCAGTCAGCGTATACGGTTTGTAGATGAAAGCGGTGAAGTGCAGAGCGATGTTACCGTATACAGAGAAGAAGGCTCTGAGGTAAGATTCAGCTTTAAAAAGAATGACTGTCATGATGTTCTCAGCGTTGTGGACGCCGACGGGGAAGAAATCAGCACAACAAATGTCTCGGATGATATATACAGCTTTGTTATGCCGGGCAAAAATGCAGAAATATCCGTCACTTACAGTGAAACCGAGATCCACGACTATGTAAACGGTATCTGCAAAGACTGCGGCGATTATCAGCCTGCCGTAAAGAACAGCGACGGCAATTACGAAATAGGTAATGCAGGTAATTTCCTGTGGTATGCTTCTCTTGTAAATGATGAGCATGACCACGCAGTATTTGATACCCGTGATTCTGACGCGGATGCAGTTCTTGTGGATGATATTGATCTGGAAAACAGAATGTTCACCAATATCGGAAAATTCACCCACGGAGCTGTCGCTGCAAGTGAGGACAGATACACAGGTTCCTTCGACGGTCAGGGTCACACCATCAAAAACTTCTTCTCAGACGGAACATATAACCATTGGGGTATCTTCGGAATGTCCTACAGCAAGCTTAAAAACCTCACTGTCAAGGGTAAGTTTGAACTGACTGAAAATGGATTACTGGACGAGGACACCATGCTCGCTGTTGTGGCATATGCAGGAGTCGGCTCCGAGATATCGGATGTCACGAGCTGTCTTGAATTCATCAACAATAAAAACAGGGTTGAGCTGATCGGCGGTATCGTTGGCGTCGGAATGGGTTCCCTGAATATCCAGCGCTGTATATTTGCAGGAAGCATCGAAAGCACCGAAGGAGAACAGAAATGGATCGGCGGAATTTTCGGTGATATCGGCAGTAACAACGTAATAAAGGATTGCGCTAATATCGGTACAATTAATGTCAGAAACGGTAAATCAGGCGGCATCGGCGGCGTTATCGAGATGGGAGAGAACAGCATTTCCGACTGCTATAACTACGGCAAGATATCCTCCTATGACGATGTGGGAGATATTACGGCTTCATCATCAGCAAAGACAAAACTCAGCAACTGCTATTGCCTGGGAGATACAGATGAAAACAACAGTGATATAAGCGGTGCCAGGGCCGAAAGGTTCAGATCAGGAGAGATTGGCTACAAGCTTAACCACAGTGTAACAGACGGCACTCAGGTCTGGTATCAGAATATCGACAACGGCCAAACCCCTGATGAATATCCCCTTCTGGATAATACAAGGGGTACGGTATACTACATCGAAGCTGAAAACCGCTATTCCAACTATCCTGACGGAAAAGCTCCCGATCCGGAACCCGAGCCCGAACCTGAACCGGAGCCCGAGCCTGAACCGGAGCCTGAGCCTGAGCCCGAGCCCGAGCCCGAGCCTGAGCCGGCAGAAGATGTTGGCATCAAAACATATGAAGAGCTTGTTGCCTTTGCAGAGAATGTCAGGGATAACAATTCTGTATACGGCAATGCAAATGTACATCTTGAAAACAATATAGTCGCTCCTGCTGACAGCAAATGGACTCTTGGTATAGGTACAGCAGCTGCTCCCTTCAACGGAGTATTTGACGGCAAAGGCTTCTGTATCGTGGGTCTTGACATCGACATCAGTGATCAGGGCGCCCTGTTTGGCGAGATCGGTGAAAAGGGTGTTGTAAAGGACCTTGCTGTTATCGACTGTGATTTTTCAAAAAAGAGCGAAAAAGCAGGCGGTATCGCCGCTGTGAATAATGGTACAATAGACCACTGTACAAGCGGTGTAAATACGAAATCCTCCAGGACGATAAAAACCCAGGACGGAAAGGAACAGAAGCTGTCAGATATGAATTCTGCGATATACGGTACAGTAAGCGGCGGTATTGCAGCATACAATAACGGTACTATCAAAGGCTCCCGCAGCGGCGCTTATGTCATCGGCAGCGACTGCGGCGGTATCGCCGGCTTCAACAGCGGCGAAATCTTCGGATGCGCTAACAACGGCCCTGTGGGCAAGGATTCTGTTGAAATAAAACGCTGCGGCGGTATTGTTGTAGAAAACACAGGCAGTATCAAAGCTTCCTATAACTCAGGAAGGCTCAACGGAACAGCAGATACAGTCCGCGCTTCTGTTGCAGTAAGTAACGACAGCAGTGACATCAGTGATGTATTTTATGCAAAAGCAGGAAAATATCCGCCTGTTGCTGACGGTTCAGTTCAGACTCTGAATGACACCTGCAAGGGTCTGTCGATCGAATATATGGTCACAGCTGATTTTGCCGAAGATCTCAATTCTGTTACAGGTGATTCTGTTCAGTGGAAGCATATCGAATACAAGTCCACGATCATGAATGAGGGCTTCCCCCTTATCAAGGGCAGATATATTGAAAATATCACTGTTGTGAATGATGCAAAGATGAAGATCAAAGCATCAATTCAGAAGGCGATGATAATCAATTATGTTCCCCTCAACCTGCGTTCCGCTTCCTACAGCACAATGCACAAGGCAGCAGGATCAAAAACCCTTACCTGTGCATACGAGGTTACTGCTTCTGATAAGAACGGAAATGAGATACCTGCTGAGCTCTGGTGCGAGGGCATAACAGTCAGCGTACCTGTCAGCACCGATGACGCTAAGATCATTATGCTGAATGAAAAGGGAGAAGCAGTTACATTTGAGCCTGAAAGCATTGAAAACGGCTGGGCTACATTTACACTTGCCGAGCCTGCCGAATTTGCTGTGGCAGAAAATGTCAGCTCAGAAAGCTCCGGATCTCAGCCTGAAGAAGAGAGCAGTGACGATAACGGCGGCAAAGACAATGACGATATCAATTATGACGATGATACCGTAAAGACCGGCGAAAGCAGTCTGGCTCTTGTTATGGCTGTTACTCTGATAGTTGTATCAGTGATGGCAGTTCTTTTCACAAGGAGAAAGAAAGAACGTGAGTGATAAGAAGAACAAAAACAAAAAGCAAAAACTAATAATTGTCCTGCTGGTTCTGATACTTATAATCAGCACTACTGCTCTTGCAGTGCTCCTCCTCCGACCCGGGGAGGAGCAGCCGGAGAATAAGCCTGCAAAAGGCGTTGTGGGCACGATAAAAGACGACTGGGATACTGATGTCAGTCAGGATGAGGCCAGCGGTGAACAGAAAAAGGGAACCCGTATCCCCGGCTATTCATCCGCAGAGATGAAGGAGGGTGATACCTCTCTGAAGCTGAGAGTCGGAAACCCGAAGGAAAACACTGTTGGTTTTATTGCTACAGTCAGGCTTGATGACGGAACTGAACTCTACACCTCTCCTCTTCTGAAGCCCGGACAGGGACTGGAGGAGATACCGCTGAACAAGACCCTGTCAAAGGGCAAATATGATGCAGTCGTTTATTATCAGTGCGTTCTCCTGGATGGGAAAAACACTCCTCTGAATGCGGCTGAATCCGCATTTACCCTTATTGTGAATTAAGGCGGTGCCTTATTATATTTCAGATAATAACGAAAGGATGTATATTCTATGAAAACAAAGAAGATTATCACACTTGCACTTGCAGCTGCTATGGCTTGCGCATCGGCTGTATCCGTATCTGCTGCACAGCTTACGGAAACAGAAAATGAGGGAAAAACAGAAGTAAAGGCGCACATTGACGGCACAACTCCTGAGCCCGGAGATGTAAGCTATATCATCACCATTCCGGATGTGGTAGATTTCGGCAATCTTACTCAGCCGGCTGACAGCTCAGTAAACAGCTATAAGGATGTAAGCTATTCTGTTTCCCTTGACGAGGTAAACGGTCTGGATACTGATAAGAATAAGATCGCTGTTTACGTTCGTGATCAGACTGCAAAGGTCGGAAGCGATGATTTCGTAATAACAAATAAGGCTGATTCCACAAAGAGCTTTGTATACGATGTTTACGATGTAACTTCGGAAAACATCAGCGAAACAACTGAATCAATTAACGTTAACAATATGACTAAGGCTATTGGATATCGCTTCCATGATTTTACTACTCAGGGAGATAGAGTTGACGGTACACTTCGTCTGAATCAGACACAGCTCTGCGGATATGATATCACTGATATCATCGGCGATTACAGCGGATATATGGTATTCCGCAGCAGGATCGAAAACGCTTGATCTAAGCTTTGATAAGGCTACACAATGAATAAGAAGATCAGAACAGGCGTGTGCTTGTTTGCTCTGATACTGTCGTTGATGCTGCCCGCTGCTGGCACGGTCATAGCGCAGAGCGGTCACGGCGGCAGCACACAGGTGATAGCCCATATTGAGAAGTCTCCGGCAGAATCAAGCGAAGAATCACGGCCTTCACAGGAAAGCTCTGAGCCGACGGATGACAAGCCTGCAAAAACAGGCGATACGGCACTTCCCTTGTTTTTATCTATGGTAAGTGTATTCTGCTGTGCAGCGATAGTCGTCGTTGCGCGTGATAAAAAAAGAAAATCTTGAAAAGACTGAAAGACAGCCCCGTTTATCACAACGGAGCTGTCTTTTTCTGTCATAATATGTAATTGGTGTCAGGGGCTTTGCCACGTTTCCGTCCGTCATTTTCTCGCTGCGCATTGAAAATGACTACCTTATTCGGGTGGGGGAAGCACTTGTTATTTGCTGCCTGCGGCAGTTTGGGGGATTTCGCGCTCTGCGGAGTGCGACCAGGGACATTGGTCTGTTTCCGTCCGTCATTTTCTCGCTGCGCATTGAAAATGACTACCTTATTCGGGTGGGGGAAGCACTTGTTATTTGCTGCCTGCGGCAGTTTGGGGGATTTCGCGCTCTGCGGAG
>CAMVQZ010000058.1 GCA_947169745.1 uncultured Clostridia bacterium
TATCACTCTCTCGGCACAGAGCGCCTGTTTCTCCCAGAATTATTTTACACAAACGCGCCAGCGTCGACGCTGGACCCGTGTTCGCGTAGTCGCTCGTTTACACTCACTTTTTCGTGCGTACATAAACTACCGTGCCGCGGCATCCGGCGCGCACTGCCCCAGACAATACTCCTACCATTCGCCGCCGCACCCCTTACGGGCTGCTTCTTGCGGCTGGTTTATTCTGACTTCAGGCTTTACACTTCCCTGTCACTGAGCACCTGCCTTTGTGTACATAAAAAATCAAAAGCCGTAAGTACTACCGTCACACACAAGCTTACGATAAACAGGAGCGACAACCGCAATTATTCATTATAATTTTTTCGTTATTCTTTTTTCCTAACGTAAAAAACTGTATAAATGATTATCTCATTTGCTCACAATGCTCCTTCATCCGCTTGAACGGAAATAACAGATCATTGCTTTGCCAGAAAAATCTGATATATCGGAAATGATTCTGAGCTGCTTTATTTTGTACTGTTGACGTGATATCTGTATTCCTTCGGTGTCATATTGTATTTTTTCTTGAAAATCCTGTTAAAGTACGACAGATTGGTTATGCCGATCCTTGATGCAACCTCAGTGATCTGCATACTTGAGGTTATAAGAAGATTTGCTGCAATATTAAGACGGTAATCATTTATGTATTCGATACATGTCATTCCCATATACTTCTTGAAGAAACGCATAAAATAATGCTTGCTGAGACCTACGCATTCTGCCAGTTCCTCTATCGTTATCGGATTGGTATAATTCTTCTCTATATAATCAAGGATAGTCTTTATGTTCTGTGTCGTATTTTCCTTGATGCAGGTATCATTAGTCTCAGGCTGGAAGTAATACTTGAAAAGCAGATGGAAAAGATCAAAAAGCTCCGCCTTTATCTTGATCTCAAAATACTCTTCCTTTGAATTATAAAGTTCTATAAGAGTCTCTACATGGTGCAATACTTCATCATAGTGAGGTGATCCTGCAGATATAACCACAGGGCTTATATACATATTATCAAGAAAAGGAGTAAAGTATTTTATTGAACAAGCGTCTGTGTTATTGCTGGTGAGCATATTAAAATTAAATATTATTGTCCGGAATAAGGTTCTCTTATTTTCTATCTGCCTGAATGAATGAAGGGAACACGGATTGATGAGAATGATATCTCCCTGTCTTACATGATAGTTCTCAAGATCAATGGATTCCTCAAATTCTCCGCTTTCAACATAAACGATCTCCATCTCATCGTGCCAGTGCATCGGATAAGTGGTATACAGATCAGGCATTATTGTATTTACTGCTACATATGGAAGTAAAAAATCTCCTTTCTGTCCGGCTTCCTTTAATGTTAAAAAATCATCACGATACATTATCTGATTTATCTCCTTTCACTTTTTCATCTAATCGCAATCTTCCGATATTTTATCTTTCCGCATTTTTTTAGAATCCTGCTTTGGCAGAGCCTCCCCTATTTTTCTATTCGATAGTATTATAATACTATTATGAATGTTTTTCAATAAAAAAAATCTAACTTTTTATAATATTATAATACCCTATAGAAAAGAAGTATCAATATTATTCAAATTTTATATGTGGAAATTTATGCATCATTTTTGATTCTGTTTATTATATCCACATATGGTTAACACTGCCTCAAAAGCCCCATTAATTCGGCGTTTTTAATAATGGTTTAATTATTTTAAAGATACATTATTTCTCAGCAAAAGACAACCGGTATGAATAAGAATGAATATAATAAGAATAATTATCACTTTGTTACATGTCATTATTACAGTTACAGAAGTAGTTGATTTTGCACACATCAGTAGATAACTTACTTGATTAAGAAATAATCCAATAACACAATAATGCTCTGAAATTTTAAAGAAAAATCAAGGATTTATTTTCTGTATAAGCAATAAAAAATAAAAATCAAATGAATACTGAGTACTGAAAAATAAATAATTATGGTTGTTGCTCCTGTTTTATAGTAAGCTCTTGCGGAAAACTGGTTCTTCCGGCTTTGATAAATCTGCATATAAAACCAGGCGCAGACTATCAGGGAAGTGAAAATCCGGAAGTCAAATTAAGCCAGCCGCAAGAAGCAGCCTGTACGGGCTGCTGCGGGCAGCGTGACGCTGCACCCGATTCGCGGGGTTCGCTCATTCCATTCGCTCTGTTATGCGTATGGATACATTTGTCCCGCGTCAGAAAGAGGGACATCATCCACCCTATACAGAGCTGAGGGACGCGGGACGAGAGTATAGGTATGCACGACAGAGCGAGTGTAAGCGAGCGATACCGCGAAATAGAGAGCGGAGGCACTCCGCCGCGAAATGCTCAGTGCGGATACGCACCAGGACTGCAGGATTTTGATTTTTAACTTGCAAAAAGGAGTGTTCTATGGTATAATATGTAGTGCTTATACCAATATTGAAAAATAATTGTTCGGGTATAAATATGCTTGTTATGAAAGGAATGTAACAAATGTATAAGATCGTCAGAAAAAAAGAACTTAATCCTACAGTTACTTTGATGGACATCGAAGCGCCTCTTATCGCAAAAAAGGCGGAGCCGGGTCAGTTCATCATTTTCAGAGCATTTGAGGACAGCGAAAGAGTGCCTCTCACGATCGCAGATTTCGACAGAGAAAAGGGCACTGTAACTATCATTTTCCAGATCGTAGGCGGAGCAACAATGGAGCTCAATTCACTGAATGAGGGCGACAGTCTCCATGATTTTGTCGGTCCCCTTGGCAAACCCAGTGAAACAGAGGGACTGAAGAAGGTCGCTGTAGTAGGCGGCGGTGTGGGCTGCGCAATTGCTTATCCTATAGCTAAAAAGCTTCACAACATGGGATGTGAGGTTCACAGTATAGTAGGCTTCAGAAACAAGGATCTTGTAATTCTTGAGGATGAATTCAAGGCTGTAAGCTCAAAGCTTTGTATGATGACAGATGACGGAAGCTATGGCACAAAGGGTCTTGTTACAAATGCACTTGAAGAGCTTATCAAGGATGGTAATCAGTATGATGAAGTAATTGCCATCGGACCTGTTATAATGATGAAATTTGTCTGTCTCCTTACCAAGAAATATGATATCAAAACAATAGTCAGCATGAATCCCATTATGATAGACGGAACAGGAATGTGCGGAGGCTGCCGTCTCACTGTGGGTGGAGAAACAAAATTTGCCTGCGTTGACGGTCCTGATTTTGACGGTCATCTTGTTGATTTTGACGAGGCAATGCACAGGGGCACAATGTACAGGGATTTCGAAACCCATGCAAGAGAGGCCTCATGCAACCTGCTTAATAAGGAGGTAAAATAAAATGGCTATTACAAGAAATATGGATCCGAAAAAATGCCCGATGCCGGTCCAGGATCCTATGGAAAGAAGAAATAATTTTGATGAGGTAGCTTTAGGCTATACATATGAAATGGCAGTCAACGAGGCTAAAAGATGCCTTAACTGCAAGAACAAGCCCTGCCGCAGCGCTTGTCCTGTACAGATAGATATCCCTGCTTTTATTGAAAGAGTGGCAAATGAGGATATGGAGGGCGCTTATAAAATTATTTCCCAGTCCTCTTCCCTGCCGGCTGTATGCGGACGCGTATGTCCCCAGGAAAAACAGTGTGAAAGCAAATGCGTAAGAGGTATAAAAGGCGAATCAGTGGGTATCGGCAGACTCGAAAGATTTGTTGCTGACTGGCACAGGGAGCACTGCACAGAAAAACCTGAAATGCCTGTTTCAAACGGCCACAAGGTGGCTATCATCGGAGCTGGCCCCAGCGGACTTACTGCTGCCGGAGATCTTGCAAAGCTGGGCTACAAGGTAACTGTCTATGAGGCTCTTCATCTTGCTGGCGGAGTGCTTGTATATGGTATCCCGGAATTCAGACTTCCGAAAATGATCGTTCAGAAAGAGATCGACAACCTCAAGGCTATCGGGGTTGATATCGAGACAAATATGGTCATCGGAAAGGTTCTCACAATTGACGAGCTTTTTGAAATGGGAAATGAAGCTGTTTATATCGGAAGCGGCGCAGGTCTTCCCAGATTTATGAATATCCCCGGAGAAAGCCTGAAGGGCGTTTATTCTGCTAATGAATATCTTACCCGTATCAATCTTATGAAGGCATACAAGGAAGGCAGCAAGACGCCTATCAAGCACAGCAAAAAGGTAGCTGTCGTCGGCGGCGGTAACGTTGCTATGGATGCTGCAAGAAGTGCAAAAAGAATGGGCGCCGAGACTGTTTATATCGTATACCGCAGAGGTATGGAGGAGCTTCCTGCAAGAAAAGAGGAAGTCGAGCACGCTGAGGAAGAAGGCATTATCTTCAAGACCCTTACCAATCCTGTAGAAGTCCTGGGCGACGATTCCGGAGAGGTTTGCGGTATGAAATGTGTGGAAATGGAGCTTGGCGAGCCTGATGCAAGCGGCAGACGCAGACCTGTTGTAAAAGAGGGCAGCGAGTTTGTGCTTGATGTGGACACAATGATAATGGCTATCGGAACAAGCCCGAATCCGCTTATCAGGAGCACCACCCCCGGACTTGAGACAAACAGCCGCGGATGCATCGTAACTGACGGAGACAATGGTCTGACGACCCGTGAGGGCGTTTATGCGGGCGGCGACGCTGTTACAGGTGCTGCAACAGTTATCCTTGCAATGGGCGCAGGAAAAGCTGCTGCAAAGGCGATCGACGAATACATCAAGGGAAAAAAATAAACCGTATAAAAAAACAGGTCGGTGAACGAAATAGTCACCGGCCTGTTTTTTATCATAATTGTGTGCAGATGGAGGTTAGCACAATCCTCTTCCTTACTGCAGATAGTGCAAGTAATAAATACATTGACCTGATATCCTGATGTTTATTATAAAAAAAACAATTCACCTTCAGGAACCATGCTGCCGCAGAAATGAAAATATAAAAAAGAAGAATTGAATGTAAGTCAGGTATCGCCCTGAGCTTTGTTAAAGGCGATTATCTGTCACCGGGACTCCGCTGATTTTTTGCTTTCAAAGTAACATCATGAAATCAATAGTATATTCAAATGGAGCAGGCGCAAATAAAGGATAGGCTAAAGAAAAAGCTATTGGTAATAGAGATAATATTATTATTATTGCTTTCTTAAATCTTTTGGATTCTTTGTTGAAATGAAATGCCACTATTCCGGCAAAAACAACCAAAGCAACTGTAATAATCAACTGTATCTGAAAGCCGCGAAAGTCTTTTCCTATGGTACGGGGCATCAGTTCATACCATGAATAATTCCCATTGGCTATAAGATAATTCTTATAACGCTCATTATTGTCGTGAAAGTAATTCAGTATCCAATCCATTTCAAGCTTTACCGCTGCTGTAGCAAATACTGATATTATAATAAGATTAACAAAGGAAATGATATCCTTACTCTTTTTCACCGAAAGCACCCCCTCATGTCAATATAAAAATCAGTGCAGCTATACCAGCGAAGATACTGCTTATTATCACATATGCCTTTTTACTGAATGTGATTATTATTCGCTTATTCAGAAGAATATACCTTAAAAAAATATAAAGGATAAAAAGAAGGAATAAAATATAGTTAAAGTACTTATAATTCAGCAAAAGAGTCACTCCCAGATCCACATTCGGATCCGGAAGAGCCCTGCCTGTTACAGGGTCAGCCTTGACAGAGTCCAATCCATAGGCAAGAGACTTGAGATTCACACAAAAAAACACATAGATAATGGAATAGCTTATGTAAAATAAAATCAGCATTAATAAATGGGGTAATATTATTCCCAGGGTTGAAACTTTCTTCATTTTTTGTACCGCCTTTATCATTTTTTCAGAGATATCTCATTCAACCTCAGATTAACCGCAGTGCTTGCTTTCAAGCTCAGAGACTGCAAATTCTTATTTGTTGAAGGTTATTACCTCGCAGATTCCGCAAGAAACCCCTATTATTATCAAAATCAGAGGCAATAAAAATGGTACTATTGCAACAATGACTAAAATACATTCAAAACGTGAAAGCCGCTTTTGTGTTTTTTATAGTTTTACTCCTGTCTTTTTACACGATTGGGTGGGTGATTTTTTCCGGATCGTTTATGCGCATATGGTTCCTTTTTGTAAACAACAAGCACTTATCAGATCGGTTCATAAAAAGAAGCAATATGCCACTTTCCGTCTTCAAGCTTTTCCCATACAACTGTACAGCCATTTTTCGTATTTGACACCTTCCGCCCGTCCTTATACCAGGTAAGTCCGTCACGTTGCACCGGCGTACCATCGACGATGATTTTTTTCTCGTAATTATATGTTGTTACAGCTAAATTTGCGCTCATCCTTTCCGTAACAGGCTCTGTATGATAAGATATCAGAATATCAATTTCACTTCTTTTGATATTCTGGCTATCAGGATCATTAAGATTTGTAATCCCCAAATAATTCATTTTAGAATAATCCTCCGGGGAAATAATATCCTTGTATTTGCTGTTTTTTATATTTCCATAGTTTACATACGATTCGTTAACTATATTATACACCGTCTTACTGAGTTCATTGCATATCCTGTCATCTTCACTTTTACGGATAGCAGAAGAAGCATAAACGCTTATGCATAATATAATAATAAATGTAGATATTACTGCTTTTTTCATAAGTTAATCACTCCTGACCGGAATTATGCCTTTCATCAGAGTTATCACATCCAGAATAATCACCTTCATTAAACCAAGCTGTTACAAAAATCACTGTTAAAAGTCGCATATGGGTTGGTAGTAAGAAACAATATGCCACTTCCCATCCCTCAGCCTTCTCCATTTTACTGTACAACCATCAACTATTGCCGCTGAATAGGAGTATTCATCATATGTATTTTCAGCCTGATTTTCCTGCTCCGGATTATATATGTATCGTCTCTCAAACGTGTATGTTGTTACAGCTTCATCAGCACCGGTAATTTGTGTAGTCGGCATTGTATGATACGATATCAGAATGTATATTTTACTTCTGTCAACATACGGAGTATCAGGATCACTATAATCTACAACGTAAAGATAATACATATTCGAATAATCCTTCGGAGAAATGATATCCTTGTATTTGCTGTATTTTATATTGCCGTAATTAATATATGATTCTTCAACTATATCATACACCGTCCTGCTTAACTCGTCGCATACACTGTCATCTTCACTTTTACGAATAGCAGAAGAAGTAAAAACGCCCATACACGCTGCTACTATAAGCAAGATCATTATTGCTTTTTTCATGAGGTAATCACAAACCCCCTTAAATGAACTATATATACCTTTCCTCCATTGTTACTATTCCAAAACTCATTTATAGATGTATTTTCCCTGTTTTTAGTGTGTGCCGAAAAAGTTATTGTTGTTGATACGCTGTCAATTATCGTTGCATGTGTAGGATAAGTTCTGTTCGGAGTCTGAAAATACATAAGATCACCGGGTTCAATATCATAGGTTCCGTTTTCAAGCTTTTGCTCCATATCAGCCTTTGAGTTAAATACTATTACTTCTCCGGTGGAGATATTGAGATTGTTCAAAAAATACTTATACTGACTGTATGCAGTAGTCCATGTCAAAGTATAATCTTCAAACAGCCAGTGATTTCCCGGTATGTGATATCCCTGATAAAAGAAATTCCATTCTTTGCTCATTTCTATGCCGCCAGCGTGTAAGCACTGTGATACAAAGTTAGCACAATCTCCGTTCTTAAAATAATAGTAATTACTCGTGTTTGGCTCGGCTGCGTATTTATGTGCGTAATTTATAGCTTCTTTCCTATCATAATTATAAAAGGTATTATAAGACAGAGGATAAGGATCTATTTTGTCACTTAAGTTATCACTATCACTATCTGTTTCCGAGGGGTCACTTGTGGCATCGAAATAAAAGCAGTATGCAGATTCTCCATAGCCAATATATTCGTATTTGACACGAACATAGTCTTCCAAACGTTCACCGTAACGAACGCCCATTTCTTCTCCATCGGAAATACCATCATTATCTGAATGTTTTGTTTCAGGAGAGGATGTAAACACCCGTCCATTAACCGTCAACATTCCTTGTTCCTCCAGAATATCTGGCAAACCATCTTCATCGCTGTCTGTCTTGTCAATATCAACCGTGATATGCTGCATTATCCTGCCAATATCAGAAGCACTTTGAGCATTATAATATTCGCCACCAGTACTCTCCGTGATAATTTGGAGTGCAGCAGAATCCGAACCAACAACATTTATCGCATATATAGTTATGTTATGATCCACACAATAGTTAACAACACTACTACAATCGTTAACATCTCCGTCGCACAGCAATATCAAAATTTTTTCCTTTGTATTCCCCCTACCATACAGATCACTTGCACCGAGACTGAGCCCCTCCGAGACCTCAGTCCCACCATTAGCCACAAGTGAACTAACTGCCTGTTTGAAATGAGCCACTGTATTATACTGATAACTACAAATCTGTGCTGATGTATTGAAGGTTATACGAGATTTTGTATCATTTTCGGTGAACTGATCTGCAAAACTATTAAGTGCTTCCTTTGCTTTATTTATTCTATCTCCTTGCATACTCCCAGATACATCTACTACAAAGGCGAAATGAAAGCCGTTAGTATTTCTGTACTGATACTCAACTTGTTTTTTCCACTTCTGATACCATTTCTTGCTGTCAACAAGCATATATTTAGAAAAATGTGTAGTTGTAACACTAACAGTATGATCTGTTTTATTTACAATACTCTCCTGATCAAGAATATGATACCAATCATTTTCCTCATCATACCACATTACGGACAGATCATCCTCATCTGTATCATTCAGTTCGTTTGGATCATAAGTAAAAGATATAGTAGCCATGTCGAAATCCGATGTAGTCTCTATTTCCACCGGAGAACCAACAATAGCCCTCGCTTGTCATAGCCGTTCCCGGCCAGCTGACAGGGGTATTGCCGTCGTTGTAATAATATAAATACGGAGTTTCCCAGTTGTTTTCATTGTAGTAATGAACAACAACTACATTCTCATTTACCGCCGCAGCGGACAAAGAAACAGCCGCAAACAGCATCGACGCAACAAGAATAAATGACAATAGCTTCCTTAGTTTCGTACAAATTCTCTTTTATGATACACTCCAAAAACACATCCCGACATCGCCGGCTTACTTTATGTACCAATGTTATTACAATTCAGTACAGAAATCAATAAATTCCACATTATTCAGTGAACTATTTTAAAAGTAAGAATCATAATAAACAATTTTTTCATTTGTATACAAACAAAAAATCGCCGCCACAGAGTGACAGCGATTTGATGTTATGTAATTATCAGACTGCTCTTGTAACCTTGCCTGAACGAAGGCAGCGGGTGCATACATTAACTCTCTTGGGTGAGCCGTTAACAATAGCCTTTACTTTAACTACGTTAGGCTTCCAAGTTCTGTTGGAGCGTCTGTGTGAGTGAGAAACCTTAATACCGAAGGTAACTCCCTTATTGCAAATTTCACATTTTGCCATTGATAGCACCTCCTGAAAATAGTAGTGAAATAAGTAATCTATAGGAGATAAATTACTTAACCTCTACCTCAGCGCCAACCTCTGAAAGCTTAGCCTTGATAGCCTCAGCGTCATCCTTGCTTACAGCTTCCTTGAGAGTCTTGGGAGCGCCGTCAACGAGAGCCTTAGCGTCCTTAAGTCCGAGACCTGTGATCTCACGAACAACCTTGATAACCTTGATCTTCTCAGCGCCTGCGCTCTTGAGAACAACATCAAACTCTGTCTTCTCCTCAGCAGCAGCACCGCCCTCAGCAGGAGCAGCAACAGCAACTGCAGCAGCAGCTGATACGCCGAACTCATCCTCTACAGCGTGAACGAGCTCTGAAAGCTCAAGTACTGTAAGACCCTTTAATTCTTCTACGATATTTGTAACCTTTTCTGATGCCATTTTAGTTTACCTCCAAAAAATAAATTTGTTTAGGTTATAATCAGGCCTCTGCCGGAGCTTCAGCCTCTGCAGGTGCAGCCTCTTCAGCTGCAGGTGCAGCCTCGCCGTCCTTATCAACGATAGCCTGTACAGCTCTTGCGAAAGATGCGATAGGAGCCTGGAAAGCACCGAGAACATTTGCGAGAAGTACATCTCTGCCCGGAAGCTTAGCAAGACCCTTGATCTTATCAAGACTGATAACCTCGTTATCAAGATAACCTGATTTTACTTCAAAAGTCTTATGACCATCTGCGAATTTCTGAAGAATACGAGCTGCTGCTACATAATCCTCTTCGCTTGTTGCGATTGCCGATGTACCGTTGAGTACCTCGTCAACACCATTAAGTCCTGCCTTTTCAGCTGCACGTTTGATAAGAGTATTCTTTACAACAGTGTACTTAACGCCTGCTTCACGGAGATCCTTACGAAGCTTTGTATCATCTGCAACTTTGATACCCTCATATGAAACGATGACACCTGCAACGGAATTCTGGATCCTGTCAGCCAGCTCATTTACTACCTGCTGCTTCTGCTCTAAAACCTTCTGACTTGGCAAAACAATTCACCTCCTTGAAATTTGACGCAAAAAGTGCGCCTTCCCATTTTCCGAGAAAGCGCACAACTACACTTGTAATTACATACGCAACCTCGGCAGGCGGGAGACCCATTATGCACAATGCACCTGCTGTCTTTGGTCAACAGCAATTAATATTATAGCACCTGTGAGTGCATATGTCAAGCTTTTTTTAAATCATGATGCTCCGTTGATCTTTGAGGGATTAATCTTTACAGACGGTCCCATTGTTGTTGTAACTGCGCATGATTTGATATACTGTCCCTTTGCTGCAGCCGGCTTAGCCTTAATTATGGCGCCGAGCAGCGCGTCAAAGTTCTCCTCGATCTTATCAGGACCAAAGGATACCTTACCGATAGGGCAGTGGATAATGTTTGTTTTATCAAGACGGTACTCGATCTTACCTGCCTTAGCCTCTTTGACAGCTCTGGCAATATCGGGTGTAACTGTACCAGCCTTGGGGTTAGGCATAAGTCCTCTCGGACCAAGAAGCTTACCGAGACGTCCCACAAGACCCATCATATCGGGTGTTGTGATAAGAACGTCGAAATCCATCCAGCCTTCAGACTGGATCTTCTGTGTGAACTCTTCAGCTCCCACATATTCAGCGCCGGCCTCCTGTGCCTTTGCCACATTGTCGCCCTTGCAGATAGCAAGAACTCTTACCTGCTTACCTGTACCGTTAGGAAGAACGATAGCGCCTCTTACCTGCTGATCAGCGTGACGTGAGTCAACACCCAGCTTTACATGAAGCTCTACTGTTTCATCGAATTTAGCAGTACCGGTCTTGAGGCAGACCTCAATCGCCTCTTTAGCATCATATGCTTTTGTTTTGTCGATAAGCTTTGCAGCATCGACATATTTCTTACCGTGTTTCATGTTTATCCTCCCTATAGAGTGGTAAAATCGGATGTAATTCCTCCCACCCGGGTATATTAATCTACTACTTCGATACCCATTGAGCGGGCAGTTCCTGCTATCATTGAGCAGGCAGCTTCAACAGTGGCAGCATTGAGATCGGGCATCTTTGTCTCCGCGATCTTCTGTACCTGCTCACGAGTGATCTTAGCAACCTTTTTCTTGTTAGGTTCACCCGACGCTGTTTCGATTCCGCAAGCCTTCTTGATAAGAACAGCTGCGGGAGGGGTCTTTGTAACAAATGTAAAGGAACGGTCTGCATAAACTGTGATAACAACAGGAATTATAAGACCTGCATCCTTCTTTGTACGCTCATTGAATTCCTTTGTGAACGCACTGATGTTGACACCATGCTGACCCAAAGCAGGACCGACAGGTGGTGCCGGGGTAGCCTTACCGGCAGGTATCTGAAGCTTTATCAAGCCTGTTACCTTCTGAGCCATTTTCTTTGCACCTCCAAAATTCGTGGTAAATGTCGGAGCAGCCACGTTTGATTTTTGCTGCTTCCTCCCACGAGGGATAAACCCTCTATAATAACGTTTCCGTTATTAATCTTTGTTTCCCTTATTCTACCGGCTCAACATCTGTAGCCGGAAGATCTGCAGGGATCTTGCGTCCGAACATATTTCCTATGACGGTTATGCTGTTGTTCTCTTCATCGACAGCTTCTACAACGCAGACCGGATCCTCAAAGGGACAATACTGTCCGATGATCCTTACACTGTCTCCAGGCTTGAATCTGGATCTGAATTCTATCTGCTCGTCGCTGCTGTCGTTCTCCAGTCCCAGCTCCCTGACCTCATCATCTGTCAGTGCAGGCGGAGCATTGTGTACAACAACACCACCGACCTTTTCGGTCGCATTCATGAGGTTGAGACCGACAAAGCCGGTACAGCCTCTTACGGATCTGACTATGTTCTGGTTGTCATCCGACATTATCATCTTAATGAAAACATAGCTGGGGAATATTTTGTATTCCGTGATTATCTCTGTGTCTTCTTCAATGAAATTGCCGTTTTCATCCTTTTTGAACTTTCCGTCTTTTCCCTTGACCTTCTTTTTTACGATCTCACGTACTTTTTCGATCGGGATGACTACATCCTTGAATTGATCCTGTAATCCCATGTTTTCCACTTTTTGCTTAAGCGTCGTAAGTACCTTGTTCTCGTATCCGGAATATGTATGTACTATGTACCATTTTGCCTTCTGGACCGCCTCGCTCTTGCTTGGAGCTGTATTGATCACTTCTGTCTGAACAGTGTCAAGGCTGTTTTCATTCTGGACATCTGACATAATATCTCCTCCGTCTACCGAATCAATTTTACGAAACATGCATTACAAAACCAAGCAGTTTTTCAAGTCCAAGGTCGAGACCGAAAACCACCAATCCGACAATAAGCATTGACAAAAGCACTATGCCCATATTCTTGAAGGTCATCTTCGGTGTGGGCCATACGATCTTTTTGATCTCGCTTTTGATGTCACGGAAGAACTTAGCTATTCCCTTGCCCATTCTCTTGAAGATATTGGGCTTTTTCTCAGGAGCTTTTTTCTTTGCCATAGTTACCCTCCGTTCAATTACTTAGTTTCCTTGTGCAGAGTATGCTTTTTGCAGAATCTGCAGTACTTGTTCATCTCAAGTCTGTCTGGATCGTTTTTCTTGTTTTTCATTGTGTTGTAGTTGCGCTGTTTGCACTCTGTGCAGGCTAGTGTTATTTTAACTCTCATGTCGGCACCTCCCGGTATCTCGGAATATTTTAGCCTCCCTCAAAAAAGGCACAAAAAAATAAGCCTCCCCTGAGGTATATCTAATATACCACAGGGACCAGCTTTTGTCAATAGTTTTTTAAGTATTTTTTACCCTCTGTTAACCGGGTTTTCAGTTATTCAGCGTATCGGATACATATTTTCTCTTTTTGATGGGTTTTTCAGCCTTCAGGGTCTTCCCTCTCAGCTTTCTGGCTGCCTTTGCCACCTTCTGATCCGGAACCGGGAATTCCTTTATCAGGAGCAGGAACTTCTCATCGTCCTCGACAGCATTGAAAAGATCATATGTGATTATACCCTTTGTATCAAGGTCTCCCGACTTATATATTGCCGCAAGTCCTGCAGATATCTTTTCTATTTTCTTTTCATTGGAATGCTTTATCAGATCGGCAAATCTGGGAACTATCTTTTCCTCTGCAAAGGTCACTCCCCTGAATTCCTCATAGTGAGCCTTTTCGTATGCGATCTCATCTCTCAGCTCAGGGAAATATGTTACCATCCTGTTGGCAAAGAACAAAGCGTCTACATTGTTTTCTCCGTCTTTTTTGCGCTTCTTCTGCTTCTGGACCGCAGCAGACTGCTTGGGTCCGGAGATGGTTTCTTCAAAATCCGATCCGATGCTCTCTGCCTCTCTCTGTCCGTCTGTTTCCGGATCGAAGAGCCATGTTGCAAGAGTGCGCCATTCATTATCCGGCTCGTCCCCTTCAATGCCGCAGGTTCTCAGTACTATTCTCTTGTTGGAAAATGTATAGACTATGCTGTAAGCGCTTTCACCGATATAGAGAGCAACAAGCTCGTTATCAGATGACGCTGTATCAGCTTTTGTATAGCCCTTTGCGAAAAGCGCTTTCTCTGTCTTTCCGGCAATTATATTGAATGCATTATTCATATCCACTGTTATCATATCTCCTTCCGTTCTTACGGGATCTTTTTATCCGGAAACATTATAACACGCCCGCAAAAAAAATACAATCCTCTTTTCCAGGCAGCGTGACGCTGCACCCTTGTTCGGTGCGTGCTCGCACTGAGCAATTCGGCAGCGTCGACGCTGCACCCGTGTTCGCGTTATCGCTCGTTTGCACTCGCTCTGTCGTGCGTACATACACTCTCGTCG
>CAMVQZ010000059.1 GCA_947169745.1 uncultured Clostridia bacterium
CGAGCGAATGGAATGAGCGACTACGCGAACACGGGTCCAGCGTCGACGCTGGCACTGCAGGGATTGACAAATGGTGGGATTTATTATAAAATTAGGATGATGGAATAGGTATATAATATATGGACTGACTGCGTGCTCTCCGGATCAGGAGAGAAGGGCGCAAAAAACGGTATATGGAGGATTATTCGATGAGTTTTACAATTCTTGGAACGGGAAAAGCTATCCCTGAGTACACAATGAAAAATGACGAGCTGTCTACTATGGTCGAAACAAACGACGAGTGGATCAGAACAAGAACAGGTATCGAAGAAAGACATATTTGTAAAAGTGAAACAATAACAGAGCTTACCGTGCTGGCTGCGCAGAGAGCTCTTGAAAATGCCGGGATAAAGGCGGAGGATCTGGATCTTATCATCTGTACAACAATGAGGGGAGAGAATATCACTCCTTCTCAGGCTTGTATGATTCAGAAGGAGATAGGTGCGACCTGCGCTGCATTCGATGTGAATGCTGCTTGTTCCGGCTTTATTTATGCCCTGGATATAGCTGCCGGTTTCTTTGAGAGAAAAAGAGTAAAATATGTACTTGTCGTTTCAATGGATAACCTCTCCAATATCACAGACTGGACAGACCGTTCCACCTGCGTATTATTCGGAGACGGAGGCGCAGCTGCAGTTTTAGGAGAGGGAAATGACCTGCTTTCCATAAACCTTACAGCTACCGGCAACGATGCGGCTATCAGAATTCCTCACGGCACAAATTCATCTCCGTTCTATGAGCACGAGGAAGAGAGAGCTGTCCTTCATATGGCAGGCAACGAGGTTTATAAGTTTGCAACAGCAGCAATGGCAAATGGAATAAAAAAGGCAGTTGAGGACGCAGGACTTCAGCAGAGCGATATCGACTGCGTTATACCTCATCAGGCTAATATCAGGATAATAAATACAGCAGCAAAAAATCTGGATATTCCCAGAGAGAAATTTTTCTGCAATGTACAGCATTATGGCAATACATCTTCTGCAAGTGTGGTAATAGCACTTGATGAAGCAAACAGAGGCGGTGTTCTGAAAAAGGGCGATCTGGTGGCAATGTGTGCTTTCGGAGGCGGCCTTACAACAGGAAGCTGCATCATCCGCTGGAATAAATAACTGAAACTTTGGAGGAGATCATTATGGGGAAAACCGTATTTGTTTTTTCCGGACAGGGTGCACAGTATCCTGGTATGGGAAAGTCCCTGTACGAAAGCTCAGAGGCTGCAAAGGCAGTTTTTGATATGGCGGAGAGTATCCGCCCCGGGACAATAAAGCAGTGCTTTGAGGGCACAAAGGAAGAGCTTTCGGTGACAATCAATACTCAGCCGTGTGTATTTGCAGCGGATCTTGCTGCAGCTGCGGCAGTCGCTGAAGCAGGTATACAGCCGGATTATGTAGCTGGTTTTTCTCTCGGAGAGATAGCAGCGATTGCATTTGCAGGAATGCTTTCATATGAGGACGCATTCAGGTTAGTATGCAAGAGAGCAGAATTTATGGATAAAGCTGCACAGAACGATAAGGGCGCTATGGCGGCAGTACTTAAGATAGGTCCGGAAAAGACAGAGGAAATCTGTGCCGGATTCAAAAGAGCATATCCTGTGAATTATAACAGCCCGCTGCAGACGGTGGTTGCAGCAGCTGAGGATGAAATAGATGAGCTTTGCGCTGCAGTCAAGGAGGCAAAAGGAAAGGCCAAGAAGCTGGCAGTGAGCGGAGCATTCCATTCGCCTTTTATGGACAGCGCAGCAGAGGAGCTTGCCGCTTATATGAAAGACATAAAGATCGATGATCCGAAGATCCCGGTTTATTCCAATTATACGGCAAAGCCATATGAGGGAGACTATAAGGAGCTTATTGCAGCTCAGGTCAGAAATCCGGTGAGGTGGCAGACCATAGTTGAAGAGCTTATCGCTCAGGGCGCTGATAATTTCATTGAGGTCGGTGTAGGAAAGACTCTTACGGGTCTTATAAAAAAGATAAATGCTGATGTAAATGCAGTAAATATAGAGACTAAGGAGGGACTTGACGCTCTGAAATAAGCGTCGGGGGGAAAATTATGTTTGAGCTTACAGGAAAAACAGCCATAATCACAGGTGGTTCAAGAGGTATCGGAAAGGAAATAGCTCTGAAATTTGCAGATCTCGGCGCAAATATCGCTTTCCTTCACTACGGTGACGGTGAGAATGCCGAGCAGACACAGAAGGAGCTGGAAGCCAAGGGCGTCAAGACAAAGGCGTATGAATGCAATGTGGCTGACTTTGATGCTGCAACAAAGCTGGTGGATGAGATAATCGAGGAATTCGGCGAGGTTCATATACTGGTAAATAACGCAGGTATTGTCCGGGATACGCTGGTGCTTTCGATGAAGGAGTCGGATTTTGACGCCGTTATAGCAGTAAATCTCAAGGGCGTTTTCAATATGACAAAGGCTGTATATAAGCACTTTATGAAGAAGCGCAGAGGAAGAATAATTAATATGTCCTCTATCGTGGGACTTACAGGTAACGCAGGACAGGTGAATTATTCCTCAGCAAAGGCAGGAATAATCGGAATGACCAAGTCTGTTGCCAAGGAGCTGGGTTCAAGAAATGTAACAGTGAATGCTATTGCTCCCGGATTTATCAGGACAGAAATGACAGACGGTATGCCTGAAAAGGCAAGAGAGGCTACTCTCGCAGCAATTCCTATGAAGCGTGCCGGAGAAGTGGCTGATATAGCAAATCTTGCAGCTTTTCTTGCAAGCGATGAAGCGTCTTATATCACCGGTGAGGTAATAAGAGTAGACGGCGGTCTTGCAATGTAATTACATTTAGGAAAGGATATAACACAAATGAAAAGAGTAGTTATAACCGGTATCGGTGCAATAACACCAATAGGAAACGATGTTGAAACAATGTGGGATTCTATGAAAAAGGGTGTTTGCGGAATAGATATAATATCCAAATTTGACCCTTCGACAACAAAGGCAAAGGTTGCAGCAGAAGTCAAGGGCTTTGACCCCACTGAGTATATAGATAAAAGAGAGTGCCGCAGAATGGATCAGTTCTGCCAGTATGCTATAGCAGCAGCAGCTCAGGCTGTAAAGGACAGCGGTATTGAAGGTAATGTGGATGAGGATCGTTTCGGAGTATATGTGGGCTCCGGCGTGGGAGGAATACAGACCTTCTATGAGCAGAGCGTTAATCTCTATACAGACAAGAATATTTCCCCGTTCTTTATACCTATGATGATCGGAAATATCGCAGCAGGAAATGTTGCAATACGCTTTAAGGCAAAGGGTCCGTGTCTCCCGGTGGTAACAGCCTGCTCCACTTCTACTCATGCAGTGGGCGAGGCTTTCAGAGCTGTTAAATACGGACTTGCAGACGCTATTATAACCGGCGGAGCTGAGGCAACGATTACTCCCCTGGCTATCAAGGGCTTTACAAGCTGTAAGGCTCTTACAATGACGGATGATCCGAAAAGAGCTTCTATTCCCTTCGATAAGGAGAGATCAGGCTTTGTAATGGGCGAAGGCGCAGGAATGCTTATACTTGAGGAATATGAGCACGCAAAGGCAAGGGGCGCAAAGATATATGCTGAGATCTGCGGATACGGCAATACCTGTGACGCGCACCATATCACGGCTCCGGATCCTGAGGGTAAGGGCGCTGCAAGGTGTGTGAAGCTTGCCCTTGAGGAAGCTGGTTATAAGGGAGACGAAGAAATCTATATCAATGCTCACGGAACCTCTACAAGTCTCAATGATGCAGGAGAGACAAAGGCATTCAAGGAGGTACTGGGAGAGAGGGCTTATAAGGCTCACATCAGCTCAACAAAGTCTATGACAGGACATATGCTGGGCGCAACAGGCGCAGTGGAGGCTATTGCTGCTGCTCTTGCGCTGAAGGAGGGTGTTATCCCCCCGACTGTCGGATATCAGGTGCCTGATCCGGAATGTGACCTTGACTATACTCCCAATGAGGCAGTAAAGGCGGAGGTCGATCTGGCTCTTTCAACGACCTTTGGATTCGGCGGACATAACGCTTGTATCGTGCTTAGAAAATAATTATGATGATTTTGATAATGTAAGGTGGGAAGTTCGATGTACAGTATCGAAGAGATAAAAGAGCTGCTTGCGGCGTTTGACGATTCAAAGGCTACAGCGATGGATATACAGCTCTCAGAAAATGAATTTATAAGCCTTCGTCAGAGACGCACCGTCAAGGAGACGGCAGTCTGCACAACTGTTCAGGCTGAGCCTGTTCAGGTGACAACTGTTTTTGATGATGACAGGGGAACAGTGGCCGATAAGGTTTCTGAAATGATACAGGACGGCACTCCTGTGGAATCCCCCATGGTGGGAGTATTCTATGCGGCTCCCTCGCCCGACAGCGAGCCCTATGTGACAGTAGGAAGCAAGGTTTCAAAGGGCGATGTGCTTTGTCTTATTGAGGCAATGAAGCTTATGAATGAGGTTACTGCTGAAAAGAGCGGAGAGATAACAGCTGTCTGTGCTGAAAACGGTCAGGTAGTTGAATATGGACAGCCTCTGTTTATGATAAAATAAACATCACAGAAAAGTGCAGGTGAAATGATTATGAATAAAGAAGAAATAATGCAGATAATCCCCCACAGAAATTCTATGCTACTTGTGGATGAGGCCGAAAAGACCAGCGATACCACTTGTGAGGGAAAGAAATATATCAATGGAGATGAATGGTTCCTGGATGGTCATTTTCCGGGAAATCCGGTAGTACCGGGAGTTATTCTTTGTGAAATGATGGCTCAGGCCAGCTCTGTTATAATGGCAGATGTTTCGGCAAAGTCCACTCCGTATTTCACCGGCATAGAAAAGGCAAAATTCAGAAACAAGGTACTTCCGGGGGATACACTTGAGATAAAGTGTGAGCTTACCGGTCAGAAGAGAAATTTTTATTTTATAAAGGGTAAAGGCTATGTAAACGGAAAGCTGAGTGTATCGGCAGAGTTTTCTTTTGCTCTTGTTGAGAAGGAGTAATCGAGTTGTTTTCAAAGATACTGATAGCTAACCGCGGCGAGATCGCCGTAAGAATAATACGCGCGTGCCGCGAGATGGGAATATCCACAGTTGCTGTTTATTCCCAGGCGGACAAGGATGCGCTTCACGTCAGGATGGCTGACGAAAGCTACTGTATTGGCGGCCCCCAGGTTGCTGACAGCTATCTTAATATGGCTGCGATACTTGAAGTAGCTGTTGTTTCGGGCGCCCAGGCAATTCATCCGGGATATGGTCTCCTTTCGGAGAATGCGAAATTCGTTGCCCTTTGCAAAAAGTGCAATGTGGAATTTATCGGTCCCAGCGCCGAGATGATAGAAAGACTGGGAGATAAGGACGAAGCAAGAAGAACGATGAAGGCTGCAGGAGTGCCTGTAACTCCCGGAAGTGATATCATCGAAGATATAGATGAGGCAAGAGAAAAGGCAAAGGAAATAGGCTTCCCGCTGCTTGTCAAGGCAAGAAGCGGCGGCGGCGGAAGAGGCATTAGAAAGGTTGATTCTGTAGAGGAATTTGATAATGCATTTCTGTCTGCCAAGGCTGAGGCTCAGAGCGCTTTCGGCGACGGTGCAGTTTATATGGAGAAATTCCTTTCTCCTGTAAAGCACGTCGAAATGCAGCTGCTCAGCGATAAATATGGAAATGTTGTCTGCCTCGGAGAGCGTGAGTGCTCTGTGCAGAGGAAAAACCAGAAGCTTATCGAGGAAAGTCCTTCTCCTGCCATTACTCCTGAGATAAGGAAAAAAATGATGGAGGCAGCTGCAAAGGCTGCAAAGGCTGTGGGCTATGAAAATGCCGGAACAGTGGAGTTCCTCCTGGATAAGGATAAGAATTTCTATTTCATGGAAATGAATACAAGACTGCAGGTGGAGCACCCGGTAACAGAAATGGTAGTGGGTATTGATATCGTGCAGTGGCAGATAAGGATAGCGTCGGGAGCCAAGCTGACTGTTACCCAGGATAAGGTGTATATGCACGGCAATGCCATTGAGTGTCGTATCAATGCAGAGGATCCGGATAATGATTTTCGTCCGGGGTGCGGTAAGATAGATTTTATACATATTCCCGGCGGACCAAACGTACGCTTCGATACAGCAATATATCAGGACTATACGGTTCCTCCTTATTATGATTCCATGGTGGGCAAGCTGATAGTCCAGGCTCGTTCAAGAGAGCTTGCTATCCGCAAAATGAAAATGGCCCTCAGTGAGCTGACGGTCAATGGGATAAAGCATAACAGAAATCTTCATATAGATATACTTTCCGATCCTGAATTTGTTTCAGGAACATATGATACGGGCTTTATGGAATCCCGCAGAAAAAGGAACGAAGAGCAGGATATGGGCAACTGAATATCCGCCGGGTTCATCCGGCGAGAAGATTGGTAGGGTGCAGCTTTGAATACAGCAGATTTTTTTAATTTTTTAAAGCCGAAGAATGAGCTTGAGAATCAGGGGCAGGAAGCAGAAAACCAGCCGTTTATACCTGATGAATTATGGGTAAAATGTCCGGTATGCAAAAGCCCTGTTTTGTCCTCTGACCTGGGTGAAAACAATAAGGTCTGCCCTAAATGCGGATATCATTTCAGAATAGGCGCAAGGCAGAGAATAGAGCTTACAGTGGATAAGGACAGCTTCCGGGAATTTGATGCGGATATGGTGTCCGAGAATATAATTGATTTCCCGGATTATACGAGAAAGCTCAAAAACGCCAAGGCTAACAGCGGCGAAAATGAATCGGTTATAACCGGTGAGGCTAAAATAGGCGGCTGTGAAACTGTTATTGCGGTGATGAATTCACAGTTTATGATGGGCTCGATGGGTACGGTAACAGGCGAAAAGATCACCAGAGCATTTGAATATGCAACGGAAAACAAGCTGCCTGTTGTAGTATTCACGGTTTCGGGAGGAGCAAGAATGCAGGAGGGAATAATGTCCCTTATGCAGATGGCAAAAACCAGCGGAGCGGTGAAGCGCCACAGCGATGCAGGACTGCTTTACATAACCGTTCTGACTGACCCTACTACCGGCGGCGTTACAGCCAGCTTTGCGATGGAAGGGGATATAATCCTTTCTGAGCCCGGAGCGCTTATAGCCTTTGCAGGACCAAGGGTTATAGAACAGACAATAAGACAGAAGCTTCCGAAGGGTTTCCAGTCTGCGGAATTTCTCCTTGAAAAGGGATTTATAGACGCAGTTGTAAACAGGAATGAAATGAAGGATACTCTGACAAAGCTTCTGAAGCTCCACAGCAATAAATCGGTTTTCGGGGAAGGGGCAGATGAATGAGCGCTTTTGACAGTGTGACAGCGGCAAGGGCAAATGACCGCCCTACAGCTATCGACTATATAACAAGGATCTTCGGCGACAGCTTTATGGAGCTTCACGGAGACAGACGCTTTTCGGATGATAAGGCAGTTATCGGAGGAATAGCTGAACTTAACGGCAGTGCGGTTACTGTTGTCGGTCTTGAAAAAGGCAGGAATCTTAACGAGAGAATGGACAGGAATTTCGGTTCGGCTCATCCTGAAGGATACAGAAAGGCTCTCCGTCTGATGAAACAGGCAGAGAAATTCCACAGGCCGGTTATCTGCTTCGTGGATACCTCAGGAGCATATTGCGGCATAGGAGCCGAGGAAAGAGGTCAGGGTCAGGCTATTGCTGAAAATCTGATGGAAATGATGACTCTTGAGACTCCGATACTCTCTATTCTCATCGGCGAGGGAGGAAGCGGCGGAGCTCTTGCTCTGGCAGTTGCGGATGAAGTCTGGATGCTGGAAAATGCTATATATTCGGTCATTTCTCCGGAGGGCTGCGCAAGCATACTCTGGAAGGATTCCTCAAAGACAGCCGAGGCCTCAGAATGTCTCAAGCTTACCTCCCACGATCTTTTCAAGCTGGGAGTTATCGAAAGAATAATAAGAGAACCAAAAAATCTTGACAGCATTATGTTTGACAGTCTGAAAAATCTTATCGCCCAGACCTTTGAAAAGCTGGAAGCATACGATATACAGACGCTGCTGTCTAAACGGTATAACAGATTCAGAAAATTCTGACAGCAGTTTTTTCTGAAATATAATTATGCTACAAAAATGACAGGAGAAAGCTTTGCAGAGTTTTCTCCTTTTTGCACTACTATGACTGAAAAAATTAGGGTGAAAGAATAAAATGTCTGAATTGAATATCGTGCTTGTTGAACCGGAGATACCTCAGAATACGGGCAATATAGCCAGAACCTGCGCCGCTACCGGGGCAAGACTGCACCTTGTGCGGCCGATGGGCTTTGAACCGGATGACAGACAGCTGAAAAGAGCAGGCCTTGATTACTGGCATCTGCTTGATATCACTTATTACGATGATATAAGTGACTTTTTTGAAAGGACTGCAGGAGGAGAATATTTTTATTTTTCTACCAAGGCGCCGAGAAAATATACGGATATAAGCTATCCGGATAAATGCTACCTGGTTTTCGGCAAGGAGACAAAGGGGCTTCCTGAAAAGCTTCTGCATGAGAATCCCGACAGTACTGTCCGGATACCTATGATAGGCGAGGCGAGAAGCCTTAATCTTTCTAATTCGGCGGCAGTTGCAGCCTATGAGGTGCTCAGGCAGTGGGATTATCCCAGACTTCAGAATACAGGGAGACTGAGGGAGTTTGACTGGGACAATTTCAGACCGGTTAATTAAGAACGTAAATAAAAGAATAAAAAGGGAAAAGGGAGAAAGAAAAATGATCACAGTAAGCAATGTATCAGTAAATTTCAGCGGGACACCGCTTTTTTCTGACGTGAATTTAAAGCTGACGGACAATAACTGCTATGGAATAATCGGCGCCAACGGAGCCGGAAAGTCCACATTCCTGAGAGTACTTTCGGGAGATCTGGAGCCTACAAAGGGAGAAGTCATTATCCCGGAAAATACCAGGATGTCCGTACTCAAGCAGGATCATTTTGCATTTGATGATTATTCAGTTCTTGATACAGTAATATATGGAAACAAGAAGCTTTATGATATCATGAAGGAAAAGGACGCTATCTATCTGAAAGAGGATTTTTCTGATGAGGACGGTATCAGGGCTTCTGAGCTTGAAGCTGAGTTTGCGGAAATGAATGGCTGGGAGGCTGAAAGTGACGCTTCCAAGCTGATACAGGGTCTGGGACTTCCGGAGGATCTGCTGTATATGCAGATGAGCAGTCTTACAGGTAATGAAAAGGTGAAGGTACTGCTGGCTCAGGCTCTTTTCGGTAATCCGGAGATAATACTTCTTGACGAGCCTACAAATAACCTTGATATCAAGGCTATTGCATGGCTGGAGGATTTTATTATGGATTACGAGGGGACGGTCATTGTCGTATCCCACGACCGTCATTTTCTTAATACTGTATGTACCCATATGGTGGATATAGATTATAATAAGATCAAGCTCTATGTTGGTAACTATGAGTTCTGGTATGAATCCAGCCAGCTCATACAGGCAATGATGAAGCAGCAGAATAAAAAGACAGAGGAAAAAATAAAGGAGCTGCAGAGCTTTGTGCAGCGTTTCTCCGCGAATAAATCAAAATCAAAGCAGGCTACTTCAAGAAGAAAGCTTCTTGAAAAGCTTACCGTAGAGGAAATGCCCGCTTCCTCCAGACGATATCCCTTTGTGGGCTTTAATATGGACAGGGAGGTAGGCAAGGAGGTCCTTCAGGTGGAGGGACTGTCCAAGACTATTGACGGCGAAAAAATACTGGATGATGTGACCTTCCGTATCGAAAGAACAGACAAGGTGGCTTTTCTGTGTGACAACGAAATCGCTGTGACTACCCTTTTTGAGATACTTATGGGTAATATGGAGCCGGATGAGGGAGAATTCAAATGGGGCGGAACCACGTCTCAGTCTTATTTCCCAAAGGATAATACCAGTTTCTTTGATGGAAATGATATGACTATAATTGATTGGCTTCGTCAGTATGTCAGAGGAAATGACAATACGGATACATATCTCCGGGGCTTCCTGGGAAGGATGCTTTTCTCAGGCGACGATGTTTTCAAGGCAGTAAAGGTTCTTTCCGGTGGAGAAAAGGTAAGATGTATGCTCTCCAGAATGATGATGTTCGGAGCGAATGTGCTTGTTCTCGATCAGCCTACTAACCATCTTGATCTGGAATCCATTACAGCAGTAAACAAGGGTCTTTCAGCCTTTAAGGGTGTTGTGCTCTTTACATCACACGACCACGAATTTATTTCTACTGTAGCAAACAGGATAATAGTTATCGAAGAGCACGGTATAAAAGATATAACCAGGACATACGATGAGTATATTGCGGAAAAGTATAATACAGAGGCTTGATGCCAATATCTGATCCCTGATAAGGAGGAGTGTATTATGGCTGACGAAAGGGCAGATGAATTTCTGGATAAATACAGGGCTCTTGAGGAAGAGCTGAATAACCGCTACGGCGAGGATGACAGAGGATACGGAAGCGCAGTTATCCGGTATCTGAATGATAAGGAAAGCAAGCCGTATCGTGAAAAGCTTAATATCTGCAGGGAGATAAGAAATTTTCTCTCCCACCATTCTGAGATAGACGGCGAAAAAATAATCCAGCCCTCTGAGGCTATAATCAGATTTGTGGTTGAGCTTACCGAGTTTATCAGGAGACCGCCGCTGGCTGTGGATTATGCGACTCCATTTGCAAGCCTGCTGAAAACTACCAGGAGCCAGAATGTCCGGTCACTTATGAAAAAAATGGAGAGACAGGGTATATCCCATGTTCCTGTCATAGAAAACGGGGAATGTATCGGGGTATTCAGCGTAAGTACTGTGTTTAACTATTTTCTGATATCGGGAGGCGCTGATGTGAACGACGATATGAGGATATCGGATTTCGAGGAGTTTTTACCGGTAGAAAAGCACATAACAGAGAAATTCCGCTTTGTAGGAAGAGATATTTCCCTGTATGACGTACGCGCAGAATTTGAGCGTAAGGTCAGGGGGGCAAAAAAGCTTGCGGCTGTTTTTATCACTGACAACGGATCATCCCATGGACGTATTCTGGGAATGATAACTCCGTGGGATGTAATAAACGACTGACAGCGAAATCGGGTGAACAAATGAAAAAGAAAGTAATGGCAGCTATGAGCGGCGGTGTCGACAGCTCGGTGGCTGCGGCTATATTGTCAGAAAAATATGATGTTACAGGGGTAACGATGCGCTTGTTTGCGAATGATGATATCGCTGCGGCGGATAAAAAGACCTGCTGCTCCCTTGATGATGTGGAGGATGCCAGGGCAGTAGCTTCAAGGCTGGGGCTGGATTTTTACGTAATGAATTTCGGCGCGGAATTCAGAAAATGTGTTATGGACAGATTCAGCAAAGCATATATGGAGGGACTGACCCCGAATCCTTGTATCGACTGCAATAAATATATAAAATTTGACGCTCTTCTGAAAAAAGCAGAGGCTCTGGGACAGGACTTTATCGCCACGGGTCATTATGTCAGAAGAGAATATGACGAAAAAACAGGCAGGTATATCCTGAAAAAGGGTAAGGACGCTTCAAAGGATCAGAGCTATGTGCTGTATAATATGACCCAGGAGCAGCTCTCCCGGACCTTGTTCCCTATGGGAGAGCTGACCAAGGAGGAAACAAGAGAGATAGCCGAAAGACTGGGGCTTGTTAATGCAAATAAGCCGGACAGTCAGGATATTTGCTTTGTCCCCGATGGGGATTATGCCAGCTTTATTGAGAAATATACAGGGAAAACCTTCCCTGCCGGGGATTTTACTGATAAGAACGGAAAAGTCCTTGGAAAGCACAGCGGTATGATCCGGTATACTGTGGGACAGAGAAAGGGACTGGGAATTGCGCTTGGTGTTCCGGCTTATGTTATATCAAAGGATATGGAGAACAACAGGGTGGTTCTGGGAAGCAATGATGATCTTTTTTCTGATACAGCCTATGCGAAAAATGTCAACTGGATATCAATACCGGGGACAGAGGTTCCGGTCAGGGTATGTGCCAGAGTAAGATATAATCAGAAGGAGCAGCCGGCAACTCTGTATCCTGCTGATAACGGCAGGATCAGGGTGGTTTTTGATTCTCCGCAGAGAGCAATAACAGGCGGACAGGCTCTTGTGTGCTATGACGGCGATGCTCTTGTATGCGGAGGCGAGATAGAACTGCCGCCGGGTGTCTGAGCCGGCAGAAAATACTCAAAGTTGAATACGGAGATGAAGTTATGAATTTGGATCGGAGAAATATTGAAAGGATCTTGTTTATAGGCACAGCCCTGATAATAGTATATCTGGGACTGCAAAATATGGATGTGGTATTTGGCTTTCTGAACTGGCTTCTGAAGGTACTTATGCCCTTTATTGTGGCTGTTTGCTGTACCCTTTTCCTGAATGTGCCGCTGAAAGCTATTGAAAGGCATCTTTTCAGACCGAAAAACGGCAAGCCTGTTCACCCGTTGAAGGAAAAGCTGAGAAGACCCCTCGCTCTGACAATGTCCATTGCTATCTTTATCCTTGTAATAGCAGCATTCCTTGTGGTCATTATTCCTGAAATCGGAAAGAGCGTAAAAAGCCTTGCCGAGGCTGTTCCGGGAGCAATGACTTCTCTTCAGGAATGGATCGATTATATGCGTACAGAAAACGAGTACGTTGAAATGGCTATGAGTAACGTACAGTTTGACTGGAATGCAGCTTCCGATTATATTACCGGCTTCCTTAAAAATGACGCCGCTATGCTGATCGGATATGCAATGAATATGATCTCCTCTGTATTCAGTGTAGCAGTCAATGTATTTCTGGGGATCGTTCTCTCGGTATATACTCTCTCCAAGAAAGAAAAGATCGCCTCCAGCGTCAAAAAGCTTCTTTATTCCATTATGCCTATGAAAACCGCAGACGCTGTTGTTGAGGTGGCAAAGCTTACAAACAAGTCCTTCTATAACTGCATAACAGGTCAGATGATGGAATGTGTTATCCTGGGAAGCCTTACCGCTCTGGGAATGACTATATTCCAGTTCCCCTATGCGCCTCTCGTAGGCGTTATGGTGGCGATCCTTTCATGGATACCTATGTTTGGCGTATATATCGGCGCAGGAATCGGAGCGCTGCTGATGCTGACCTCAAATCCTATAGATGCAATATGGTTTATTGTATTTATGATTTGTCTCCAGCAGATAGAGGGCAATCTTATATTCCCAAGAGTTGTGGGAAATAATATCGGTCTCCCTCCTATAGTGCTCATCTCCGCTATAGTTCTCTTCAGTAATTTCTTTGGAATAATAGGCCTCCTTGTCAGCGGGGCTGTGACATCGGTGCTGTATACCCTGACAAGAAGATTTGTATTTACAAGGCTCAGGGAGAGAAGGATCCCCCGCTATAAATACGAAGAAGCCGTACCCTATGCTCACAGACCCAGAGTACACAATGCAAAACACAATAAGGGAAGATTGATAAAATTCAATAACCCGATGAGGATCAAGCGTAAAAAGAATAAGGAGAAAACCAGGGAAGAAAAGCCTGAGGAAGGCAGGAAGCCGGAAGAAAAAAAGGCCGACAAGAAATAATCAGATAAGAAATGATAAATTACTCCCGGAGAAGCGGCGAAGGCTGTATCTCCGGGAGCTTTTATAGCAGGCCGGTGCGTGTCCGGCTTGTTTTTTTGAGGCGGTATTCAGAGGGATTTTTTTCGGAAGAGTTTTTTTCGGAAAAACCTTGGAAAAATGCCATAAAGAAAAGAATAGTAAAGTAAAGGAAAGTAAAGAAAAGAAAAGGGAAGAAGCGCCGTAGCCGGGAACTCCCCCTCCGGCCGGGACTTTCTGTCCTGACCGGAAGCTTCTGAGAGGGCCGGAAGAAATGAATAACAGTGAAGAATGAAGAATAAAAATTGTGGTCGCCTTTCAAATGGAAAATGGAAAATGAAGGGTCGCTGCGCTCCTTTTATAGTAAGCTTTTTCGTGTCTGGTTTGTTTTCTGAGCCGATAGTCTGTGCAGGCGTGCCTTCGGCACGGAGCCAAAGAGGTGAACCCAGGTTCCCCCCTTTGGAA
>CAMVQZ010000060.1 GCA_947169745.1 uncultured Clostridia bacterium
TGCATTCTTGCTCAGGCTTTGACTTTGAGTTGAGTACACCACACGGAAGAACAAAAGCACACTTTCCGCCATTTTTTAATCGGCTCAAAGCTGTCAGAACAAAAGCGAAATTTGCATTACTCGCCGGCGGAATAACTTCCTTGAATCTTTCGTCAGCAAATAAAGGTTCGGGAGCATCCCATTTGATATTATACGGCGGATTTGAAACAATTTCATCCGCTATAATTTTTGGCGGTTCGCTTACTTCTTCAACAATAGAAAAAGCCTCACCGCAGTGAAGCTTGTATACTCTATAACATTCCATTGTCAAAACATTTCGATTGATAATATAACCGTTCATGTTGCGAACAGCCATATTAAACAACAGATACGGTATAACTTTTTCGTCCAGTTCTTCACAGATAAACAGTTTATCCGGATTTCGTACCCATTTCTGAATTGTTAACGCTCCAGAACCTGCACAGATATCATAAACTATTTTGCCGCCCGTTTCTGTTAGCTCTGCACAAAGCTTTGCAATACTTTTAGGTGTATAATCCTGTTTCTTTTCCTGTCTGTCCGCTTCGTAATATTGAAAAATCTTTTGAAGCCAGTCCACTGTCAGATCTTCCACAGTATTACAAAAGGCGGTCAGCTTCACGATATCATTGTTTATCACGGCATCGTAAAGCTTTCCGCCCAAGTCAGAAATATTATCGCACTCGAATATATCAAGTGTCTTTTTACAAAGTTCTCCCAGTTCCAACTTATCACCTCAGCAAATCTCGATTTCAATTAAAGTCAAAAGGCTTTTGAAATTTTATTTTGTAAAATATATTTCTTCTCCTAACAAAGTTTTGTCAGAATCAACTATAATCTGATAATCATTATGAGTGAGTAAATAAGAATACTCTTTTCCATTACAAACGATGTGTTTTGTATTGTATTCTTCTAAGGTTCTTTTTTTGCTTAGTACGACTATTCTTTTGCCCATCAGTTCATATTCACTAATCACCTTAAAGCTATTCATAAACTCACCTCATTTTTTATTTTTAAGTATTCTTCCAAATCTTTTTCATAATTTGATAGGTTAAATTTTGTCAACTCTACTTCTTCTTTTGGAATTTTATATTTTTCTGTTAAAGATAGTAAATATTTTTGAGCATCAATTTCTCTACGCAAAATAACCTCTTCAGTAGCAATTTCACCGTACATATGCTTGTAATCTTGTTCAGCATGATACATTTCTTCAAGAACCTCTGAAATAGTAGCTTCATCGGTAATAAAGGCAGTATTAAAAGACGGCAAATAAGAAGCCTTAGCATGAACATTTTTTAAGTGTTCTTTTGCATCATCTCCATCAATTATTATTCCGCCTCGTTTTAAAAATTTCCTTGTTAGTTTATTGTAAGTTGGCTTATCAATAACCTGTTGACCTTCAGAGCCTAAACGTCTATGAGCTTCACCTTTTTTACGATACATCTCTGCATTTATTATACCACTTTCCCCGGATTTTTCAACAGTTCCGGAAATATTTTTATCTGGTGTTTTAAAAGAATTTGCAAGCCTGCCGAACTCCTCTGCCTTCTCTCCGAAAGCCTTCGCCCTCGCCCCGTACATCCTTTGGTTATCCTCGTCAAGGCTGTATTTGCTTATGCGTTCATAGCGTTTTTCCTGCCTCTCACAATAGCCCTGCTTCTGTTCTGCGCTGTACTGCTGTGCCATTTCGTCAAGCTCATCGGCAGTGTACTGACTGCCCTCCGGCGGTGTTGAAATACCCTCAAAGTATGTACTGTGAACGTCCTTGCACCGGGGATGATAGAGCCCCTGAGCGATCGCATCTGACAGGAGCGGATACTTTATCCCTGTGACCGGAGATATCCCGTCCTTGCCACCGCCGCTCCATACATCGTCGATAAAGACCTTTCCCACAAAGGGAGCGCAGAGAGGACACGGACAACTTCTCTTGTTCATAATGACCGTAGGCACTCCCCATTCGTCACGCATACTGCCCTCGCCCTGAAGATATGCCCTTTTGTTGGCGGTCTTTATCGCCATATCTGCATAATCCTCTAAGGTGTGTCGGCTGCCGTTCTTGTATTCGACACAGTCCAG
Organism: uncultured Clostridia bacterium; assembly: GCA_947169745.1. Lineage (GTDB taxonomy): Bacteria > Bacillota > Clostridia > Oscillospirales > Acutalibacteraceae > UBA1213. The sequence continues at coordinate 2,095 of CAMVQZ010000060.1, forward strand.
ACCGGCGCGCAGAAAATCCCGGGTCGCCATATCAACAGCCTTTTTGTACGTTCCTGCACCTGTATTTGCGTATACCTGAGCGTTGAATATTGTCTGCCTGTACTGGTCGTCTGCACGTCTGAGGACAGCGTATTCAGCCCGGCTCATATCATTATCGACAGCATTTATCAAAGCGTCAAGCTTGCGGTCGTTTATCCCGAAGAAGCCTCCCTCAAGCTTCATATCGCCGCTGTAGGGCATTTTTGAAGGCTTAAAGCCCATCTGTATTGCCTTCAAAATTTTCCGCTCCTGCGCCGTCCTGCCGCCCTTGTATGATGTTCGCAGAGCTTCCTCTATCTGAGCATTCAGCTTGTTGAATCTCGGCGGAAATTTTTTCAGGTTCCTTTTCCGGTAGTTTTCAAGTGCCTGTAACTGCAAAGCCTGCCACTGCTCCCACTCAAAGCCCTGAGCTGTTTCCTCCGCCTGATGCCTTTTCAGATTCCTCATCATAGAGCTGATCAACTCGTTCTCTATCGCTTCAAACGCTTCGGATAAATTGTAGGGCATAACTCATCACTCCGTGAAAACAGGCTCTGACATTGATTCTACACCCGTCTGAGCCTTTATCCTCTGCACCTCAGTACTTTTCCAATCATCGCCCTTTGTGTCGCCGTACAGCTCGTCAACCGCCGCCTCTATGCTCATAATGCCCTGAGTGCGTCCCTTGCCGACTGTTTCAACCTGACTTTCAAAGCTCGGGTTAGCGTACTCGCCGAAGGGAACTTCTATTTCAATCTCTTTCGGCTGTTCATTGTTCATAACTGCGATCACATCAAAAACCGTCTGTATCAGCTTCGGCAGAACAGTCTGCAATACTCCTACGATCTTGTTGCGGGTGTACAGGGTAGTCTTTTCCTTTTCCCTCTGGGCTTCTGCATTGTCAAGCTTTTTAACATCAATACCAAGTGTCGATGGTGATATAATCCCCTGCAAAGCAAGGTCAAGGGCTGTTATGTACGTTGCAAGGTAGCTTTCGTGAGGAATCTGCGGCTGGATCAGCTCAGGTCTTGGCTGTGTTGTGGTCTCGGAAACAATACCGCTGCTTTCAACAAAAATATTGTCAAAGGGGTTCGGCTTCATATCCTCGCCGGTGTACGGATTTTTCGGCGTGTAATTCGGCGGAAGGAACTTCATCGGTCTGCTCTGACGCACAGCATAAAGCCACTGCGACCATGCTTCGTCCAGCGCGTCAAAGCTGTCGGACTTGCCGCCGTCAAAAAGACTGCGTCCCCTGCCCTCAAAGGTGCCGCTTGAATAGAACATCATCGGCACAGCCATCATCACCGACCTATCAAATTCAACATCTTTCAGTCCGGCAGTCTGCGGCAGAATTTCAAGCGGCACATTGCTGTTTCCCTTCATCAGCTCATAACGGACATATCCGAAACCGTAATGCTCGTTAAGAATAAAATTTCCGCTTTGTTCGCTGTAAACCGTTCTGAAAATGATCTCGGTTATCCGTCCTCTCCTGCGTACAAGCTCTATTCTGTCTCCGGGATAAAACTCAATTATCGGCTGGGCTGAAATATCGCTGTCAAGACTTATCTTAAAAGCACCGTCACCGATAATAAGCGTTTCAGAAACAGCTTTGCTTATCAGATCATCAAAGCTGTTCTCTTTTGCGATACTGTCCCATTTTTTCGAGATGTTTTCAGGCAGCTTGATATCATTCATATCCGCCATAACAACAGCGGTAAGAATGTCAACGATAAGCTTCGGAATGCCGGTGTGAGCCTTGCGTATTTCCATTCCCCGGGTTGGAACGGCAGCCCAGAACATACTCCTGTCGGTGCTGATCTGTTTGTAAAGCTGCGACAGTTCCCAGCCGTTACCCCGATACCATATCCTGTTTTTTGCCGCGTTAGACAGATAATCGAGCTGTTCCATTATCGTAATCCCTGCCGTTTGTGCAGGCTCGATCCGCAAAAAGCTTCTCATTGCATTCCTCACCTTGTCTATGATACTCATTTATTAACTCCAATCTGTGACACATACGGCAGAAAAGCATACTGCACGCTGTTTATCATGTGGTCGTGTCCGTCCTCAGGCTCATTGTCCTTGTCTTCCTTCCAGCTGTACAGTTCAAGCTCTGATATATACTCCGTGCATTGATCCAGTACAACAAGCTTATCCTGTGCAAGCCACCCGAGCTGTAAATTGATTCTGTCGATGATCTTCATTTTCTTCCATGCCGGATTAAAAATATAAATACAGCCGTTTTCCCTCTTGTATTTGTTCAGCTCTGTTATTGTCGCCTGATCTGCACTGTCAATAAATACATTACGGGCAAGTCCCCAGTTATTTTTACAGCGGTCAAGGAACTGCGCAAATTCAACAGCCGTATCACTTGGCGCGATCGGTGTACGCAGATCTGCATTGTTGAAAACCTGCTCATCCAGAAGGAACAGCCGACCACGGTTCGTTATGCCGATAAAGGACATGGCGATGGTGTCCGGCGACTGCTGGGAATAGGCAGTGTCAAGCCCTGCCGAAAACTGCACAAAATGCTCGCCGTTCTGTCCGTAAGCAGTTTGCAGCATCAGATGCCGGCGCAGATCCGCTTCACGCATGACATGATGCGCCCGGTCAAAATTGCTGAATACAAGTCCTGTTGCCCTGCCCCTCAGACCGAGAATTTTGTTTTTATACAACTTTGTGCCCTTCGGAACATTCTGTTTGATCTGCTCTACTTTCTCAGCCGTCAGTCCTGCATTATGCGCAAAAGAAAAGAACCAATGCACCCATCCGGGCTTTGGTTCTTCGTTGAGCATATTCAGTATTTCCGCAGGCGTTTCATGCTCCCACTCCGGCAGCGGTCGGGAACAGTTAATGTATTCTTTATAAACCGGCAGATTCGGGTCATCCGGGTTAAGCGTCGCAAGCAGATAATCACAGCGCATTGACGCTTCGCGGACGTATTCCATATCGGCAATATTGATTTCGTCAATATACAAGCAGCCGTACTGACCACCGAGAGCCTTTTTCCAGCGGGCTTTGTTATCGTACCCCAACACATATATAATCTTGTCTCCTGCGCTTGTATGCAGCACTATATGCGGCAGGCTGTATTGTCCTTTGCCCCTTGCGTTGTATTCAGTAAGCTCTCCGAAGTCGTCAATTATTCCAAGGTCCTTATTGATGATATTCTTCTCGATCGTACCCAGATCCAGACCTGAAAGAATATGTATTTTCTTCGGACTTTCGGCGCATTTGAGAATAAATTTAAAAATGCCGACGGTCGTTTTACCTGCGGCAGTCGTTCCCTCAAGAAATTCGACGGGAGCCTTGCAGCGGAGAAAAGCTTTATATTTCGGGGATATAATAAGATCATTCATCTGATCTCATCTGCTTTACAAGCTCATCGAGCTTTTCGGTCTGAGCAGTCAGACTGCCGTTAACCTCTACCCGGCTGAGATATTCTCCTGTCATTTTGTTGAGCGTATCAATTGCCCGGATTCTGTCTGCTGCTTCATTCTCGCCGTCCTTTGCGATATCAGAAAGCATCACCTGTCTGTCCTTTGCGGTCAAAATGCGTTCGTCCTTTGCTTTTTCGGTCAGCTCGCGAATGTATTCAGCAACGCCACTATTTGCAACTATTTTGTGTGCGTTTCCCCTTGCGTATTTTTCGGAATATCCTGCTTTCACCGCTGCCTGCTCGGCGTTACCGCTCTGAGCATAGTATTCTGCAAATTTCTTCTGTCTTGCGTTCAGCATAGTAACACCATCCTCTCAACACAAAAGCCGCCCTCATTTCAGGCGGCTCCCGTGCGTACAAAATAATAGAAGGAAGAACTCATAATGGATTCTTGTAATTTATTTCACAATACCATTTTAGCACATCCAAAACGGACAAAACGGACAACTTGTGTTGAAAACCTGTTGAAAACTACCATCTGTATCTGTGTACCATCTTCCGGATAGAATCAGCAGAATTGTTTCCTTCGGTATGTACTGCTATCCATTGCCAGCTTCTCCCCCTGTCTACTCTCTGGCGGAACATCTCTCTGATGTATTCGTCCGGTATGCTGTCGATCATTGCCCTGAGCCTGTGCTCCATACTTTCAAGCCTGAGCTGCTCCATCGTCAGAGCCTCAACAGCTCTCTCTGTTTTGCTGCCTGAGGTCTGAGCCTTCGGCATATCGCTGAGCACCGGAGAGATGCGCACTGTGCTGTCCCTCAGATCAGATACCCTGAGTTTCTGTCTTGATATATCCCTTTTCAGCCTTTTGCAGTCGAGATAATTCAATGCCTTATCCTCCTCCTGTTCAATGATTTTTCAGATCATAAATCCCCCGGTTCCACCAGTCTGCCGCTTTTCTCTCAGCAACTATCGGGTCAGTATCAAACCCCTCGACCTGCATACCGCAACGGCTGCAGTAGCAGACTGATTTGTACCCCGGTTCCCCTGCCCGGTTGATGTCCTCGTGGGTGTAGTATTTTGCTTTGCCGCCGCAGTAGCGGCAGTCTTTCAGGTCAGTCATTGTTTCACCTCCAAAAGCTCCGGATTGTCGTGTATGTTGCCGATGACTTCAAAATTCTCTTTCAACCAGTCATTATCGGGCGTATCCAAAAGCCCATTACTTCTGATATGCCATCCGTAATCATGCCAGATAACTTCATACCTGCTTTCCTCTTCCGGAAATAACTCGTCAAGATATCCTGACAATATATCCCCTTCAAAAACCCTCGTGCCGTTCTTGTCTTTAAGTCCTGTATACTGTCCGACTGTTTCGGGGATAACCTCTTTTGTAATTCCCTGATGAACACAAACTTCTATGAAGCAATTTCCATATTTTCTATCGTGTGTTAGACTACCAACATACCATTCACCATCAAATCTGTCTTTCCCCCTGAAAAGTATCTCACGCATTGTTTTTATCCTCCCTGAAATTCATTCCATTTTCTTATTGCTTCTTTTGGATCTTTGCTTCTGGAATAATAAAAAGCCTCACTGCACGTATCGGGTCTGTCCGGATTATCGCATCGAACGGCAAAGACTAAACCGCCGCTATACCAATGCTCCCTTACAGGCTTACCTCCACATTTTTTGCACGGTTTTAGATTTTCACGCATTTTCAACCCTCCTGTTCCATGCTTCATACGCATCTTTCAGGCTCTTATGCTTACCGCAGATCGTAGACGGTGTCAGCAATATACAGTTTTTCGCTTTGCCCTGTTTATTATTGTGCATAAAGTAATAACCGTTCGTTGCGCTTGAACAGTAAATCGTCACGTCTCCTCCGCAAAACGGGCACGGCTTCAATCGTTCATTCATACTATTATCACCCCACAAAAATATCAGATTGCCTATCATCTCAGCCATTTTTTATACCTTCTCTTTCTATAAGCTCAGCTCCCGTCCGTCAAAAACCCTGACAAGCCTTTTGCATATCGGGCAGCCGCTTTTTTCCGCTTCGGTCAGGATGTGGCTGCAGCGGTTCTGGATGTCTGCATGATACTTCAAAAGCTTCTCGTCAAACTCATTTTTTCTGTATGCTGACAGTATCTCCTGCTTTGCGTTTCTGGCCTGCTCCTTGGTGTAGGTGTGATTATGGTATAGTGCGTAAAGCTGCAGCATGGACAAATAGAATAACTGCTGCGGCTGAGTCAGACCATTTGGCATATCGCTGCCGCTCCTCGCCCTGCGCTCCAGTTTTTCTAACTCAGATACCACGTCAGACACTTCACTGCCTCCTTCCAGCCCCGGCACACAGCAGTAAAATTGCCCTGCCGCATAAGCTCACTAAGCCACCACTCCTGTGCGTCTGAAGTTCTTCCGGTTTCAGTTTTCATTTCGATGTACAGGCTATAATAGCCCTTCCTTGCAACTGGTAGATGCAGATCGGGGACGCCTTTTTTTACCCCCTGTGCCTTAAGGTGTTTCCCCTCAATCGGATCACGCTTGCCGCCGTTAGGAATGTGATATAGATACTTCAGTTCCGGCATTCTTTTTCTTATTGTCGGTTGCCTTGTCCACTCGAACAATGCGCTTTGGTGCTGCGCTTCGGTCATTTATTCTTTACCTTCCTCCCGTTTACAATTCTGCTGATGATCTGGCTTGCCTGCATTTTGTTGAGCTCGGAGCAATCCAGATCTTTGTATTTTTTCGTTATCATATTTTTCTGTCTTTCAGTTGCGGGGTCCTTTCCCCAGCGTCTCACGGCACTAATATCCCACAGCTGGCGGCTCCCCTGATGATCATTAGCAAGCTTCTCGTACAGCTCGTCAATGGCTTCCTGTATTGGTTTGCCGTCAACATTCCCAAGCTCATCCTGACAGGGAATAACAAATGTTTCTGCTCCCGTGCTTACTGTCAGACTGCCGTCCGGCATTTTAAAGAAATTAATGCCGTGCAGATCATACGACTGCTCCTTTGCCCACAGATCAACTATTTCAGTGTTCCTGATCCAGGATGCAGGAGTGTCCGAAGCTCTGACTATCTTGTCAGGAAGCTCAAACAAATCTCCCTGCACCTTATGCCGCTCTTTTTCGGGAACAGATGATATATCTATCCCAAGCAAGGACGGCGCTGTGCACAGACTTCCTGTACCGGTTATTCCTACACAATCAATCAGATTCAGCTTTTCCTTATCCGGATGAAGCCGCAGGCCTCTGCCTACCATCTGAGCATAAAGACTGTCTGACTTTGTGGGTCTTGCAATGATGACCGTCTCGACCAGAGGAATGTCTGTCCCTTCGGTGAATACCATACAGTTGACAAGACAGGGGATTTTTCTGTCGGTAAAGTCCCGGATTATCTGCGCGCGGTTTTCGGTCTGTCCGGTAACCGCAACAGCTCCCGGAATACGTTTGGCGATCTCCTGTGCGTGATTTACCGATACAGCAAAGATCAGTGTCGCACCCTTTGCGTATTCACGGTAAGCCTGTGCAATGGCATCGGAAGTATCCTTCATAGCCTCGTCAAGCTCTCCGGGTGCATAATCACCCATTTTTGTATGTACACCGCTGAGATCATAGCCGATATCCACCCGGCGGCAGAATATATCAGAGAGGTAACCGTTTTTTATTCCCCATCTCAGATCACGCTTGAAAATAATTTTACTGAATACATCACTCAGCCTCGCACCGTCAGCACGGTTAGGGGTGGCGGTAAAGCCCAGAAGCAGACGGGGATGGAAATAGCTCAGTATTTTTTTATACGTTTTTGCCGCTGCATGGTGCGCTTCGTCACAGATGATGATATCGAAATCATCCGGGCTGAAAGCATCAAGCCTTCTGACAATGCTCTGGACAGAAGCAGATACTACCTCCTCCTCCTTGCTGTGATGCTTCCCCTGCTCTATGCCGAAGGAACAGTCATAGTATTTTTTTGGCTGTGTTACAAGCTCTTCACGGTGGGACAGGATAAGCACTCTTCCCCTGCGCCGGATATTTGCAAAGGTAACTGTCTTTCCCAGACCCGTAGCCATCTGAGAAAGATAAGCACCGGGCTTCAGGGAGTTTATGATATCAATACATTCCTTCTGGTAATCTCTCAGCTGCAATCCTCAAAGCTCCTTTCTTGATTATTATGTTATGTGGGACTTGTGGAAAACTGTGGGACACTAAGTCCCACGGCAAAACATCAGTAATTATGCGTGTTTTCGCTATGCTGTGGGACTGTGGGACTAATTTTGATAAATTTCTTATAGAAGAGAGTATATATATCATTTATATACACTCTCATATATACAGGGTGTATATATGTCTAAAAAAGTCCCACAGTCCCACACACCAGATTTAATGCGGGTTTGCGATACTTTTTTAGTCCCACATTCATCCCACAAGTCCCTCGCTTAGATTAATTCTTCGTCAAATACGTCTTCCTCGTCGTAAATGTCTGAGCGTTGCTTCAGGGCAACACATTCCACAAGAGTCCTATTGATCCTTTTGCCTTTGGTCATGTTTTTCCCTCTTGTTGCGATCAATCCGTTTTCTTTAAAGTAGGAAAGCAGGGACTTCTCACTGTATCCCTCAGCTTCAACAGCCTTTTTAAAAACGCTGCGGATGATATACACATAACCGTCGTCTCCGAATTTGCCGTATATCTCGCCGTTTTCAGGCGCGCCCTGACGTGTTTCAAAGCGTCTCTGATTCGTGGCGATCCAGTCGCATATGTAATTGTATCCGCGCTCGCCTACGGATACCTCCCGCTTTGTTGCCAGATGCTTTGAGATATCATCGGCTGACAGGTAATCATCACTTCCCAGTATCCACTGACAGAAAAATTTATCGGCAGTCAGGATCAGAGCCGCCGCCATTGCCTGCTTTTCTGTCGTGTCATTTTTACAAAGCTGCTTATAAAGCGCTGCAAATTCAGCCCTGACAAGCTCCTGCATATCCTCGCTGCTGTACAGCAGGCTGACAAACTCCTTACCGGCAAAGCCGTAGTTATTTTTAATGACCTGCGTGGTCTGCTGGCCGTTCTCGATAACTTTTTCAGAACTGGAACATTCTATATCTATCGTTCTGTTAAAAGCTCCTGCGCCGTCTGACTGCCGGATGATGGGTGTCTCGCCTGTTGTTATCACCGAGTTTGCCCAAGTAGCTGTGCGGTCGATGCCGCCGGTTTTGTTTCCTCTGGTTCGCCCGACTCCCTCAGACAGCTGATATACACTGAACCTGTCACGATTGCCGAGCTGCAGCTCGTCTATCATCAGCGGTAAGTGATTCAGAAATGCCGCATATCTTTCCTGACCCACCTGAGTTGAATTGAAGGTCTGTATGTATTTTCCAAGCTCCGGGTCGCCCCAGACAGATGCCGCGCACATCAGAGCCACCGTCTTGCCCGTACCCGATGTACTTGACCACAGATGAGTAAAAAACACCTGCGCATTGCATACGGGCACAAGCACACTCGCTATACTCGCCGCTATGACGATTTTTGCCGGTACGCTATACTTGCGCACCTTTTTAATTTCGTCCTTCCATACGGTTTTTTTGCCCTTCTGTGAAACGGACTGATATATCGTCCTGAAATTCAGGTCACCGTCAAATACAAGCTTGTCTACATATGGTACAAAGCCTTCCCCTTTGAAATACCCAAGTCTTGAAAAGCTGTAGGCTTCGGGGATGATATCATAATTCATGTTTTCAACATCGGACAGAAACCTCACAAGCAGCTTTGCGTTTTCGCTTGTAACCCCCACACCCTGATTGGACAGGGCAACGATTTTATTTGCTGACGATATCACGCTTTTTTCGGCGATGATCTCACGCCAGCGCCGGCCCTTCTGAAAGGCGAGCTTTATTTTTTCTTCGCCTGTATCAATATTGACAAGCCTTTGCACCGGCATTATCGGATGCGGACAGGCAAGCTCCATCCCGTAGCTTGTAGCGCCGTAAATCCCGGTATTATCCGCCTGCCAGTCGCCGCAAAGCAGCTGAAAGGGCTGGTTTTCAAATTCCGTATAATGCACCATATCCTCATGCAGCTGCCGGATGCTCCTGAGATAATCGTCATACATACTCTTGAAATTGCGTATTTTGCAGGACTGCGCCACCTGGGAAACCAGCTGTATTGCCCTGGTTTCGATAAATTTGTTGTTATGAAAGGAATACACAAATTCAAAAGGCGCAAGGGATTTCAAAAAATCATCGGCTGTGAATTCGGGTATTTCCGTCAGTTTGTTTTCAACTTCTATATTTGTCACCTCCAGCATGTATTTTCAAAGTAGTAGTCAAGATATTCGATCTCTGCCATGATCTCAGCACGCCTAAAATCCTTTGCAGTTTCCAGCTCCTTATTCAAACTGCGAAACCTCCTACACTTCGACAGATACTCTTCCCTGAATTTTTGCTTTTCTCTTTCCTGCTGCCGCCTGCGCCTTTGATATTCAAGACTTGCCGCAGGCGCTCTTTTCGTGCTCAAGCAAAGCCCGAAATCCTCATTTATCCTGAGCGCCGCCTGGCTGTTGCCAAGCGAAAAAAGCTTGGCAACAAAGCTTATCACATCGCCTCCGGCGCCGCAGCCAAAGCAGTAAAAGGATTTGTCATATATTTTTAAACTTGCTGTTTTTTCCTCGTGAAATGGGCAACAGGCAAAACCACCGCGGCTGACGCTGATACCGTACCGATCAGCGGCGTCGCGCATACTTACCATTTCCTTTATTTCCTCAAACATCAGACTACCCCCTCATAAACACGGAGAAAAAGCAGTTTTTTTAACCTCCGGGGGTTAAATACTGCGAAAAAAAAATCAGAAGGGAAGATCCTCGTCCGAGGGCACATCCTCATATTCACCGTCGCTGTATATATCGGGCTTGCTGCTGCTCTTCTTAGCTTCGCAGAATTCCACGTTTTCGGCAATAATATCAAATGTGCTGCGCTTATTGCCGTCTTTATCCGTATAGCTTCCGGTCTGGATCCTGCCCGTGAGAGCTATCCGCTGACCCTTTGAAAAATATTTGCAGATAAACTCTGCACTCTGGCGCCATGCAACAACATTTATAAAATCCGTCTGCTTTTCCTCGCCCTGTTTCGAATAAGACCTGTCAACAGCAATACAGAAGCGGACAAAGGATATCCCGGACTGTGTATTTCTGAGCTCGGGATCTGCGGTAAGTCTGCCGATAAGGGACACGTTATTCAAAGTAATTCCTCCTCTTTTTCTCTCTTTGCCATTTCCTCAGCTCCGCATTTTTTACACAGAGCTTTGCCGCCGTATTTCTTTTCCGACATATGGAATGCCTGGGCTGCCGTATATGTTTTTCCGTTCGACTGCGCTGTAAAGCTTTCAAAAGGCTTTCCGCATCCTGCACATTTATATTCCTTTGTCTGACTGCTGCCGGCTGCATCCGGAGTGCTGTATTTGGTCTTATCGCTGTCCCAGTAAACATCCGCCGCAAAACCCAGAGCTTTACAGGCTACGCTGATAGCGTCTGTCAGTGCCATTTTGAAGCACTCATCCGATGTATAAAGACCGTTTCTTTCCTTTGCCACAAAGGAGCTTCCTCCGGTTCCCTGAATCGGCCTGCTCCAATCTTCGCCTGATTTTATGTAAAGGTTAATATTGCAAAAAGCAGAAACCTCCCCGTCAGCACCCTGCTCAAGCCACTGTCTTGTTATTTCGTAGTACCAGCCTATACCTGCAGGTCCGAACTGTTCAGTAAGCGCCTTTATCCTCCACATAGGATTGATATCAGACTTTCCTTTGAGACGTCCGGCTGCGATTTTTCTCAGGGCATTATCCGGGCATTTGCGCACTGCTGAATATATAGACATCTTATCCATTTTCTTCCCCCCTCACCTTATACTCAGGCTCTGGCTGCGAACAAGAGCCGCGCCTTCTATCTGTACATCAGACTGCAAGGCTTTTTTCACTGCCGTTTTATTTATCTCCGGCTGCTTATACCGGAGATACTGATTCAGACCCTTGCTGATACACATATCAATAAAAGCCTTTTCGTCCGGTATCTGCGCTGACTGTGCATTATTTCTTATACTGATCCTGAGCTCCGGCGTTGTAATTTCGTTGCGTCCGATTTTCTTCATACAGTCCATAAGGTAGCCTCTGAGCCGGCTTATCTCGTTTTCCTTTGCTCTTCTCCTGCGCTCAAAGGCTGCCTTCCGTTTTTTCAGCATCTCCAGCTCACCGTCAAGCTGCAAAATAAAACAGGCGATGTTTTCAGCTTTACACTCAAATTCCTCCTCGATGCCATCCAGCGTGTCAAACCAGGCTGTCAGCATATCGGCTTTATACGCGTCAATATCGGGGATGATATTGCCGTCATCGTCTATGTACCTGCCGTCCTCGTCCTGCTCTGGAGTGAAATCTGCGATCGCATCCAGACTGTCAAACAGCTGCGAAAAGATATCCGCATATTCATATAGCTTCATTTTTCAGTGCCCTCCTTTACGCTGTCCTTAAGATAGGTAATAAAATCCGTGATATATGTAGCAGCCAGACCTATTTCATTTGGGTCGCCGCTCTCAAGC
>CAMVQZ010000061.1 GCA_947169745.1 uncultured Clostridia bacterium
ACAGACTTATCAATGCCTGCTATGAGCTTCTGGGACTTATTTCCTATCTCACAGCCGGAAAGCCGGAGGTAAGGGCGTGGACTATCAAAAAGGGTACAAAGGCTCCCCAGGCTGCAGGCAAGATCCATACAGATTTTGAGAGAGGCTTTATCCGTGCAGAGGTTGTAGCTTTTGACGACCTTATGAGTTGCGGCAGCATGGCAGCCGCTAAAGAAAAGGGACTTGTCCGCTCGGAGGGTAAGGAGTATGTGATGCAGGACGGAGATATAGTCCTTTTCAGATTTAATGTCTGATGAAAAATAAACTTCTGATCGCGCCGCTGCCGTCTGGCAGCGGTAATTGTTTATGATGACGCAGCAACAGCCTGATGCCGATGATGCTCCTGCCCTCTGTCAGGGAATAATCATCAGAAAGGAGAGCTCTATGGAAAATAAAGAAAAAAACAGTCCGGAAAAAGGACCTGCTCAGTCCGGGCAGAATGAAAGTGTTAAAAAGAAAAAAGGCTTCCCGGTCTGGATAGTGATACTTTTTATAATAGCCGCTGCGGTGTCCGGATTGATCTTTTCAGGAAGGCTCTTGTCAGCCGATAAAAATGTAAAGACTTCTCCTACTGCAGTAGAATCCAACGCTCCGGAGCTTGAGGAGAGGAATGATTCTGACAGTTCTCAGAAAGCAAGGGAAAAGGCGGAAAGAAACGGAGAAAAACTCAGGGGATTTTTCTCGGATAAAAACAATAGCGTACTTGTATTGGACAAGGATTATGACATATCCGCTGCAGAGCTTACGACAGAGCACAGTATAAAAATAAACGGCTGCGGACACATGATAAATATTATTCCGGATGATCCGGACAAGGCGCTTTTTGAAGCTGGAAGCGCTGATATAACCGTTGAGAACACTGATATCAGGGGAGGATATTTTATCAGCGCACAGGGCGGATATACTGAAAAGCTGGGAAAGATGATATTTGAAAAATGCAGCTTTTCAGGAAAAGGCGCGGCGCTTATCTCAAATCCCCGGGGAGAACTTCTTTTTACGGAAAGGACACCGGAAAAAGGTATATCTCAGGTGAAGATGAGTGAGTGTACTGTAACAGAAAATGAAAATGTAATTATCCTCACTTATGATATGCCGGTGAAAGCGGTAGTGGAGAAGTGTACCGTCAAAGAGCTGCGGTGCAGAATTGTCGCCTGCGGCGTTCATACTCCGGACAGCAGCAATAACAATGCCTTTTCCGAAAGGGTAAGGCAATTAAAAGGACCTCTTTATAGCGAGGAATCTATGCAGAAGCTGAATTCCGGACTAAGAGCCGGTATCAGTCTGGAGATAACCGGAAACACTGTCAGAAATAATACTCTTATCCCTGCGGAGCAGCAGTATTACTGCTTTGTATGGATGAAGGGCGGCAAGGCTGTTGTCAGGGATAATACGGTAGAGGGGCTGGCTGTATATGAGGACCCCGGAGTACGGAAAAAAGTCAACGAGCCTTCTGAGATATTTGATATGTATCTGATGGCAGACGAGGTACTCTATGAGAATAATGTATCCGGGAATAATTATTATTTCGATTATCTGCCGGATGGGAGATATTCTGTAACGGAAAAGGACGGCAAAAGGATATTCAAAACAAATAAAATAGAAATAACTTCCATATTTCCGAATATCAAATCCTATACCGGAAAAAAGACAATAAAAAACAGCAGCTTTTCTCTGAAAAAAGAATGGCTGCAGAAAATGCTGGATGAATATAATAAAAGGATAAAAAGCAGTGAACCCAGGACGCTGGATTCCCTGGAACCTCCTCCCCTTGTAAATCTTCTGGCTAAAAACGAGGACATCACTATCGAGAATAATACAGTGGATGTATATATGACCACATTTTCAAGAAAAGACCTGAAGCTCAGCGATAAGTCATATGTTTTCCGGAATAATAATATTCATATCGAAAAGCTGGGAAATCCATCGGGCAACCCCGATGAAAAGGATATCCTGATTAAGACAGCCGGGGGCAGATATGAGATATCCGGAAATGAGATAAAAATAAAAGAAAGCAGTATCCCACTGGAGCTTATCTCCGGAGTAAGGGATGCTGCTGCGGACTGTGTTATAAGCAATAATGATGTGACTGTGGAAAAAGCCGGCGGGGGAGTGACCCTTGCATGGAATATAAAGGGAAGCGTAAAAATAACAGGAAACCATCTTTCTGTCCCGGATACTGCCTCCTCTGTATATCTTGCGGACAGGATACCAGGAACCGCAGAGATAAGGAAAAATAAAACAGAGGTGGATCCGGAATGTCTTGCTGCTGCGGTTATCGTCAACAGCAGCGGTCCCCTTATCCTCGGAGATAATACTATCAACGGCATACCTCAGGACTGAGGGCCTTCTGAATTTCACCGCTGACAGCTTATTCCAGAAGCTGGAGATCTGTAAAAAGACAGTGAGCCTGTCTTATTGTCTTGTTTTTATGAAGGCTTCCGAAATACCAGTCCTTGTAGCTGACATTTTTCGCGACTTCATCAAGAAATGTGGACAAAGGCGTAACCCTGCATCTGCCCTCCATCAGAGCCATATCAGTCATTGACGGCTCGTGGGTTATAATATAATCAACCTTGCGGCCTGCCTTGTCGAGATTGCGTACAGCGTGCTTCATCTCGTGCAGGGTAGGCTCTTCTTCTTTCCACCAGGTGCCCTTTTTTCTCCGCAGTTCCTTATCAGAGCTGTCTCCTCCACCGAAGGTGAAAAAGCTGCTCCCGTCAATGCTGTAAATCTCTCCCCGGAGAAGCTGATAGAGATTTCCGCATATATGCCTGCATTTTCCGCCGAAGCGCTTTACAACAGGGTAGGAATTAAGTATTGAGAAATTTTCATGAGTACCTTCGACGAAAAGGGTCATATATCTTTTTTCTCCGATTTTTTCAAGGACGGCTCTTTCTTTATCTGAGTTGTCCCATACAAAGCCGAAATCTCCGCAGATAATAAGGTAGTCATCTTCCCGTAGCTTCCTGAGCTGTTTGTCCTCGAATCTTTCATATTCTCCGTGAGTATCGCCTGTAATGTATATCAAGATCATCATCCTTTTAACAATGACTACAATTACACGAATATAATTACTGAAAATTCAGCATAATTATATTTGTTTTTTGCTCTGAAATAATGTACAATAGAATATATGCCGTAAATAATAATGCTGTCGTATTTTGTCAGCATTTTGAGGCAATTAATAGTATATCACAGGAGTGGGAATTTTTCTATGAGAAAAGTTGTTACATTTTCACTGGCTGTTCTGTTATTTTTGTCAGCATTGATCATTGCACCCTCCGAAAAGGTTGCAGCAGCAAATTTCGATGTGGATTTTGAGATAAAAAGCAAATCGGTATATCTTGAAAACCTTGATACCGGCATTGCTGTATATCGTAAGGATGACGGAGCAAGACGTTTCCCGGCATCTACCACAAAGATAATGACCTATATCATAACCGCAGAACACGTCACTGATTTCAAAAACACCATTGTTACAGTCAAACCGGAAGTGCTTCACCGGCTGGACGGTACAGGAAGCTCTGTTGCAGGCCTGAGGGATAACGAAAAGCTGAGTATATACCAGCTTCTCTGTTGTCTGATGATACCCTCCGGAAACGACGCCGCCCTTATCCTTGCAGATTACATTGGCGAGGGCGATACGAAAAAATTCGTGGAGATGATGAATAAGAAAGCTGAAGAGCTGGGGTGCAAGGGAACCCATTTTTCAAATCCCCATGGCCTCAATGATCCGAATCATTACACCACCGTCTCAGATATGGCTAAAATAGCAAAATGCGCTCTGGAAAAGCCCATGTTCACAGAGATATCGAATATGACCTCCTCGGACTGTCTGGGGGATGACAGGTATCTGGTAACAACAAATTATATGATCGATGAAAACCGGGGCGGAGACTATTATTACCCCTATGCTCAGGGTATCAAGACAGGCTCTACCGGAAACGATTCCGGGTATTGTCTTGTTTCCACCGCTTCCAAAGACGGATATACATATCTTTGCGTAGCATACGGCGCTCCGTATGAAAATGACAAGGGCGAATCCTATGAAAACGGAGCAATGAGAGATTCCGCAAAGCTATATGACTGGGCATTTGATAATCTTTCAATAAAAACAATTCTGGATAAAAATGACCTTGTCCGTGAGGTCGCCATAAACCACGCATGGAATAAGGACAGCATTCAGCTCACACCGGCTGAGGGCTATTCCACAATAATCCCGGACAGCGTATCCCTTGAAAGCATTGACAGGATCTACGATATCCCCGAATATGTGGATGCTCCTGTCAAGGAGGGAGACAAGATCGGCACAGTCACCCTTGTCTATGCCAACCAGAAATTAGCCACTATTGATCTTTTGGCCGGAGAATCCGTAGACAGGAGCGAGCTTCTGACAGCTATTGACGGGCTGAAAACAGTTGCCACCTCCAAATGGTTCATAATCACCGTAGGCGTTATATTAGTGCTTGTGACTATTTATCTGATAGTCGTTGCGGTATATAACCGCCGGAAGAAAAACCGCCGGCCGGTAAAGAAATACAGAAAATTCTGATATCAGTATCGATGGAGCTGTCGCGCCGGGTAATTACTCTTGCGCGGCAGCTGAATTTTTTTATAAATAAGAACTGCCGCACCCGACAGATACCGGGAACGGCAGTTTTTTTTAGACAACTGTCCTGTACAGATCAGCTGAAATATTTTGTTCCGCTTTCAAACAGCTTCTGGTCTTTTTCAAAGGGAGTATTGAAATAGAGGTTTTCGCCCTTTCTTTCGGAATGTCCCATCTTTCCCAGAACACGTCCGTCGGGGCTTGTGATCCCCTCGATGGCGCATACGGAGCCGTTTGTATTGAATGCCGTATCATCTGAGGGCTTTCCGTCAAGATCAACATACTGGGTTGCGATCTGACCGTTTGCGATCAGTGTATCCAGCATTTCATCGCTTACAACAAAGCGTCCCTCGCCGTGAGATATGGGAATTGAGAAGATATCTCCTGCATTCACACCGGAAAGCCAGGGAGACTTTACAGATGTGACTCTGGTATAAGCCATATGGGAGATATGTCTGCCAATGGTATTGTAGGTCAGTGTTGCGTCGTCCTCCTTGAGATCCCTTATCTCTCCGTAGGGCACAAGACCCAGCTTGATAAGAGCCTGGAAGCCGTTGCATATTCCCAGCATAAGTCCGTCCCGGTTTTTAAGGAGCTGATTAACAGCCTCGCTGACCCTGGGGTTGCGGAAGGTGGTGGCAATGAATTTGCCTGAGCCCTCAGGTTCGTCACCGCCGGAGAAGCCGCCGGGGATCATTATCATCTGGGAATCATTTATCAGGCGCACCATTTCTGTTATGGTATCCTCAATAGCCGATGGCGTGAGGTTGCGGACGATGAGCAGCTGAGGCTCGGCGCCGGCCTTTTCAAAGGCTCTCGCAGTATCCACCTCGCAGTTTGTTCCGGGGAATACCGGGATAAATACCTTTGGCCTTGCAGTCTTTATCTTCGGTGAAGAGGTGTTTCTCTCTGTGTAGAGAGGCACATCCCTGGTGATTTTCGGGCAGGCTGCCCTTGAGGGGAATACAGATTCGAGGGTTTTTTCCCAGCAGCCGATAAGCTCGTCAATATCAAAGCTTTCGCCGTTTACACTTATAACACTTTCTTCTTTTGTGGTGCCCAGTCTGTAATTCAGAACATCTGCGGGAAGCTCTGCGCCGTCTGCCAGCTCCAGGATAAGGGAGCCGGAAAGGGGAGCGTAAAGCTCGTCATCGGTAAGCTCCTTTTCAAAGGCGAAGCCCAGCTTGTTGCCGAAGGACATCTTTGCTACAGCAGCTGCTGCGCCGCCCTCCTTTACAGTTGCGGCAGCCAGCACCTTGCCGTCTCTCATCATAGCAAAGACAGCTCTGTACATAGCCTTGAGCTTTTCCCAGTCAGGGAGCATAGTTTCCTTATCCTCCGGGACCGGAATATAAAAGACAGCTGATCCTGCCTTTTTGAATTCAGCAGAAATGGTTTTTGAAGCCTTTGTCATAGCTACAGCAAAGCTGACAAGGGTCGGAGGAACATCAAGATCCTCGAAGGAACCGGACATACTGTCCTTTCCTCCGATAGAAGGAAGTCCCATTTTTATCTGAGCTACAAGTGAACCCAGAAGGGCAGCAGCCGGTTTGCCCCAGCGTGAGGGGATATCGTGAAGTCTCTCAAAATACTCCTGGAAGGTGAGTCTTGCTGAAAGAGGATCTGCGCCTATAGCAAGGAGCTTTGAAAGGGATTCGGTAACTGCATATGCAGCTCCGTGGAAGGGACTCCATTTGGAAATACCGGGAATATATCCGAAGGACATTGCTGTTGCATCATCTGTTTCTCCGTGAAGGAGGGGGATCTTTGCAGCCATTGCTTCTTCTGGTGTGAGCTGTGTCTTTCCTCCGAAGGGCATCATTACAGTTGCAGCACCGATAGAAGCATCAAAGCGTTCGCAGAGACCTCTCTGGGAGCAGACCTCAAGACGGCTCAGGTTTTCCCTGAAGCTTTCAGCGACAGGCTTTCCGGAAAGCACCTCCGGAGCATGGGTACGGTAATTCTTTTTACTGTCGGGAGCTGTGATATATGCCTTTGCAACCTGGGTCACGCCGTTTGTATTAAGGAATCTGCGGCTCAGGTCAACAATTGTCTTGCCTCTCCAGTTCATTGTAAGGCGGGGCTCTTCTGTTACAATAGCCACAGCAGTTGCCTCAAGGTTTTCCTTATCCGCCTCGGCGATAAATCTCTCGACGTCCTTTGCCTCCAGAACAACAGCCATTCTTTCCTGGGATTCCGAAATAGCCAGCTCTGTTCCGTCAAGTCCGTCATACTTCTTTGTCACCTTGTCAAGATCAACGGTAAGTCCGTCTGCAAGCTCTCCGATGGCAACACATACGCCGCCTGCGCCAAAGTCATTGCAGCGCTTTATCATTGTTGAAACAGTTTTGTTTCTGAAAAGTCTCTGAATCTTTCTTTCTGTGGGGGGATTACCCTTCTGTACCTCTGCGCCGCAGGTCTCAATAGAATCCATTGTGTGAGCCTTTGAGGAACCGGTTGCTCCGCCGCATCCGTCACGGCCTGTTCTTCCGCCCAGAAGAACGATTACATCATCGGGAGAGGGAACGCCCCTTACAACATTTTCTTTGGGAGATGCACCGATAACTGCGCCTATTTCCAGTCTCTTTGCAGCATATCCGGGATCATAGAGCTCCGTTACCTGTCCGGTAGCAAGTCCTATCTGGTTACCGTAGGAGCTATAGCCCTGCGCTGCACCGGTAGTAATCTTTCTGGAAGGGAGTTTTCCCTCCATGGTCTTTTCAAAGGGTACAGTTGGATCTCCGGAGCCGGTTACTCTCATTGCCTGGTAAACATATGCTCTTCCTGAAAGCGGATCTCTGATAGCACCGCCAAGACAAGTAGCAGCGCCGCCGAAGGGCTCGATCTCTGTGGGATGGTTATGGGTCTCGTTCTTGAACTGTACCAGCCACTGTTCTGTTTTGCCGTCGATGGTCACAGGTACCTCAATGGAGCAGGCATTGATCTCATCACTCTGGTCGAGATCCGGGATAAGTCCTCTTTTTCTCAAAAGCTTCATTCCTACAAGAGCCATATCCATCAGGGATACGTCTCTGCTGCTGTCCTTGCCGTAGATCTCCTCGCGGCTTTCGTAATACAGAGCAAGAGCATCCTCAATCGTTTTTGTAAGCTCTGTCTTTTCTATTTCTATCTCTTCAAGTCTTGTCAGGAAGGTGGTGTGGCGGCAGTGATCTGACCAGTATGTGTCGATAACTCTCAACTCTGTCACAGTCGGGTCTCTGTGCTCGTCATCACGGAAATAATCCCGGCAGAAGCAAAGGTCTGACAAGGTCATTGCAAAACCCATGCTGTCAAAATACTGCTTCATTTCCTCATCATTCCATTTTGTAAAGCCTTCCACAACAGCTACATCTGCCGGGATCTCAGCCTTCATATCCAGGCTTTCGGGCTTACTGAGAGAAGCCTCCCTTGATTCAACGGGGTTGATGAGATAATGTTTTATCTTTTCAAACTCGGCGTCTGTGATGTTTCCCTTGACGCCGATCACCTTTGCGGTGACAACCTGAGGTCTCTCACCCTGGGTGAGAAGCTGTACGCACTGCGCTGCGGAATCCGCCCTCTGGTCATACTGACCGGGAAGATACTCCATCGCAAAAATGCGGTAGCTGCTGTTTTCAGGAAGAACCTCATCGTATACGGTATCCGCATTTGTTTCACTGAGGATGGTCTTTTTTGCTTTTTCAAAGTCCTCTCCCTCAATGCCGCTGATATCGTAGCGGTTTATTATCCTTACGTCCTCTACAGCTGATAATCCCAGACTTTTACGGATGTCGGCTGTAAGATTTGACGCCTCGACATCAAAGCCGCTGCGCTTTTCTACAAAAATTCTTTTTACTGCCATTTTATTCCACCTATCTCCGAATAAAATCGGTTTATTACAGATAACAATATTTTATCATATTTTCCCCGCATTTTCAACACCACCAGCATCACTATTTCATTGCAGGTGCGTGCTCGCACTGAGCGATTCGGCAGCGTGACGCTGCACCCATGTTCGCGTAATCGCTCATTCCATTCGCTCTGTCGTGCATACATATACTCTCGTCGCGCGGCATCCGGCGCGTATTGCCTCAGATAATACTCCTACCCCTCGCCGCCGCAGCCCTCACGGTCTGCTTCTTGCGGCTGGTTTATTCTGACTTTCACCTTTTCACTCCCTCGCAAATGAGCGCCTGCTAAAAAACCTCCGTTACACATAAGCTTACTATAAAAGGAGCGACAGCGACAACCATTATTATTAATTTTTCAGTCTTAAGGCAACACCGCTGGGCGACCGCCTGACGGCTTTGCACGCCATCTTTCGGCAAATTTTCCGTCATTTTCGCCAAAATCTCCTTGAAATACGTCAGTATTCCTGCGTCGATTTTGTCAATCTGACAAAAAATTATGCTCGAAATCTGACGCGCAATCTCTGTGCGGTGTTGCCTTAAGTGATTTCAATTGCTTTCGGCTGTAATTGTTTTCTTAAAAACGGATTCTCCGGAAGCCTGACGCCTCCGGAGATAATAGTTATTGTTATTCAATGTATAAATGCTGCGGCTCAGCTGAAAACCTGCTCCTTAAGGGTGCCCTCGTTTTTTAAATAGTAGTCAAACCAATTGAGAATTGCTGCATTTACATCCTTGAGAAAATTCTCTCTGTCAACTGTACTCGGGCCGCTGAGCGCTTCTGAGATAGTGGGGGAGATAAGGGACAGATCAGTAAAGTCCATATGGTTTGAGCCATCACACAAAACGAGTTTACTGTCTTTTGCATTCTTCGAGATTTCGTCTGATATTTCATCGTCACAGTGACCGAATATAAGCAGGGGCACTGTATAAGGAGTTTTATTTACTACGAATTTTCCGTTCTCAACGCCGGTGATTTCGCCCAGAGGAGTTCCGTCCAGATCTACTACTGCGCTGATATCGCTTCTTTTCCTTCCAAGCTCAATGCCGGCTGCTCCGCCGAGAGAATGTCCGATCGCTCCTATCTTATCTGTATTGATCTTGTCAATTACGCTGATAACAAGAGCCTTGTCATCTGTATGCCAGGAACCGGAAAGCTCGCCGCTTGTCTTTGCGGATTTAATGGAGTCCAGAACAAAGCTTTCGTCATCTGTCCGGAGCTTTGTCCAGTCTTTTGTGATTTTGTAAATTTCCTCACAGGAACTACTGTCTCCGCCGCCCACGGTCATTGCTTCATTAAAGAAACCGGGATCGACAGTTACAGTGCTTCCGTCCGCCTTTTTTGTAAAGGCTATGTCACAACAAACAGTTGATAAATAGCCATTTTTATAGGGGAGTATCAGAACTCCCCTACAAACTGTTATTTGCAGTTATCTATACTCATTTGGAATTTCGATATGAAGTGTCTCACACAATAACTTCACATCATGTGCATCATTTTCATCAAACTCGTATCCCAGATGGAACATTACTTGACTATATGGTTCAATACAGGAAACCTCTATTTCCTCAATTCTTCCTTTACCCGAAAAAGTTTCTACCGGAAAACAATCCCCATCATAAAGAATTTCACCTTCGTCCGTATATTCAAAACAATGCAAATCAATAATTCTGTTTTTCAAATCTTCCCATACAGTATGGTTCAATGTTGTATATTCCATCTTAATCTCATAAAAGCCATTAGCTTTCATTATTTCTATAAAGTTCTGATAATCGTTCTTTTCTACAAAAATGTCAATATCATTATGGGCTCTTGACTGATATCCAAGAAGAGCATCTACACCCCAGCCACCATCAAGAAAGACTTTAATCTCCGCATCTATTGCAAATTGAAGAATCTGTTTTACATCTGTTATATTGACCATCTTATCATCTCCACAAATTCTAATTAGGCGACCAGAGGAACTGCTGGTCTGTTTGATAAATCTCTGCATTTAGCAGTTTTCAATGTTGCCAAAACGAAAGTTAAGAAGATGTTCCTTTTCTCCATGTCGCTTTCTTTGGCGTAATTTACAAGGTTATTCCACACAAGATAGTTGTTCAGATACTTGGTAGAAACACCGTTAAAGCCACGCATAAACCTCTTTAGCTGGCTATGGTAGCTATTGATATGTTGGATATTATAAATGCCTTTCTTGGCTTTGCCAGTCTTTAACTGCACAAGGTCAATGCCATTGGCATTTGTAAATCTCACATAGGAGTTCATCTTGTCCGTAACAAGAGTGGAATTGGTCTTAATCCTACCATCATAAATATGATGTAAATCTCTTGTAGAAACTCTACCAGTATTCGTAATCTTGGAGATAGACAAGCCATTCCTATTAACCGCACAAGGAACACATACCTTTTCTTGGGACAAGCCTCTGATATGTGTAGAATGACCACGCTTATGAGCCTTGCGTGGCATAGCAAATGTCTTACTCTTGCTATGATTGCCCTTGTACGAGATGGCGAAAAAAGTTTCGTCAGCCTCAATAATGCCGTCAAGGGTAACATCGTCTGCCATATTCTGAAGTGCATCCAAAATCTTGTGTCTCCAAAGGAATGCGGTGTTTCTGTGAATCCCACAAGCAACAGCAGTCTTACGAATGGATAAGCCATTCATCATACAATCAATGTACTGCTCCCACACGGACAAGTCTTTTCTTGTACCAGACACAATGGAGTTCGTAGCAATCACGAAGGACTTGCCACAATCCTTACATACATATCGCTGTGTGCCATCTTTACGATGACCATTGCGAACCACATGGATACAGCCACAAAGAGGGCATACACGACCATTTGCAAAGCGTTCCTTTGCTACGAAATCTTCAATATTCAAAGACTTTACAAAGGCAGGACTTAAAAGCATTGTTTTAAGGCTTTCCTGCTCTGCGACAGTCAACTTACCGATAATATCTAATGCGTCTTTGATAGTAGGCATATCCAATTACCTCCTTCGGTGGTACTGTTTCTTACTATTATTATACGCTATTTCTCGTCAAAAATCAACCATTTGTTGTGACAGAGCCTTTGTAAAAAATGAATGATGAGGATGGTCAAGAGATACAACAACATAGCCGTTGCTTGCCAGCTCCTTGTATGTTGAATCATTGCTCTGATAGTAGCCGAAAGCCCCGTGTGAAAAAATAACAAGAGGATAACTGCCGTTGGCGTTTTCGGGATAATAAAAATGCGCCGGAACCTCTCTCTGTGAGCCCTTGCCCTCAAAGGGGTCTGTTCTGTTTTTATCAACAAGGACGGCGCTCACCTGATTTACCTTGTACTCACCAGTCAAAGGTAATCCGTTATAGTTGGTGAAAATGAATGCAGGAACAAGCATGAAAAAGATAAGGATGGTGGATAACACGCAGTTGACAACAGTCCAGGCTTTTTTCTTCAACCCGTCATCCTTTTTTCTTTTTATCAGCCACATAATGCCGGCAAAGATAAAGCGGACTGCGACTACTGAAAGTACTCCGAAGAAACGCCATTTCATGTGAACTCCGGGAAGCAGTATCATTGCGGTTACAAGTACTGTTTCGGCAAGCCGGATGATGACCTTGTTTTTACGCCACGACGATTTTTCCTTGAATTTCGTAAAGGTCAGTACCACCAGTGTGATTTCTGCTATTGCAAGTATAACCAGAAGAATAATACCCATAATCATCTGTCCTTTCATTTTTATGTCTTTATCTTATGAAATAATAATAACATACTCAGATAAGAGATTACAATCAGATTGCATATAAGATACAAATAATCGTTGTAAGATGCAGTCGGATAAAATTATTGTAGTGTGTCCGGGGAACTGAAAGCATTTCTCAGACTTTGAATAAGCTTACCTGAGGGTATTTCTATATCCCCTTCCACCAATTTCATAAGCATACTGTGGATACCGCCAATGCTGTATGCCGGAAGGTATGGAAGGGTTAACAATATACACTGATGTGTGATATATCGGCGTTAATGCTTGTTTTTTATATATGGTATATTATATAATATTTTCAAATAGCAGCTATGACGCTGTAGCCTGTTTCGCATAATTGCCCTGTTGTATGCAGAAAAAGCTCTTGCCGCGCAGCAGGGCGAAGCGGGTCTTATTAAATATGATTTTAATAAGGAGTGGACAATAATGAAAAAACTATTCGCAATAATTCTTTCGTTAATGATCGCATTATCATTTTTAGGATGTCAGAATAACAATCCCGCAAAATCTGATGCATCCGAAAAATCTGTTGCTGCAGGCTCAGGTGAAAGCTCTGTAGAAAGTTCAGGAGAAAGCTCTGTCCAGAGTACGGCAAAGTCCTCTGAAGAAAATCCTGAAGCAAAGGGCATATATAAATTTACCGATTATGAAAGCAAGGATGTTTTCAATATTGAAAAGGTGGATATCGACAGCAACAGGAGCGAAAGCTTCATTGAGGAGCTGAATGCCAGAGTTGTGACCTATGAATTTTATTATCTTTCGGGCGAATATACCATCAAAGCGTATGTTTCCATGCCTTATTCATGTATAAAAACCCAGAAGCCGGCAAAATGTCTGCTTTATAACAGAGGCGGCCACTGGAATTACGGATCTCTGAGCAGTGAAACTCTGGCATATACGGCTGCGGTTACAAACCGTGTCGTTGTGGGATGCGAGATCAGAGGAGATAATGGTTCAGGCGGATATGAACAATTCGGCGGTGTTGAGCTTAATGATGTTTACAAGCTTATAGATCTGTGTGATAAACGGTTTTCCTTTATTGATATGGATGACTTCTGCGTTATGGGGATTTCAAGAGGCGGTATGACCACATATATGACTGCACGCCATGATAAAAGGGTCAAAAGGATCATCGTTATAAGCGGCCTGGCAGATCTTGAGTCTGCATATGAGGAACGCAAGGATATGCAGGGAGTACTTATTAATTGTATAGGAGGATCTCCTGAACAGAAGCCGGAGGAATATAAAAAGAGATCCGCAGTAAACTGGGCTGACGAGATCAGGATACCTGTTCTGATCATTCACAGTAAAGGGGATCCGAAGGCAAAATACGAGACCCAGGGTAAAGCTATGTATGACAAGCTGAAGGATAAAACTGAATGTATTTTTATTTCTCGCGAAGGTGACTATCATGGCGTGGAAACATCCGCCGGAGCCAGGGATATACCTGAGATCAATAAATTCCTTGGGAAAAAAGTCGTTGAGTAACAGATGCTATGTCATTTTACTAATAAAACTGCTGTTGTATATAAAAGAATAATTTTTTTATTTCAGCGGAACCGGAAGCAGTTTTTACACAGCAAGGAAAATATCTCAGTCCATAGGAGGCACTCCGCTGATGCGAGCACGCCAGTGTAAAATAATTCCGGGAGAAACAGGCGCTCATTTGCAAGGGAGTGAAAAGGTGAAAGTCAGAATAAACCAGCCGCAAGAAGCAGCCTGAGAGGGCTGCGGCGGCCAGCGTGACGCTGGACCCGATTCGCGGGGTTCGCTCATTC
>CAMVQZ010000062.1 GCA_947169745.1 uncultured Clostridia bacterium
GCCGCCTGAACCTCAATGCCCGTTTCTGTCATCTGGGGCAGAACGGCAGCTGCGCTTCCGCAAAGGAGAGCAGAAGCCATAAGCACTGCGCCTGCTTTTCTGAAAAACTTTCTGTGCATAAAAACTCACCTTTCGTAATAATATTATCGGAACAGAAAAAGCTATACTTTATGCATTATGCTACACTTTTGCTCCATATGTTAATATAATATCACACTTCTGTTCCTCTCTCAAGCATCATTAACATATTTATGATATTTATGATAAAAAATCTGTAGGGTGATATTATGTATTATACCGAAAGATTACAGCAGCTCAGAGAGGACAGTGACCTTACTCAGGAGCAGGTAGCAAATGCATTGGGACTGAAAAGAGAACAGTACCGGCGCTATGAAACAGGAATAAATGAGATAAAGGCAAGTCATATAATAAAATTTGCAAAATTCTATAATGTCACGACCGATTATCTTCTGGGACTTACAAATAAAAAGAATTGAAAGTGATCGCCTTGCTCCGTTTTATCGACTCCGACGAGGCTTTTTATTTTCCTCTGCCTCGTCTCTGCCGGGGTGTTTTTTATGTGAATACAAATAAGGGCTGCCGCATTAAGCCATTTTTCTTATGCGGCAGCTCTTTTTTTGCAGCTTCACGGCTGCATTGATACTTATTTCAGGAATGTAAAAAAGTCCACCGAAATGTTTTTGAATCCACCCCTTGCCGAGGGATCTGTAACAGAGTATTTCGCGCTCTGCGGAGCGCAACCAGGGGCTCTGCCCCATGGACCCCGCAGCCTTTAAAAAGGCTGGCGAAACTTTTATTTTTTCGACAGCCCTTTTTTATATTTTTTATCTGTAATCATCCCAGGAGAATCTTTCTCCGCAAAGGGGAATAAACAACAGCATCTGATCTCCCACTTCTATATTGTCGTATGCATTGATATCCAGGGAATCAAGAACGATCTCGTTACCTATATAGCAGAGCTCCCCTGCATTTCCTCTGGAGGCTCTGAAGCTCCTGGTCTCCGGTATGTATGAGATAACACAGCTGTATTCGTCGCAGTCCTCGTCACTGAGAACTGTTTTCAGACCAGTCTCCTCCAGGACGATATAATTTTCGCCCTCATAGAGAGTACACATAGCTCCTTTCAACTCGCCGCTCACACAGACCATCCAGCCGGTGACCGGCTTGTCTGTAACCGGCTGAGTATTGGTGAAAGCCGCCGCTTCAAATACAGACTCCTTGGCAGGCTCATCAAAGACTTCTGCAGGCGAAGCAAAGCCGGTATCCGGAAGGGGCTCCCGGGCAGAAGCTCCTGCAGGCTCCACGAAGGTTTCAGGCTCAGACGCCGGGAATACATTATCAGTATCACCGGAGAAGGAGACCTCCGCAGTTTTTTCCTCACTCTCAAAGGGAGCAGGCGCAGCCGGCTGGGATGAGAACTGATCCATAGCTACAGTCTTACCGATATCATCATCCTCAAAGGCTGCCGGAGCAGACGGCCGGGAGGAAAACTGATCCATCGCTACTGTCTTGCCGATATCGTCGTCATCGAAGGAGCTCATAGCCACTGTCTTTTCATCATCATCGAAATCTGAGGGTGCAGACGGGGCATATGAAAACTGATCCATCGCTACTGTCTTGCCGATATCGTCGTCATCAAAGGAGCTCATAGCCACTGTCTTTTCATCGTCCTCAAAATCGGGGGGCGCAGATGGTCTGGATGAAAACTGATCCATTGCTACTGTTCTGCCGATATCTTCATAGCCTCCGTTCGACTGATTGAATGCATTAATTGAAACTGTCCTTTCATCATCCTCAAAGTTGCTGCCTCTGTTCTGATTGTAATCGGGAATGGAGGGCATTGCTGCAGGATTCCTCACGCTTGGTATACGAATGCCATTCGGCCCGCAAAAGGGACAGCTTGCATATTTTGTGGGATCATAGAAATGTCCGTTGGGACATCTCAGTGCATTGCTCATAATAAAAGGCTCCTTTCAAAATCATATAAGTCTGAATTGTTGTATTCCGCTGCCCAGGCTGATCACAGTCGAATGGGACAGAATATATTCCTGATCTTTTTGCAGAACCTGACCGTTGGCTTTTGTTCCGCTTATTGAAAGATCTGTTACCTTATAATTATCTGTCTGGGGATCAAACGATATCATACAGTGTCTCGCATTGACATCTCCGCTCTGATCCTGGATCACTATCTGACAGAAGGCTGGATCCGTTCCGATATAGACCGGGGTTCCCGGCTCCAGCTGAAAGACCATTCCCTGACACATTCCGCTGACGCCTGTAATTTTACCTGGATTTGCGCTGCTCTGCGCCGGAAAAGCCGCAGCAGGTACTCCGTTCTGGGGATACTGGGGGTACTGAGGCTGATAAACGGGCTGTCCCGGATAGGGCGCAGTACCTGCCTGCGCGGGAGCATAAGTGGCAGCTCTCGGAATACCCACAGCTGCAGCTATTACAGTCAGCAGACCGCTGAGAAGCATTACCCATACTCCGAATCCGATATCAAGATAAACCTTGAATTTAGCCTTTGGTGTATTGAGACTCACAGCAGCCTCTTTTATTCCCACTGCCATCAGAACCAGTAAGAGGATAAAGAGAAACATCAGCGCAGCGATCACCAGAGCGGTTATCCTGCATCCGATAAATTTATCAGCGATCTTCATAACAACGATGACCAGCGAAAATACACAGATAATGATGAATATAGCTGTCAGTACGTATGAGGCCACCAGAAAGCCTTCCTTGGTGTCAGAGGACAGATCAAGATTAGAAGGAACCCTGCTGTTGAAAGCAAGTCCTGCCTTCCATCTGAGGTCATTGTAGTAATTCATCATTGCCTTTTCAAAATCAGTGAGAGAGAAAATCGAGAATGTATACTCATGAGCAAACGTACTTGTTACTCCCCTGACCTTTATAAACGGAAGAAACGAGGAGATAAAAGCCATAACAACACCTATCATAGTCAGGACGATAGACCAGGTATGTCTCGCACATCTCGCATTGCTTTTTACCGTTACCGGAGGAGCCTGATACTGCTGATAAGGAGGATAATTCATATTATTCATATTACAGCACCTCTTTATTTCAGGATAAACTTATTTGTTCCGTTTCCGAGAGAGATAACTGTTCCTTTGGTGAGTATCGTTTCCTTATCCTTTTCCATACGGTTTCCGCTGATATATGTTCCGTTGGAAGAGAGGTCTGTAACAGAGTAATTCTCCATTGCCTCGTTATAGACTATGGTACAGTGCTTTCTGCTGACATCCTTTCCGTCGGTGGGAAGAACGATATTGCAGCTTGCAGGATCTCTGCCGATCATAATAGAATTACCCGAAGCAGCCTTTATCTCCATTCCCTCAAGAGCTCCGCTTATGCATACGATGCTTCCCTCATTGACCTCTTCCGGCTGGAAATCCTGTACCGGAACAGGTGCTGCAGGTGCTGCAGGTGTAACCGGAGCTGTGGGAGGTGCAGGAGGTGTATCAGGCATTGCGGGGGGTGTATCAGGAGTTACAGGCGGTGCGTCAAAGGACCGGGGAGGAGCGTCAGGGGTGATATAGGGTGCTGCCGGTGTCTGGGGCTGATACTGATTATACTGCTGGGGAACAGGCTGGGGAGCTATATCATAGGGATTGGGCTGTGCAGGGCTCTGATAATACTGAATCGGAGCCGGAGCAGCCTTCTTGGATTTGCTTCCCTTGACGCCTATGGCAGTAAATATTACAGCCAGAAGAGAGCATCCGAAAACGATAAGGGGAGCGATGCCCATCTCTACCAATATCATACCGGAGGATGAACCGGAGACGCTGCTCTTTGCCTGCTCAGAAGCCATCTGTGCCAGAAGAGCTACACCAAGTATGGTGATTGAATTAAGGAACATATAGATTGCTGCCAGAAGTGCAAGAACTCTGCAGGCAGTAAACTTGTCAAGACACTTGAAGAGTATGACAGCGCCGGCGCAGGCTGCAAAGGTTATGAACAGAGAACCGATAAACTGCTCGATAGTTCCCATCATATCCTTCATTTCCGGAGATCCTCCGAAAAGCTCCTCAAAGGTGAAGCCGCTCTTCAGTCCGGCAACCTCGGCTGCCTTGTTTGCCATCCTTGTGAAGGTAGCCTTGACATCAAGAAGATCGAACATTGACATTTCAAACTTGAAATTCGACGAAGCCTTCACTATGAATGTAGGCAGGAACAGTGCGCCCACTACTCCGAGGGAGCAGATTATAGATACAATTATAGAAACTATATTCCTGCCCCTCTTGGGTTTTGGCTGGGTATATGCGGGCTGTGGGGCATTAAAGCCGTCGTTGTAAGGGATTCCGTTGGGATTGTTCATAAATGATTCCTCCTTTGTTTTACATTGTTTTTATATTTGATCCCATGAAAAATTACTGTCACAAAGAGGGAAAAACAGAAATCTTGTATTTCCGATCAGTAAAATGTCATAGGGAGCAAGCTTTGTCTGTCCTAAAACCAATTCATCGTTTATGTAATATACTTCCCTTGATTCACCGGGGATAGCATAAAACTGCTTTTTGCGGTCGTTATAGATGACCTTTGCGTGGCATTCCTCGGCAATTTCCTCATCACAGGATATTACTATATCATTGCCGTATCCCGCACCCACAGAATTGACGCCTTCCTTTAATTCAAAGCTCTTTCCGAAAACCTCACCGTCAAGACCAAATATCCATCCGATAGGTCTGGAGCTGGTCACCGCCGGCTGATATACCGGCATCGGCTCTGGTATGGGTTCCGGTTCGGGTTCTAGTTCGGGTATGGGCTCAGGTTCGGGTATGGGCTCCGGCTCGAATACCGGCTCCGGTTCGGGTATAGGTTCGGGTATAGGCTCCGGTTCCGGCTCAGGTATGGGCTCCGGCTCAGGTATCGGCTCCGGTTCCGGCTCCGGCTCGGGTATGGGCTCCGGTTCCGGTTCCGGTATCGGCTCCGGTTCGGGTTCGGGTATGGGCTGCGGCACAGGCTCATGGGAACGGATCCTGTCCGGCTTGCGGATAGTCACCGGATCCTCCTCCTGAATCGGCTCCTTCTTTATCTCCAGCGCCCGAGTTGTTCCGTATGAGTTACCCGAATCATCAGGCTCTCCCACAGGAAATCCTATAGCGCCGCAATAGGGGCAAACCACATATTTATCCCCATCAAAGAAATGCTTGTTCTGACATCTGACGACCTTGCTCATAAATATATCTCCTCCATATCAGGCTCAGCCTGTTTTAATTTTTGCATTACACCCGGTTTTCCATCCTGCCCATTTTCCTCCGGAAGGAATGCTGCTTCTTCCTGAAAGAATTATAGTCTGATTTGATTTCCAGCCATTGAATGCCATTCCTCCGCAGGCACTGACTCCGGATGGAATGGTGAGAGTGCTGCATCCTGTACATCTGCTGAAGGCACTGCTTCCGATGCTGTCGAGAGAAGAGGGAAGGCTGATGGAACCGAGAGCCTTGCAGGATGAAAATGCGCTGTTTCCGATAGATCTCACTCCTGACGGGATACTGACCGACGTCAGGCTGCTGCAGTTTTTGAAGGCACTGTTTCCGATGCTGTCAAGACTTCCGGGAAGCTCTGCACTTTTAAGAGCTGTACAATCCTGGAATGCCTCCGCCCCGATGCTTCCTACTCCGCTCTTCACAACCAGCTTTTTGATAGATGACCTATGAGAGCTCCACGGCGCACTGGTTCCGGATACTGCCGCATAACCGTACATACTGCCGCTTCCGGTTATAGTCAGAGTGCCGTCCTTGTCAAGAGTAAACCTGACATTTCCCCCGCACTTTCCGCTGGCAATAACAGTCTCCTTGACAGTCACCCTCAGCTTTACTGATTTTCCCTTGTAGGACGCTGTTATATCATAGCTTCCCACCTTATTGGAGTCATATCCGCTGATGCTTATATCATTTGCGCCCACAGTCCTGCTGCTGCCGTCATTATACTTTACCTTCAGGGTAAGACCGTTTTTGCTGAAGGCCTCTCCCTTGTTATAGGTAAGCTTCGGATTTGTTGCCACTGAAACAGAGGTCACTGTCTTTTCGTATACATTTATTGTCAGGTCAATCTGCTTGTTTTTATAGGTTATCCGGACTGCCTTCTTTCCTGAAGTGGACATATCGGGAGCGCTGATACTGAATTCGCCGGAGCTGAGCTTCCTGACTGAGCCGTCGCTGTATTTTGCGGTCACGCTTATGTCATCCTTGCTGACTGTGCTTCCGGTGTAATATTTCCTGCTTGAGGATACGCTGAGACCAGTGAGTATCTTCTGCTTGGTCTTGTCCTCAACAACTGTAACATTGACGGTAAGAGATCTTCCCTGATATGTAACAGTCAGCTTTTTGGTGCCGGCCTTTGACATATCCGGAGAGCTGACGCTGTATTCGCTGTCCGAAAGGGTTCTGCTGCTGCCGTCGCTGAATTTGGCTGTTACTGTCAGGCCTTGCTTTGTGAATGTCTCTCCGACCTTGAAGGTCTTTGTTTCGCTGACCCTGAGACCGGTCAGCTTCTTTGAGGGTGAGGGCTGAGGCTTGCTCTGCTGACTGGTCTGTACCTTCCGCACCTCTATCTCATATTTTGTGCTGACAGTCTTGTATGTTATAGTTATCTCCTTTGTTCCGGGAGTTGACATATCCGGCTGGGAGATGGTATAGGCGGTATCGGACAGGAGAGTTGTCTTTCCGTCCTCATATTTTGCATATACCTCAAGCCCTGTGGTATCAAAAGCCTCACCCTGGTCGAAGGTCACCCTGGAGGGGGTGGTCAGGTATATCTGCTGAAGCTTTGCCGAATAGGGACCCTTGCTTACCCTGACCTTGACGACGGTATCCCGCTCGACTACGGTAGCCTCCTCCGGATCCTGGGAGGAAACGTGTCCCTTGGGTATATCGCTGAATTCCTCTCCGTCATATTCATATTTCAGATGGTTGTCCTTCAGGACCTTTTCAGCGTCCTCCTTTGTCTTATAGAGAAGATAGGGAACAGACGCCTTGGGCTGACCTTGATTGATGGTGATCGTTACGGTAGAGCCCTTGTCCACCTCCTTGCCCGGTGTCACAGACTGCTTGTGTACCTTTCCCTCCGGGACCTCGGTAGTACGGTCATAGACGATCCTCAGCTTTAGTCCGGCTTTTTCCGCTGTCTTTTTTATCTGCTCTATATCCTGATCCTTGAAATCAGGCATTGTTACCTTTTCTTCCTCTGCGCTGCTGTCTGATGCCTCGGGTTCATCCTCGGCTATCATAATGCCGATTTCCGTACCCTTGTCCACACTGGACTCCGCCTCGATATCCTGGGAACAAACCATTCCGGCCTCGTATATACTTCCCCTGACCTTTCCGGTAACAGTACCCTTCAGACCGCTTTCCTTAAGAAGCTCCATCGCCTTTTCCTCGGAAAGGCCTTCCAGATTGGGCACTACCACCTGCTCCTTGCCGGCGGATATGGTAAGGATAACAGTCGTTCCCTTTTTGACGACTGACCCCTCGGATATATTCTGCTCATATACAGTTCCCACCGGGACATCATTGTTTATCCGGGAGTCTGTACAGTCGACGCTTACATTGTGCTGGGAGGCATTCTGCTCTGCGGCAGCCTGCTTCTGATTTATAAAATAGGGTACTCTTGTCTGATTTTTTGCAATTTTCGGAGGCTCCGGCTCCGGCTTTGTGAATACTCCCATCCCCAGCATAACCCCGAAGGCTATTGCTGCACAGGCCGCCACTGCTCCGGCGGCTATAAGCCATTTCGGGATCTTTCCTGTATCCTTCTTTTCCGTCTTTTCAGTTATACGTTTTACTTCCTTTGTGGAATAAAGCTGTTCCCTGAACTCCGCCACCGTCCGGGTTCTGCTCCCGATATTCACATTCATAGCATTAAGAATAGCCGTTTCCGCATTTTTCGAGAGCTTTATGCCGGTCTTTGTGGGAGGCTTCAGAGTATCCTTCAGCTTTCTGTCAAGTCCGTCCGGCGGAGTTATGCCGGTTATCATCTTATATATTGTTGCAGCAAGGGAATAGACATCCGTCCAGGTTCCCTGATCCCCCTTTGTAGTATACTGCTCTGCCGGAGTATAGCCCGGCTTTATAAATACCGAAAGGCTCTGGCTTCTTTCCTGGGGAGCATATCTTGCCGCACCGAAATCGATCAGCTTTATTTTTTCGTCTTTGGTATAGAATATATTATCCGGAGATATATCCCTGTGGAGCACTCCCACCTTATGTACCTTTTCCAGTGAATCCAGAAGGGGCATCAGCATTTCCAGCGCCTTCGAGGGCTCGATCCTGCCATCCTTTTTCAGCTTTGAGGCTAAGGTTTCTCCCTCCAGATATTCCATTACTATATAAGCCGTGTTATTTTCCGTAAAAGTATTATATACCTTTACCACGCCTTCTATATTATCCAGACCGGCTATTCTCTGAGCCTCCTGGACAAATTTATTTATACCCTCCAGGAATTTATCCCTGCTTTCCATATTGGAAATGGTTACCGTGGTCTCCTTCGGCACTCTCGTGGAATGCTCCGAGGGCAGATACTCCTTTATTGCGATCTTTATCTGCAAGGTAGTATCGTAGCCCAGATATGTAACAGAAAATCCGCCGTAACCCATAGCCTTTCCCACGATATATTTATTCTGCAGCACTGTTCCCGGTGTCAGGTGGATAGCCTCTGCAGGTCTGGTCTTGTTGTCATATCCGCAGAAGGGGCAAATATCCTGTCCGCCGTCATATTTTTCCATACAGCCGAGACAAAGACGTTTATTTTCCATATCCTTGTTTTCCATCTCAGAGTCTCCTTCCACTTATACCTTATCAAAGGACGCTCCATAATCTGTCACATTGATATTCTTATCCCTTATTATCTCCTCCAGCGAAGAGGACATCCTGTATTCACTGCTCCTGACGCCGGAGACCTCCGCATCCCCGAAGCCGTAAAGAAGCTTCATCACATATGAAGCCGATGCCATATCCTTTTCCGTTCTGCCGCATATCACATCCGTTATAAAATCCCGGATATCCCCGGGTATATCCTGATACCCCGGCATTGCCGAGGCCTCCAGCGGCATTACCGGCTCCTCGCTTCCCGTTATCAGCATCAGCAGAACAGTCAGGAAGCTCTTTATATCCTGCATCTTGTTAATGCTCATATCATTGCTGCTGCCTGCGTCATCCTTATAGGCTATCCTCACTCCCGGAAATTCCCGGAGAACAAAGCCCTCCCCGTAGCTTACGCAGCTCAGGGCATTTATCATCCCGTGGTATATTCCCTTCTCGTGTATCCTCTTTATCAGCGCGATAACGGGGTACATCAGCCGGACAGAATTATCATAGCTCTGGGAGCCTGAGGAGGATATAAAGCTTTTCAGGGTTATGGGCATCTGATATTTTTTTACCGCATATGCCCTGTTTCCCCAGGGCTTTACGGAGTAGATCTTTTCCGTATACGGGCTGTCAACAGAAGCAAGAGCCTGATAGACCCTCATGAATCTCTCCTGCTGACAGGAAAGATATTCCTTTCTGTCCTGGGTCACTATATCATAGAAAAGGCTGTCCTTGTCTATTATAAGCTGTCTTACGAGAACGGTTCTTTTCATTATTTTATCATAGGCGATACAGGAAGCGCCGAAAACGTCCGTATAGACGGTTCTGCCGGTATAATACCTGCCGTCCAGAAGCTTTCCCACAGGCACCAGACTTTTTTCCGGTACATATTCGCTTCTCGAAAAGCCGCATATAGGACAGATATCAAAGCCGCCCTCCGGCATTTCGTTCATACACGATATACAAAGCTCCATTTTTTCGCCTCCTGACTTATCGTCTTTTATATTACTCTTCGCTTATCTTTCCGTTTACATACCTGTAATACGCCAGACTGTCAGAATAAAGCCTGCCCGTATCCTGACCCGTCAGTCTGATGCTTTTTATCTCCTCCGAAAGCTTTGGCATATTAAGTACATCCGTACATTCATCAAAGGCCTTCTTGTGCAGCGGAAGGGTATAGAAGCCATATCTGGTGCCGTCTGAATTGCTGTTATAATTCATAGACTTTTCAGACGCCTCCCCCATCAGGGATGATATCAGAGCCTGTGCCGCCTTTTTCTGGCTTGAAGAAGCCTTTGAGCTCAGGGACATCAGTCCGTCAAAGCTGCCGTAAAGCTTTTTATTCTCCACCGGAGAGATACTCAGCTTTCCCTTCATTCCCTCCGAAACCCCGAAATACACCTTTGTATCCGCAAAGAAATAATCATAGCCGGAGGCAGATCCAAATTCTCCGTATTTATCCGTGATATCCATTCCGGAAAGAATGCTCTTGTTTTCTTCAAAAAACACCCTGAAGCCCTTTTTACTATCCGGGGTCTTATCCTTCAGAGCAAGAATATTTATCTGCTGATCGAAATAATACAGCACGTTTCCCGAAAGCTTTTCCAGATCCAGTGCAGGGGCTTCCTCGCCTTCTGCAGTCTGACCCTTGTTGCTTATATAGATAACAGGAACATTAAATCCAAGGGGCGCCTGTCTGCCATCGGGGAAATACTCCTGATACTTGTCAAGGAAATAATAGTCACCCTGGGATTTTGACACTGTGTTCTTTACTGTCCCGGAAACATCAGAAAGGCTGTCCTTGTATTTGCTTATATCAATACGGCTCGTATCAAATATAGTAGGGATATCCTTTCCGCTTTCCAGAGCCGAGACCAGCTTTTTGTCATATTCACTCTCCGGTATATATTCCGCTTTTATCTTTATATTGGAATACCGGGTGCAAAAGCCTGAGGTCATAGCTTCAAACCTTGCCTTTGTCTGTTCCTTGCTCTCGTATTCCGGAACTGAAACCCACACGCTTATCTCTGCATCATCGAGAATGTCATTGCTTTGTCTGTAAAATATAAAAATGCAGGCGCCGTAAACTGCAGCAGCTAAAAGCACTCCGCACAGCACAGAGACTATGCGCCTTTTCTTTCTCGCTTTCAGCACCTTCTCGGCTGACCTGACTTCTTTTCTGTTTTCAAGCGCCTCCCTGAATTGCTTCGTATTCCTGAATCTCAGGGATATCTCCAGTGAAAGTCCTCTGAGTATTATACTGTTCAGATACTCCGGCACCTCAGGATTAAGCCCGGCAGGAGGCACAAGCTCGTCATTTTTTGTCCTGAGCTCGCTTTCCGGAGGAAATTTCCCCGTAACACATCTGTAAAGCGTTGCACTCAGGGCATAAAGATCTGTCCACGGACCCTGATCTCCCGTTTCGCTGTACTGCTCCGGGGGCGCATATCCCGGAGTGAGTATTATGGGATATTTTTTCTTTCCCGAATTATCGAAAAAGCACGCCGCACCGAAATCTATAAGCTTTATGGTAGTGCTGTCCCCTCTTTTACAGAGGTAAATATTTTTCGGGCTGATATCCCGGTGGATATATTTGCTCTTATGAATAGTTTCCAGAGCGTCCAGAACAGGCATTATCACACCAACAGCAGCTTCGCCTGTAAGCTTTCCTCCGCTTTTTTTGATATACTCCTGCAGGGAAACGCCATCCAGAAGCTCCATTACCATATATGCAGTATTGTTTTCTTCAAAATAGTCGTACACATCAACGATATTAGGCGCTGAAACAAATTTTGAAACCGTCCTCGCTTCGGATATGAAATTGTCTATCTCTTTTCTGAATTCCTTCTGCCCCTTGGAGAACACTATTACATTCGTCTCCCCGGGAGCTCTTGTCATCAGTCTTGTCTGAAAATACTCCTTTATCGCCACGACCCTGTCAAGGCTCGTATCCCACGCCCTGTATATAACAGAAAAGCCTCCGCTGCCCTCAACCGTACCGATAAGATATCTGTCGGCTACGACAGTTCCTTCTGCCAGATGAAAGGGAAATGACGGCGGAGTTCCTCTTTCGTGACCGCAAAAGGGACACATTTCGATCCGATGATCAAAATCCCTCATACAATTCAGACATTTGTCCTTGAATTTTTCCCTCAGTTCCATTTTCTGTCCTTCCTTATTTAATCACCGGTAGCTGACCAGGACTGCCGTGGTATTGTCCTGCCCCCGGTTAGATAACTCGCTTGCTGTTCTGACAAGCTCATTTGCCGCCCTTTCTGCATCAAAGGAATTATCTTCTATTATCGCAGCTATCATATCATCTGAAAGCGCCCTGTACAATCCGTCGCTGCACAGCAGAATAAAATCCCCCTCCATCAGAAGAACCGGCTCGTGACTGATATCCCTCAGGGCAAGACCGCCCATCCCGAGATAGCTGGTAAGCGCCTCAGCCTTATATTCCTCCATACGGTACTTCTCCGGAGTTATACTGCCTTTACGCAAAAGGTCATTAAGCACTGCCCTGTAGTTATGCTCCCGCACAATACAGTCCATACGGCCGTTCCTCAGAACATATATCCGGCTGTCTCCTACGGACAACCAGCTCATATTGTATCCGTTTTCCTTTTCCTCCAGATATACCGCCACTATTGTTGTGCCTGAACCAAGGGGCTCTCCCGTACCGGTCTTAAGAGCGCTGACCGCATCATCCAGCCTGGAAGCCTCTGATCCGAAAAATTCAGCCGGCGCACAGAGAGGCACCTCTCTGAGAAAATCCTCCGCAAGCATCCTGGTGCACAGGGCGCTGGATCTCTCGCCTCCGCTCAGTCCGCCCATTCCGTCGCACACACATGCAAGGCTGCCCTTATCCGTCCGGATGTAGACATAGCTGTCCTGCTGCTTTCTTCTTGTTCCTATCACGCTCGACGCAGATATCTCTATCCTGTTCCCGGATTCATTTTCCACGATCTCACCTCCCGGTTTATATAGGAGTATATTTTACTGCCACTGTCTGTCTTTTCTGCAGAAGGGTATGAATTCAAAAACGCTTTCTCCAAGTCTGATCTCGTCATAGATATTCAGTTCCTCTGAATTTTCTACCTTCTCCCCGTTCAGGAAGGTTTCCGTATCCTTGCCGGGGCAAAGGAAAAATCTGGCGCTTCTTTTATCATACACTACAGAGCAATGTTCATTTGCCGCTATACCGGCATCTCCCTCTATCATAATATCTGTTTTTCCCGATGAGCCTATCCGGTTGAAGCCGTAGAAAAGCTTGAAATCCCTGCCGTACTGCGGACCTGCTACACATACGATCCACCCTGAAAAATATCCTCCTGTTTTACGCTTGCCTGCGCTGCCGTTTACTGCCATAACAAAACACTCCTTAACATCAATTTTTTATCTTATTCTTACGGTTATTGCCGTATTGTTATCCATATTTTTATCTTTTCCGTTTTTGAATACGATCTTTTTCATTGCCTCCAGCCATTCTCCGGCTGTGCCTGTCTTTTTGAGAAGCTTCTGCATCTTCTTTTCATCTATATACTCCCAGAAGCCGTCCGAACACAGTATGAAGGAGTCCTCTCCGCTCAGGAGCACCTCAGGAGATATCTCATACGACTCACCGGTCCATTCCTGTCCCAGAACCCTCAGGAGCCTGTTCCTGTCCGGATGATTTCTGATATCCTTTTCCCGTATCTCCCCCAACGTCGCCAGAGCCTGCACAACACTGTGATCTCTTGTCCTCTCCTCCAGCTTTCTTCCCCGGAATCTGTATATCCGGGAATCCCCGATATGTCCCCAGCGAAGCTTATCCTCAGCCAGGGTCAGCACCGTGAGGGTGGTTTTCATAGAATCAGGGCGACGCTTCTCCTGCTGCAGCTTCAGAAGCCTTTCCTGGGTTTTTTCAAAAATACGGGCTATGACATCCTCGCCGGCAGGATCTCCGGAAAAAACCTCTCTCGCTGTCTGGACGGCGCAGGCCGATGCCTCGTCGCCCATTCCGTGTCCGCCCAGACCGTCAGCAAGAACAAAGCAGCAGCTTTTTCCGATACAAATCACATCTGCACTGTCTTCGTTTATATCTCTTTTACCTTTATCAGTATAAAGAGCATACTCCACCTGCATCCCGCCACCGCCTTATCAAATATTCAACACAATTCTGTATATAATTATAATAAATTATATACACATTGTCAATCCTCGCGCGGTGCGT
>CAMVQZ010000063.1 GCA_947169745.1 uncultured Clostridia bacterium
CCACGAGAGTATATGTATGCACTACCGAGCGAGTGTAAACGAGCGATAACGCGAACACGCTCAGTGCGAGCACGCACCGAACACGGGTGCAGCGTCGACGCTGCCGCGAGCGAGCACGTTAGTGTAAAATAATTCTGGGAGAAAGCAGGCGCTTGCTGTCAGAGGATTGAAAAGTCTGAAGTCAGAATAAACCAGCCGCAAGAAGCAGCCCGTAAGGGGTGCGGCGGCGGAGGGTGAGAGTATTGTCTGAGACGGTGAGCGCCGGATGCCGCGGCACGGTAGTTTATATACGCACGACAGAGCGAATGGAATGAGCGATAATGCGAACATGGGTCCAGCGTCACGCTGGCACTGGGTTGACAAAAGCGGGGAGGGTATGATAGAATTAGGGAGTGATGTGGGGAGCCGGCAGAAAGGCTGAGAGGAAGGTGTGCCCTTCGACCCGTAACCTGATTTGGATAATGCCAACGTAGGGAAAATAGCCGACAGACATGGAAGTTCCGGATCAGGGGCTTCCTATTTTTTTGGAAAAGGAGGAAGGAGAATGGTAATTATCAACGGAACTGCCGTTGATGCTGATGATATGACAGTGGAAAAATATCTTTCACAGACGGACTATAACCGGAAACGTATAGCTGTGGAAATCAACGGAGAAATTGTACCAAAATCACAGTATGATACAGTTTCATTCAAAAGCGGAGATATAGTGGAAATTGTCGGATTTGTGGGAGGCGGCTGATGTGATATTGAATGAAGATCAGGCAAAGCGCTATGCAAGACATTTTTCTCTGAAGGAGATCGGAGTGCGCGGACAGAAAAAGCTGCTTTCTTCCGGAGTGCTGGTCATTGGCGCCGGAGGGCTTGGCTCGCCGGCTATAATGTATCTGGCTGCAGCAGGTATCGGCACGCTGGGAATAGCAGATTTTGACGCTGTTGACTGCTCCAATCTGCAAAGACAGGTTATTCATAAAACCGGAAATGTAGGAATGGCTAAAACAAGCTCGGCTGAAAATTTCGTAAGAGACCTGAATCCTGATATCAGGGTCAGAAGGTATGAGCAGTGGCTTACGCCGGATAACATTCTGGATGTTATAGGGGATTATGATTTTATTCTCGATTGTACAGATCGGTTTGAAACAAAATTTCTGATCAATGACGCCTGCGTCCTTGCAGGGAAGCCTTTTTCTCATGCAGGAGTGGTTCGGTTTGAGGGTCAGGCGATGACATTTGTTCCGGGGAAAGGCCCTTGCCTTCGCTGCCTGATGGGTGAAGTTCCCCATGACGCCGCTACCTGCAGGGAGCTGGGCGTTCTGGGAGCTGCTGCAGGTGTGCTGGGCAGTGTGCAGGCAATGGAAGCGGTGAAATATCTCACCGGTTCAGGAGACCTTCTGTGCGGAAAGATTTTTTCCTTTGACGGGCTGACAATGAAGGTGCGCGTCCATTCAATGCCCGGCGCTGATCCCGGATGTGCAGTTTGCGGCAGTCAGCCAAGGATACATTCCCTGTCAGATAACAGGGATGATTATCTGATAAGATCCTGTGAAACGGGTGGTGATCAGATTTGATCGGGAAAAAGCCGATAACAGAATATGAAAAACAGGAAAATGATCTGTTGATTGATCTGCGCGATAGAACAGTATTTGCTTTTGGCACACTTCCTGAGGCGGAAAATATCCCGATGGATGAAATCGGAAAGCTGTATTCACTGCCAAGGGACAAACGCATCGTTTTGTTTTGTCAGCAGGGAGATCTCAGCAGGGAAATAGCGGAGCTGCTGGATGATAATGGCTATCAGGTGCTTGACCTGACAGGCGGATACCGGGAATGGATCGTCCGGCGCTTCATATGACAGTAATGCCTGTCTGTAAATTATAAGAGTAAAAATTAGTTGACGCAAACAAAATGTTTTCGTTTCTAAAACGGATATGAAAGCCGGACATTGAAACAGGTGTTTTCTTCCGGATAAAAAAGTGTCCGGAACCGGTTCATAATGCGGTAAGGAATTGCCGGACGGATATCCGGGCAGGAGAAACGGGCAATAAGGCAAAAAACAGAGCGCAGGCACCGAACCGGCGTTGCGCTGGTCATTAAGAAAGAGTGATAATAATGGATAATAACGATAAACTGGTTCTTGGAGGAAAGGAATTCTCCTCAAGATTTATTTTGGGCTCCGGCAAATATTCCCTGTCGCTGATCGAAGCTGCTGTACGTGATGCTGGCGCAGAGATCATCACACTTGCTGTCCGCAGAGCAAATACGAAGGAGCACGAAAACATACTGGACTATATTCCGGAAGGTGTGACGCTGCTGCCGAATACCTCTGGTGCCAGAACAGCAGAGGAGGCTGTCCGTATTGCAAGGCTTGCAAGGGAGCTTGGCTGCGG
The DNA here is from genome assembly GCA_947169745.1 of uncultured Clostridia bacterium. GTDB lineage: Bacteria > Bacillota > Clostridia > Oscillospirales > Acutalibacteraceae > UBA1213. The sequence goes on from CAMVQZ010000063.1 coordinate 2,385, forward strand.
TGATTTCGTAAAGGTGGAAATTATGCGGGACAGCAAGTATCTTCTGCCGGATAATAATGAAACCATAAAGGCAACAGAAATACTGGCAAAGGAGGGCTTTGTGGTTCTGCCGTATATGTATCCGGATCTTTATGCTGCAAGAGACCTTGTCAATGCCGGCGCCAGTGCGGTAATGCCCCTTGCTTCTCCCATCGGCTCAAACAAAGGACTTGCAACCAGGGAGTTTATACAGATACTGATTGACGAAATTGAACTTCCGATCATTGTGGATGCCGGAATCGGCAGACCTTCTCAGGCCTGTGAAGCAATGGAAATGGGTGCTGCTGCTATAATGGCGAATACTGCTCTTGCAACAGCAGGTGATCTTCCCCTGATGGCGGCTGCTTTCAAATCAGCGATAGAGGCCGGCAGAAATGCCTTTCTTGCAAAACCAGGACGAGTGCTGACAAGAGGAGCTTCTGCATCTGATCCGCTGACCGGCTTCCTGAGAAACTGAGGTGGCAGGAATGGAAAATAAATTTTTTGTTGACAGCGGAAAGCTTTCTCCGGCTGCACTGGAGAAAAAGCACCGGCTGGAAAATGATCCTTCCTTCCGGACAAACCATATGGAGTATATGGAGGGAATGGAGATCATTGAGTCTGATATCTGTGAAAAGGTAATGTCACAGATGAAAGCTTATGATTACGATAAGTATACTGCCCGGGATGTGGTAAATGCACTGGAGCATGAAACCTGTACGATCGAGGATTTCAAGGCGCTTCTGTCCCCTGCGGCAGAGCCATATCTGGAGCGTATGGCACAGCGGGCAAGAATTGAGACCGGAAAGCATTTCGGTAATACAGTATATCTTTTCACTCCGCTGTATATTGCCAATTACTGTGAAAACTATTGCGTATACTGCGGATTCAACTGCTATAACGATATCAGAAGAATGAAGCTGAATATGGAACAGATAGACAGGGAAATGAAGATCATCGCTGATTCCGGTATGGAGGAAATTCTGATACTGACAGGAGAAAGCAGAGCAAAAAGCAGTGTGGAATATATCGGGGAGGCCTGTAAGCTTGCCCGGAAATATTTCCGAATGGTAGGGCTGGAGATCTATCCTGTAAATACAGATGAATACCGTTATCTGCATGAGTGTGGTGCAGATTATGTCACAGTCTTTCAGGAGACCTATGACACAGATAAATATGAAACTCTGCATCTGATGGGACACAAGCGCGTCTGGCCGTATCGCTTCGATGCACAGGAAAGAGCACTCAGGGGTGGTATGAGAGGCGTGGCATTTTCAGCACTGCTGGGGCTTTCGGATTTCCGCAGGGATGCACTGGCAAGCGCTCTCCATGTATACTACCTGCAAAGGAAGTATCCCCATGCGGAGATGTCTCTTTCCTGTCCGAGACTCCGGCCGATCATCAATAATGATAAGATAAATCCGCTGGATGTGCACGAAACTCAGCTATGTCAGGTGCTTTGCGCCTATCGTATTTTTATGCCATTTGTGGGGATCACTGTATCATCCAGAGAAAGTGAAAGCTTCCGCAATGGTATTGTGAAAATAGCTGCTACAAAAATATCTGCAGGCGTTTCTACCGGTATCGGCGACCACGAAAGCAAATACAGCGGAAAGGAATCGGAGGGCGCAGAAGGCGACGAGCAGTTTGAGATCAGCGATGACAGAAGCTTTGACAAGATGTACCGGGATATGTCAGAAGAAGGCCTGCAGCCTGTACTGAATGATTACCTTTATGTCTGAGGAGGGTGAACCAATGAAACATCTTGATACAAGTCTGTACTTTATTACGGATAGTACCTTTTGTTCCGGGGAGGAATTCCTCCAGCGTGTAGAGCAGGCACTCAAAGGCGGTTCGACTATTATCCAGCTGAGAGAAAAAACCGATTCTGCAAGGCAATATATGAAGCTGGCAGAAAAGGTTCATGCAATTACCCGGAAATATAATGTGCCGCTGATAATAGATGATCGTCTGGATGTTGCTATGGCGATCGGTGCAGAGGGTGTACATCTGGGACAGAGTGATCTTCCGGTGGATGCTGCCCGCAGGATCGCAGGCGATGATATGATAATCGGCGCAACTACCAAAACGGTAGAGCAGGCACTGGAGGCATATCGTTTGGGGGCTGATTATCTGGGCGTGGGGGCAATTTATCCCACTACCACAAAGGTGAAAACGATCCTTACTTCTGTAGATACTCTCAGGGACATTTGTCAGGCTGTGCCGATACCGGTCAATGCTATCGGAGGTCTTAACAAGGATAATATAGATGTGCTTCAGGGTACAGGAATAAGCGGTATCTGCGCTGTTTCTGCTATAATGAAGGCTGAGGATCCTGAAGCCGCAGCAAGAGAGCTTAAAAAATCAGCAAAAGCTCTGGGACTTATCTGATCCCGGGCTTTGTAATATAATAAGCGTCAGGCCGGGGGCACCACTTTCTGACGCTATATAAAAATAATGCAAATGAGAGGAAGTATCGTAATGAGAACTGCATTATCAATCGCCGGAAGCGATTCCTGCGGAGGCGCCGGTATCCAGGCAGATATCAAAACAATGACTATGAACGGCGTTTATGCAATGAGCGCTGTGACTGCCTTGACGGCGCAGAATACCACAGGGATTTCGGCTATAATGGAGGTGACACCTGAATTTCTCAGGCAGCAGATAGACGCAGTATTCGGGGATATAAGACCTGATGCTGTGAAGATCGGTATGGTGGCGTCATCGGAGCTGATAAAGGTTATAGCTGAAAGACTTCGCTTCTATAAGGCTGAAAATATCGTTGCCGACCCGGTAATGGTAGCTACCAGCGGAGCAAGGCTCATAAGCTCCGGGGCAACAGAGGTACTGAGAAGGGAGCTTCTGCCCCTTGCGGATGTCATCACTCCGAATATCCCCGAAGCACAGGTGCTTTCCGGGATGGATATCCGGGGTGTGGAGGATATGGAAAGAGCAGCTGCAAAGATAGGTGAGGAGCTTTCCTGTGCTGTTCTGCTAAAGGGCGGTCACAGCATAAGCGATGCCACAGATGTGCTTTTCTGGGAAAGGGGCATTAGGCGCTTTGAGGGTAAGAGGATAGATAATCCCAATACCCACGGAACAGGCTGTACCCTGTCCTCGGCTATAGCCGCAGGTCTTGCAAAAGGGCACGATCTTCCCACGGCTGTGGAGAAGGCAAAGGCATATATTTCCGGCGCTCTGGGAGCGATGCTGGACCTTGGCAAAGGGCAGGGACCGATGGATCACGGCTTTTGCCTTACCGGAGAATATACAGAATAAAAAATTGATATCTGAAAGGAACGAGAACTATGAGAGAGTACAAAACACAGATGGAAGCGGCAAAAAAGGGTATCATTACCCCTGAAATGAAAATAGTCGCTGAAAAGGAATACAAGACTCCTGAGGAGATAATGGCTTCTCTAGCGGTGGGAGAGGTATGTATACCCTGCAATATCAATCATACATCTATTTCTCCGGAGGGCATCGGAGCTGGTCTCAGGACAAAAATCAATGTCAACCTGGGTATTTCCGGGGACTGCAAAAACTATGAGACAGAAATGGAAAAGGTCAGAACTGCTCTGAAATTCGGAGCCGAGGCTATTATGGATCTGAGTAATTACGGAAAAACCAATACATTCCGCAAAGAGCTGGTAGCTGTTTCTCCTGCAATGATAGGTACCGTACCTATGTATGACGCTATCGGATATCTTGAAAAGGATCTTCTGGAAATCAGTGCGGAGGATTTTCTCAGAGTGGTGCGCGCTCATGCAGAAGAGGGCGTGGATTTTATGACTATCCATGCCGGTATAAACAGAAGAGCAGTGGAAGCATTTATGCGGGACAAAAGAGAAATGAATATCGTTTCCAGAGGAGGAAGCCTCCTTTTTGCCTGGATGATGATGACGGGAAATGAAAATCCTTTCTATGAACACTATGACGAGGTTCTTGATATTCTTGCAGAATATGATGTAACTATCAGCCTCGGAGACGCTCTCAGACCCGGCTGCATTGACGACAGTACCGATGCCGGTCAGATTGCAGAGCTTATCGAACTGGGAGATCTCACAAAGCGAGCCTGGGAGAAAAATGTCCAGGTAATGGTGGAGGGACCGGGTCATATGGCTATGAACGAAATCGCCGCAAATATGAAGCTCCAGAAAAGGCTTTGCCACAATGCACCCTTCTATGTTCTCGGTCCTCTTGTAACTGATATCTTCCCCGGTTACGACCATATAACTTCGGCTATCGGCGGAGCTATCGCTGCGGCGAGCGGAGCAGATTTCCTCTGCTATGTAACTCCTGCCGAGCATCTCAGACTGCCGGATCTCAATGATGTAAAGGAGGGTATAATCGCCAGCCGCATCGCAGCCCACGCAGCGGATATTGCCAAGGGTGTGCCCCATGCAAGGGACAGAGATAATGAAATGGCTAAGGCACGCCATGAGGTGGACTGGGAGAAAATGTTTGAGATAGCTGTTGACGGAGAAAAGGCAAGGGCATATTTTGAAAGCACTCCTCCGGCAGACCGCCACACCTGCTCTATGTGCGGAAAGATGTGTGCAGTCCGTACCACAAATATGATCCTCAACGGGGAAAAGGTGGAGTTCTGTACGGAAAAATAATATCAATACAGAAGTACAGCAATAGTCTGTGAAAATGAAAATCAGGGAAGCAGCGGAATATATCCGTTCTTCCCTGATATTTTTGTTCTGATTACAGTTATACCTGAATGACCGGGCAGATCAGAGGTTCTTCTCATACTAAAATTCGAAGATGCTTTAATCGGATTTGAGCGGTAAATTTCGCAGAACGGGGCAGAGGACGCAGCTTGGCTGACGCCAGGCAAGGATGATAACGAAGTTATGCGGAATTTAACGCCAAAGATATTAAGGCAACACCGCACAGAGATTGCGCGTCAGATTTCGAGCATAATTTTTTGTCAGATTGACAAAATCGACGCAGGAATACTGACGTATTTCAAGGAGATTTTGGCGAAAATGACGGAAAATTTGCCGAAAGATGGCGTGCAAAGCCGTCAGGCGGTCTTTGTGCGGTGTTGCCTTAAAGTGTTCTATCGGATATTAGGATCAGTACGCCAATACCTCTGCGCCCTCTTCGGTGACGAGAACCATTATCTCCCACTGAGCAGAGGGCTTTTTGTCTGCTGTGGTTATTGTCCATTTGTCCTCTTTGTTTAAAATCACTTTATCAGTCCCCATGTTTACCATAGGCTCAATGGTAAATATCATCCCGGGAACCATAAGCATTTCTTCTCCTGCCTTTGAGACATAGCTGACCCAGGGATCCTCGTGAAACTGCAGTCCTACTCCGTGACCGCCGATCTCCCGGACAACGCTGTAGCCGTTTCTGACAGCGTGCTCATGCACAGCCTGCCCCATATCTCCCAGGAATCCCCAGGGCTTTACCTTTTCGAGTCCGATTTCACAGCATTCCTTTACAACATCCACCAGCTTTTTCTTTTCCGGGCTTACCTCGCCGATACAGAACATTCTGGACGAATCCGAAAAATAGCCTTTGTAGATAGTGCTGCAGTCCACATTGATTATATCCCCTTCTCTGAGGATCACATCCTTTGAGGGAATACCGTGGCACACAACTTCATTTATAGATGTGCACACGCTTTTCGGATAGCCCTCATAATTCAGCGGCGCTGCAATGGCTCCCAGCTCTGCTGTTTTTGAGGATACAAGATCATCAATATCCTGGGTGGACATCCCGGCTTTTATATTATCTGCAACATAATCCAGTACGGCAATATTGATCTTACAGCTTTCTTTTATTTTTTCAATTTGTTCCGGCGTCTTGATGATACTTCTGTCGGGTACGATATGCCCCTGGCTTTTGATATAGGCGATCTTATCATCAAATTGCTCGTGGCATTTCTTATATTTCTTTCCGCTCCCGCACCAGCAGGGATCATTTCTTCCTATTTTATCACTCATATTACTCTCCCACTCCTCCGGACTTTTTTCTTCCATCCTATTATATCACTATCTCTCCGAAAATACAACCAGCGTCGGTGCGGTGCGGCAGAGTCGACGCTGCACCCGTGTTCGCGTTATCGCTCGCTACTCTCGCTCGGTAGTGCATACATATACTCTCGTGGCGCGGTTGTCAGATCTGTGTAAAGAGGATACCGACTATCTTTTTGCCGCGGGACAAAAGTGTCCACACGCACGACAGAGCGAATGGAATGAGCGAACCCCGCGAACCGGGTCCAGCGTCACGCTGGCCGCCGCAGCCCTCACAGGCTGCTTCTTGCGGCTGGTTTGCTCTGACTTCCGGAGTTTCACTCCCCTGACAGCGGGCGCCTGCTTTCTCCCAGAATTATTTTACACCAACGGTGCGGTGCGTGCTCGCACCTGGCTGGTTGCAATTGGGATGGGGGTGTGATATAATTTAGGAGTGTTGAGATGGCTTTAGCAAGAATAGAGGAAGCCATTTTATAATCGACGGCTGATAGGAGATGCTGTGATGTCTGTAGTATATTTTGTTGTACCGTGCTATAACGAGGAAGAAGTACTTCCTGAAACTATAAAAAGACTGACGATAAAGCTTTTTAAGCTTATTGAGAGCGGGAAAACCAGTAAGAAGAGCAGGATGCTTTTTGTGGATGACGGAAGCAAGGATAAGACATGGGAGCTTATCGAAAAATTCAGTAAGGAAAATAAGCTGGTAGCAGGACTTAAGCTCAGCAGGAACAGAGGACACCAGAATGCCCTTCTTGCTGGACTTATGGAGGCAAAGAGACACTGCGACTGCGCTATTTCTCTCGATGCTGACCTGCAGGATGATATTGAGGTGCTGGATCAGTTTATCGATAAATATCAGGAGGGCTGCGAGGTTGTTTATGGAGTGAGAAGCAGCAGAAAGACAGATACATCATTCAAGAGAGGCACTGCCCGGGGATATTATAAATTCATGCATATGCTGGGGGTGGATATCGTATACGATCACGCTGATTACCGGCTTATGGGGAGCAAGGCTCTCGAGGCGCTTTCCCATTATAAAGAGGTGAATCTTTTCCTCAGAGGTATAGTACCCCTTATCGGATACAGGAGTGACTATGTCTATTACGAGAGAAACGAAAGATTTGCAGGGGAATCAAAATATCCTCTCAAGAAGATGTTGAAATTTGCTGTTGACGGTATCACATCCTTTAGCGTCAAGCCATTGAAGATAATTTCAAATGTAGGAATAATAATATGTCTTCTCAGCGTATTATTCTTTATATATGCTATTGTTTCCTATGCCACAGGGAACAGTGCTGCAGGATGGGCTTCGACAATGTGCTCCATCTGGTTCCTGGGAGGACTGCAGATGCTATGCATAGGTATTGTGGGAACATATGTGGGGAAGATATACAGTGAGGTCAAGCACCGTCCCAGATATATTGTGGAAAAACTTATAAATGATAAAAAATTCGGCAGCGAAGAGCCGGATAAAAAGAAATGATTCCGGAACCGGAGGAAATGGAGTGACTTGTAAGTGCCGGAAAAACTGATAACCGATTATAAAGAAGAAATACTGGAGGATCTGAAAAAGCTCATCGCTATACAGTCTGTATCTCCGGCAGGAGATAAATGCCCGGAGGAGGCTCTGGACTTTATGCTCAGACGGGGCAGAGAAATGGGCTTTGAAACCAGAAAGACAGGAAAAACCTCCGGACATATCGAATATGGCAGCGCAGGCAGGATTGCGGCTGTGCTGGCTCATGTGGATGTTGTACCTGCAGGGGACGGCTGGGAAACAGACCCGTTTGTTCTGACTGAGAAGGACGGCAGATACTATGCCAGGGGAGTAGTGGACGATAAAGGCCCTGCCGTTGTCGCTCTTTATGCGATGAAAGCGCTCAAGGATAACGGTATTGTTCCGGAAAGAAGAATCAGGCTTATAATTGGTGCGGCTGAAGAGATCGGTATGAGCGATATGGAGGAATATTTTTCCTCTGAGGAAATGCCGGAAATGGCCTTTACGCCGGATCATGAATACGGTATCTGCCTGAAGGAAAAGGGAATAATGCAGCTGGAAATATCAGCTCCGGATAATGATGGAACAATCCTGACGGAATTATCATCCGGAATGGCTGTAAATGCCGTGCCCTCCAGAGCATATGCGCTTATCGACTGCACAGAGACAGAGGATCATCAGCTCCGGCGATTTGCCGATGCAAAGCCCGGGAGGTATGATTTCATATATACGATGGACGGACTCAGGATAGACGCTTTCGGAAAAGCCGCCCATGCCTCTGTTCCATGGGAGGGACTAAATACAGCCGCGCATCTTATCCGGATCCTTGCGGCAAATTTCGGACAGATAGTCCTGGGAAGTCTCTGCGGATTTCTTGATGACGCTATAGGTCTTGAAACAGACGGAACCTCTCTGGGTATAGCCTGCAGTGATGAGGAGAGCGGCGCTCTCACGGTAAATATCGGCAGAGTGGAGATCGGTGAGGGTGTATCAAGGGCGTTTCTTGATATCAGATATCCGGTCAGTGCAGACAGCGGAGGGATACTTCGCAGGGTGAGACAAAGAGCCGCCTATGACGGACTTAAAACAAAGCTTCTGAATCACGAGCATCCCCTCTCAATGGATAAGAATGCTCCGGTGATCGGTATTCTCAGTGATGCTTACCGGTCTGTTATGGGAGAAGAGCCGGAATTTTTCTCTACGGGCGGAGGAACATATGCCAGAACCCTTGACGGCTGCGGTGTGGCATTCGGCCCTGCATTCCCGGGCGATGCGACCCATATCCATGAGCCGGGAGAAAGCATTGATGTTGGTAATTTCTGGAAGCACGCTCTTATATGTGCCGAGGCTGTGAGGCTGATGGCTGCCGGAGGATAATAAACTTTATACAGTAATACCTGCATTGATTCCGGAAAACTGCGGATAATATATCCGTGGGGTGATGGAATGAAAAGGCGTGTGGGGTGTAATATAATACTTTTTATGATCGGAGGTCTGTCCTACGGTCTGATAGAATTACTATGGAGAAGGTATACTCATTGGTCGATGATACTCACCGGCGGAGTATGCTTTCTTTTGTTATACAGGGTTTTCAGACTTATTGACTGCAGGTCTGTATTCAAAAAATGCCTTTTGGGGAGCGGTATCATAACAGGTGTGGAATTTATAGTAGGCTGTATCGTGAATATCTGGGGAGGTCAGGGAGTATGGGATTATTCAAGACTGCCGGGTAATATCTGGGGACAGGTCTGCCTCGTGTACAGCTTTTTGTGGGGACTTCTGACTATACCTGTGTCATATATCTGTGACAAGCTCCACGAGAAGTACCATCTGTGAGGCTGAAGGGCAGCTGTATATAATTTTTGTAAAAGCCTGTGATTCAGTACCCAAAAAATAAAAAATATGCTATAATTCAGGTATACAATTATATACTCGAAGGTGTAATATGAAAAACGGTTTTTCAGATGATGATTATTCAATGGATGATTATAATACTGATGACAGATTTTATGGTGATTCGTCTGATTACGGTGAGGCCGGCAGCAGCTGGAGCGAGATCGAAAAGGATCTCCGGTCATCAGATCCCTTCGGGTCGGACAGCGGTTTCTTCGGAAGCGCTCTCCGAAGCGAACAGCAGCCTCTGCCCTGGGAGAACGAGAGCAGAGTTCAGAATTCTCTTACAATGGAAAATGTGGACAGCTCCGGTGAGACCTTTGAGGATCTCAGGGCTCAGAAGGATCCCTTTGCAGATAAGCAGCCTCAGAATACACCGGCGGATGCACCCTTCAGTATCAGAAACGACAGCGTTTTCAGTTACAGCTTCGGCGGAAATGATACGAACCCGGGCTTCAGCGTCAACAGGAATTCTGCGCAGATGAATGCCCGTGCGACCAGAACAGCAATAGGCTTTATGCTGGTGGTTGGCTTGTTGTTTGTCGTGCTGGGGATATATCTTTTCAGTACGTCTGAGGACAAATATCAGAAAAGCAAGGAATTTGAGAATAATTGCACATCAGTAAATGCCACAGTTGAAAAGGTGGAATCTTCACTGAAACGCTCAGGAAAAAAACTCAAGACAGTGTATCATGTTTCCGTTGTTTATACATATAACGAAAGGGACTACCGGGTCAGGCTGACTAATATGAGCGCGTCTACTGCTAAATCCTATGGGCTTAGTTACGGGAATCCGGAGGGAAAGATAATTCCTGTATATATCAATAAAAATAATCCCTATGATGCCAGAATGAGTATCGGAGGCCCCGATGTCAGCTTTGCATATCTGATATTTACCGCTCTCGGAGCCGGTATCTTTATTTTGGCGCTTGTTATCAGGTCAAAAAACAAGAAAAGGGAGCAGGAGCTCAGAGACAGATACGGAAACAGATATGACAGGATGTGATAGGATTGAGTGATAAAGAAAACAGTAGTGAAAAAAACGGGAGGCTTCCTTCCGGGGATGATGATTATTACCTGCAGGGATATCCTACGGTGGATCTGTCGCCATCAAACAGTGATAGTACTGACAGCGGAGACGATCCTGCAGGATCCGGCAGGGGAATCTATCCTCGCCGGAATGAAAATATAGCCGGCCGCAGTAATCTTCTGTGGATAAAGACCTTGCTGTCAATACTTCTTATACTTACCGGTCTGTCATTTGTTGTTATGGGAGGGCTCCTCTGCAAAAATACATATGAAGCATATGTCAGCGACAAGGCATTTGTGGGAAAAGCAGATGAGGTAGAGGCAACGATTGATTTTATAAATATCTATGATGAGAAGATACAGCAAAGTGTCAGAACAAATAAAAGCAGCGTTACCAGATATTCCGCTGTATTCAGCTACAATTATAAGGGGAAAAAATATAAAAAGACATTCAGTCAGATAAGTACATCTGTTGCCAGAAAGCTTGGGGTGGATTCCAGGGATAACGTGGGAAAAAAGGTGATACTGCTGGTCGACCCGGATAAGCCTGAGGATGTCAGGATAGAGTTTGCTTCCCGGAGCTATTCATCCTTTGCATTTATAGTAATATTTGCAGGGGCAGGCTGTATTATCGGAGGTATCATTTTCCTGATACATATTATAAAAAAATACCGGAAAGCGAAGTAGCATACCATATGATGCCCCGGACGGCTGTATGATAACCGAAAACCAAGAGCGAAAATCCTGACACTTTTATGTCGGGATTTTTCTTAATAATACCGGAAACTTAAGGCAACACCGCACAGAGATTGCGCGTCAGATTTCGAGCATAATTTTTT
>CAMVQZ010000064.1 GCA_947169745.1 uncultured Clostridia bacterium
GGTGATGCGCGCCGGATGCCGCGCGACGGTAGTTTATGTACGCACGACAGAGCGAATGGAATGAGCGACTACGCGAACACGGGTCCAGCGTCGACGCTGGCGCGGGTGTTCTTGACAGAAGGAGGGAAAAGGGGTACAATGTTAGGTGTATCATTTTGTAGAGGAAAAGAGGGATAATATGACATATCCGACTAATTATAGAGATAAGCTTACTGAGCTTTGCGACGAATACCGGAGTCATAACGGCTTCAACAGCCAGGATTACCTGACCTACGGAGTAAAGAGAGGTCTCCGCAATCCGGACGGTACCGGAGTTATGGCAGGGCTCACAAACATATGTAATGTTCATGGTTTCCTTATTGCAGACGGTGAGAGGATCCCGGATGAGGGAAAACTCACATACAGGGGCTATGACGTAAAGGATCTTGTAGACGCCTGCCTGAGAGAAAATCGTTTTGGATTTGAAGAAACAGCGTGGCTTTTGCTTTTCGGCAGTCTGCCGGACGAGCCTCACCTGGAGAGATTCAAGGATATCCTGGGAAGCTACAGAGAACTGCCGCATCACTTTGCGGAGGACATGATAATGAAGCTCCCCTCAATTGATATTATGAACAAGCTGGCTCATTCAGTACTGGGGCTTTACACCTTTGACGAGACCCCAGATGACACTTCTCTGGAAAATACGATGAGACAGTCCATCCAGCTGATAGCATCCCTGCCCACGATAATGACATATGCATATCAGGTCAAGCGCAGAGCCTTTGATAAAAAAAGTATGTTTTTCCACCCGGTAGACCTGACGCTTTCCACAAGCGAATCAATACTCCGCGCACTGAGGGCTGATAAGACCTTTACTGATTCAGAGGCCAAGCTTCTTGATCTGTGTATGATACTCCATGCAGAGCACGGCGGCGGAAATAACTCCACATTTACCACAAGGGTTCTCTCCAGCTCCGGAACAGACACCTACTCCGCAATCGCTGCAGCCATCGGTTCGCTAAAGGGTCCCCGTCACGGCGGAGCCAATCTGAGAGTAAGATCAATGATGAATGAGCTGAAGGAATGTGTCAGCGACTGGACAGACGAGGATCAGATTTATAACCACCTGGCCTCCGTTATCAAAAAGGAAAAGGGCGACGGCTCCGGGCTGATCTACGGCTTCGGACACGCTATATACACCCTTTCGGATCCGAGAGCAGTCATCCTGAAAAGCACTGCGGAAAAGATCGCAAAAGAAAAGAATATGACAGCTGAATTTGAGCTTTACAGAACAGTCGAAAAGCTGACCCCGAAGGTTATGAAGGAGGTCAAGGGAAGCTCAAAGGTGATTTGTGCCAATGTTGATTTTTATTCGGGATTTGTCTATGATATGCTTGGCATCCCCAGCGAAATGTTCACACCGCTGTTTGCTGTTTCGAGAATAGCCGGCTGGTGCGCTCACAGGATCGAAGAGGTTACCTACGGCGGAAGGATCATACGTCCCGCATACCGCTCAATGGTGCATAACAAAGAATACATCCCCATTTCACAGCGCGGAGTCTAATTTAATAAGGGAGATCTGATCTATGAAAATAAAAAAATTCTGGATACCTGCACTTATCCTCGGAGTTATCGGCGGTCTGACAAAGATACTGGATACCTTTTTCACTGTCACCGGAAAAAGCTTTTTTATAAACTCCGAAATATGCGGCTTTATCTTTCTTGCCTCGATGGGTATCCTTCTTATTACCGGATATGCCTTCTGCATCTCCGACAGAAAATACAGCCTGAAGATATCAATAGAAAAAAACATCACAGCCGCCTTTTTCGGCTTTACTGCTGCGGTAGCCATTATCGCCTCCGGAATCGCGACCCTGATCTCTGTGGGGTCATCCTCCTCTGTTTTAGTGGATACGCTGAAAAGCATATTCTCCATCCTGGGAGGCGGAGTGCTGATATATGAGTCGTGTATATCCTTCACCGGTCACAACGGAATCACGAGACGTCCCCTCCTGGGAATAGTTCTCCACCTGTGGGGTATGCTGAGACTTATATCACTGTTCATAGAGTATTCAAGGGTATCAATACACGCAACAGAAATGTTTGACGTTCTTTCCGTATCCTTCCTTGTACTGTTCATATTCTATCAGTCAATGCTCCTGGGCGGACTGAAAACAGATGTGGCTTTCCGCCGCTCAACCCTCTACGGCATATGCTTTGTCGTATGCTGTCTTATAACAACTGCAGATATCATTCTTAAAATGGCTTTCCCGGCTGAGGCTTCTGCCGATGCGGGAAGCATTGATAAATTCGTTGCAACGCCCACAGTATCAAGAGTTCTTACCTGCATTATCGACATCGCCCTCTGCGGTTATGCCGCATCCTTCATAAAGGGAAATATCAGAGCTGCCAAGGAAAGCCTTGGAGATGATGACGATTATGATGAGGAAGGAAATTACATCGGCGAGGACGCTCCTGAGGTCAAGCTCAGAGGAACAAAGCCCTCCGTAAACAGAATCTCTCTTCTGAAAACAGACGACGACGAGCTCCCGGAGCCGGAGCCCTTCAGCGGTTCAGTTCTCAGGTTTGAGGATACCGGAAGAATCGATATTTCCGGCATCAGAAAGGCTATCGAAGAAAAAGAAGAAGAGGAATTCACTCTGAACAGATTGTCTGTTGATGATGAACCAGAAGCCGAAGAGCCGGAATCTGCAAAGCCGGAGCCGGAGGTCGAAGAGCCAAAGGCTGCAGAGCCGGAGCCGGTAGCCGAAGAGCCAAAGGCTGCAGAGCCGGAGCCGGTAGCTGAAGAGCCAAAGGTTGCAGAGCCGGAACCGGTAGCTGAAGAGCCGGAGCCGGTAGTCACAGAGCCGGAGGCAGAAGTAGCTGCAGCCGAAGTTACTGCAGCTGAGCCGACGGAGCAGGCGGCAGAGATACCCGAGCCTGTTCCTGCAAAAACCGAGGACGTTCTCTTTGACGACAGCGAGGACAATATTTTCGGTCCGGACAAGTCTGATGAGGACTACGACGAAATCTTCCGTCTGCTGGACGAAATGAGCTCAGACGAATAATAAAATATAATATATGGCTGCTGCTTAATTCCGATTTTGCGGCAGCCTCTTTTATTTATCCGGGACTCCCTGCTTCTCCCGGAAAATAAAGACCGGGACTTTGATATTATTATTCCGGATTGCTATAAATAATATTGTCTATTTTAAAATACAAATTAATCCGTTAATTTTTCTACAAACACTTGTATTTTTCTTTGAAATGCTGTAAAATAATAACAGTAACAAATATTAGGAGGTAATACCCATGTCAGTTAAAGTTGCTATTAATGGTTTTGGCCGTATCGGTCGTCTTGCATTCAGACAGATGTTTGGTGCAGAAGGTTATGAAGTCGTTGCTATCAACGATCTTACAAAGCCCTCAATGCTTGCAAATCTTCTTAAGTATGATACCGCTCAGGGCGGATACTGCGGAAAGATCGGCGAGAACCTTCACACAGTAGAGGCTGATGACGAGGCTGGTACTATCACAGTTGACGGCAAGACTCTTACTATCTATGCTAAGGCTAACGCTGCTGAGCTTCCCTGGGGCGAGATCGGCGTAGACGTTGTTCTCGAGTGCACAGGCTTCTATTGCTCAAAGGATAAGTCACAGGCTCACATCGATGCAGGCGCTAAGAAGGTTGTTATTTCTGCTCCTGCCGGAAGCGACCTCAAGACTGTTGTATTCAGCGTAAATGAGAAAACTCTTACAGCTGAGGACAAGATCATTTCAGCTGCTTCATGCACAACAAACTGCCTCGCTCCTATGGCTAAGGCTCTTAATGACTATGCTCCCATCCAGAGCGGTATCATGAGCACTATCCATGC
Source organism: uncultured Clostridia bacterium (assembly GCA_947169745.1). Taxonomy (GTDB): domain Bacteria; phylum Bacillota; class Clostridia; order Oscillospirales; family Acutalibacteraceae; genus UBA1213. The sequence continues at coordinate 3,855 of CAMVQZ010000064.1, forward strand.
TTACACAGGCGATCAGATGATCCTTGACGGTCCTCACAGAAAGGGCGACCTCAGAAGAGCAAGAGCAGGTGCTGCTAACATCGTTCCTAACTCAACAGGTGCTGCAAAGGCTATCGGCCTTGTTATTCCTGAACTTAACGGCAAGCTCATCGGTTCCGCTCAGCGTGTACCGGTTCCCACAGGTTCAACAACTATCCTTACAGCTGTTGTAAAGGGCGCTGACGTTACAAAGGAAGGCATCAATGCTGCTATGAAGGCTGCTGCTTCTGAGTCCTTCGGCTACAACGAGGAGCAGATCGTTTCTTCTGACGTTATCGGTATGAAGTTTGGTTCACTCTTCGATGCTACACAGACAATGGTAAGCAAGATCGCTGACGATCTTTATGAAGTACAGGTCGTTTCATGGTATGACAACGAGAACAGCTACACAAGCCAGATGGTAAGAACTATCAAGTATTTTGCTGAGCTTGGCTGATAAAAACCATTAATAAAGATCAGAACCTTGAGTCCTGTCGGTTTTTCCGGCAGGACTTTTTTTGACAGCACATTGTTATGGAATCACTGACATCAATTGCTTTTTAATTGTCTGTATTAAAAACTGCACAATTCAAGGGCTTGGTTTTAGTTATATTCGTCAAAATTTATCCTTGTAATCCAATTTTGGGTGATATATAATATCAGCAGAAACCAAATTTCGATAGTATTCGGCATATTATATTCAGGAGAGTGTACACAATGAAAAAGATAACCAGAATAGCTCTTGTATCCCTGCTTGCTGCCGCAATGACAGCTGCAGTGACCGGCTGTAATAAAATGAATAACGAAGAATCCTCAAAAGCAAGCTCGACAGCATCAGACTCTGCTTCCTCAGAAGTCTCAACAGCATCAGTGACCTCCGCAGCAGAAAGCTCCTCCGCAGATAACTCCGGGGAAAGCAGCTCTTCCGATACAGAAAGCAGCGAGGAAAGCACCGACAATACTGAAAGCTTAGAAAACACCGAAAGTACCGAAAGCACAGAAAGCACAGAAAGCTCCTCAGCAGAAAGCTCTGCAGCAGAGGAAAGCTCCGGCGATCAGATAACAGATACAGTCACACAGGATGATGCGCAGAAGATCCTTCTGAAATTCCTCAATGCTGACGGCGAGGACAGCAACCTCAATGCAAGATATACGGAAACAGTTACTGTGAATGTGGATAATACCGGCAAATATTTTATGGAGTTTGATGTCAGACTAAATAACGGCATCACAAACAGCCATATTGATTATTACTACGTTGCCTGCAGCCGCACGGACGGCGGAGTTTATGACAGTGAGGCCTTTGAAGCAACCTACAGCTACAAGAGAGACGACTCTGATGAAAGCAGTGAGGAAAGCGAAGAAAGCGCGGAAAGCGCAGAGAGTACTGAAAGCGCTGAGGGATCTGAGGATTACTCTCTTCCCTCAGATGAGATAACAGAGGAAGAGGCAAAGGATCTTCTTCTGGGATATCTGGGAGGCGACAACATTATTGCAGTCTCAAAGGGAAAAACCACCGTGGATAACAACGGCGAAGCTGTAGAATACTATATCTTTGATATCAGCTCCGGCGACGAGAACAGCTCCACTCACATTGATGATTATTACATAATCAATTCACGCTTCGGCGGCGGTATCTATGACAGTATGACCTTCAAGTCCAGATTCAAGACTTCTTGATAATACTGTTTTCAAGTTAATCGTATACTTTGAATTTTGCGTCAAAAAAAGCAGCTGCAATCAATCAGGCAGCTGCTTTTATTATTTCATAACGATCAATTTAAGAACCAAAGCCTCTTAAACCGAGGGCTGATGAAGCTTCGTTTTTACCGCATTAGCGAAAAAACCGCCCGGAAATACCGGACGGAAGGGAATTAGTTAAAAAGTAACGGACGCTCATTCCCCGAAGCCGGAGTCAATGAGCTCTTCTGCCTTATCAAGAGCAGCCTGTTCGTCCGCTCCCTCGCAGATCACTGTAATGACGGTTCCGCATTTGATACACGCAGCGATTATACTCAGCAGGCTTTTTGCATTCACTTTGTTATCTCCGTATACAATAGTGACCTTGCATTCAAACATACCCATCTCATTTGCAAAAACAGCAGCCGGTCTCATATGCAGACCTACCGCATTTTTAATGGTAAATTCCCTGCTTACCATATGCCCTCTCCCCCTCAGATTTTTTCCATAGAATATTATACATTCCTAACCCACTAAAATCAATCATAAAAATATATTTTTTGATAAATATCATTATTTTATATAATCAGCTGCAAAAAATACTGCTGACATATTGAAAAAACAGAAAAAATAGTATAAAATAATGGTGTATTATGCAAATGCATTTTTTCAGGGAGGAAAGAATTATGGCTACTATTTTTGAAAAAATATCCGGCGATGACGAGATATTCAATAACAAGGAATACATCAATGATTCTCTTACATTCAATGCGATAGAATCTGCCCGCAAGGACGGAAGCTACAATATATATTCAGATCACAAGAATGTTGTCATACTTACTGCAAAAAGAGGACCGAAGGTCTGGCTCTGGACATCCTCAGCCATAAAGGATGATACAAACAAGCTCATTGATATCTGCCGTTTCCTCAGGGACTGCAAAATTCCCAGGGCTGAGATCTATCTCAAGCAGGACGTTTCCAGCAGCTTTTCTGATCTTTATGCTCTCACCACACTTGAGATCAACTATATAGTCAAGGATGAATTCTCTCTTGCTGTATACACATATACAGGAGAAAAGGTAACGGATATTCCTGCTTCCGAAACTGAAAAGGATGAAGAAATAATCAAGATCGATAAAAACAATCCTGAGCATGTCCGTCTCATAACTGATTTTTACTCTTCCCTCAAGGAAGAATTCCGCTGGACAGATAAATTTGAAAGAAAACTGGCTGAATATCTGGAAAATGATATCTATGCTCTCCTCAAAAACGGAAGAATAGTTGCAGATTCAGTTATCGGTGGTACCGCAGACAAATATCTCCGGATAAAGTCCATCGCCGTTCTTTCTGACGAGCGTAAAAAGGGCTACGGATATATGATGTGTATCCATACTGTTAATGAAATAATTGACAGAGGATTTATTCCTGTGCTTTATACTCATATCGGAAATGCTTCCGCAGTTGCCCTCTGGGGTAAATCCGGCTTCAATGTCAAGGATAAGCTCTATCTTCTCAAAATAGAAAACAATGACTGATTAGCCGTTCATCGGCAGGAAACGGACACCCATAAGCGGGTGTCCTGTATTTATTATAAAACAGTGGATGATCAAATGAAAAAAAGAAAAGGCTTTGTTTTCCGCATTTGGTGTATCGCCGCAGCATTATGTATGACACAGACTGTTATCAGCGCTGCGCTGTCAGTTTCCGCTGCCTCCGGCGGGGTGGGACTTAATAAGACTGTCCTCAGCCTCGGACTCGGGGAAAGCTTCCGTCTCACAGCATCGCAGCCCGGAACCGGATTCCAGAGCGACAATTAAAAAATCGCAAGAATAGATGAAAATGGAAATATCAGCGCCCTGGGATGCGGAGCTGTCAATATCCCCGCAACATCCGGGAACAGAAAAGAAATATGCCGGATAACTGTCAAACAGTCTCCTTCTCAGGTCAGACTTGACAAGGGTATCCTCTCAATGGGTGTGGGAGAAAGCTATTCCCTCTCCGCAAAGCTTCCCGACGGCTCTGCCGCTGCAGTGAGAAGCTTCCGCACCAGCAACAGCTCCATCGTAAAAATGACAAAAACAAACTGGACAGGAGAATTCCGGGCTGAAGGCAACGGCACTGCCTGGATAACCGGACGCACCTACAACGGAAAAGAAGCCTCCTGCAAGGTGGTGGTAAAAGCCGGAAAAAAGATATATCTCAGCCCATCCAACCAGTTCCGTAATTTCTATTCCTGGGGCAATACCTCGGAATGTGACCAGTGCAACATCATTGCTGAGGCAACAAAAAAGTCTCTTGCAAGATGCGGCTTCGAGGTCAGAAAGGCTGTCAAGGATCAGGATATGTTTGACAGCATAGACGAGGGCAACAACTGGGGTGCAGATCTGTATATTCCCATTCACACTAACGGCCGCAGCCCTGAATATCCCTACAGCGGCACTATGTGTATGGTATACAGCAAAACTGAAAGAAGCATAAATCTGGCTCAGCCTATTTACGATTCTGTTCAGGCTATAACCCCCGGTAAATACGATTACGGTATTATCGAAAGACCCGATCTGGCAGAGCTGAGAAAAACAAATTGTGACGCTGTATACATCGAGGTGGATTTCCACGATTTCCCGGAAATCGCAAAATGGATAATAAAAAATCCCGAAGCTATAACCAGGGGCGTCTGCAATTCCTATAACGTAAACTATATTACACCTGACTATAAAACAGACAAAGCTTAACGCTTTTCCGCCGATTCTTAAACACCGAAGCACCTTTATTCAAAGGGCTTTCTTCCCCACGGAAAGGAGAAAATACAATGATATTCCGGACTGCGATCCTGCAAAAACACTCCGTACCCGGGGCATATGAAGAAAATATCCGAACTGTTATCGTCTGTATGTCTGAGGCAAAAAGAAACAACGCCAATATTCTTCTCTTGCCGGAATGCTTTATAACCGGTTATGACCTCACCATCAGTAATGACCGGGCACTGACTGAAGAGGATATCCGCCCCCTTTGCAAAAAGGCAGAAGAAACCGGCATCGGGCTGGTGGCAACCGCACTGACAAAGGGAAAAAATAATCCGCAGAATTCGGCATTTGTCATCGGCAGGGACGGAAAAATACTGATGAAATATTCAAAGGTTCACACCTGTGATTTCGCTGATGAAAGAATACTGGAACCCGGTGACAGCTTTATGGTATGCGAATTTGAGGGAATAAAGCTGGGGATAATGATCTGCTATGACCGGGAATACCCCGAAAGCGCCAGAATGCTTATGCTCAGAGGCGCAGAAATAATACTTGTCCCCCAATGACTGCAAAAGTATGCGGCCTCGTCTCCAGGCTCTCTCCACAAGAGCATATGAAAATATGTGCGGCGTGGCAATGGCAAATCCTGAGGGCATAAATGCCGGATGTTCGTGTGCATACAGCCCTGTCTGCTGGGATGAAAACGGAGAATGTACAGACAACACCCTGCTTCTTGCCGATGAAAAAACAGAAGGTCTGTTCTATGCTGATTTCGATATGGACAGCATCCGCTCCTATCGTGAACGGGAAATGATGGGTAATACCTTCAGAAAGGTCAGAGCTTATTCCGGACTTCTGGAGGATAAAATTGAATATCCGTTTATAAGAAAAGGCTCCCCCCGCATATGAGGAGGAGCTTTTTTATAATCTTATATTTTTCAGAAACCGGCTGTCCGGCTGATATGGAAGGGTCAGGTCATATCCTAATTTTGTCATCTCCTGCAGCTTTATCAGCACAAGATTGACCTCCGAATTCAGAGCAGCTGCAGTCTGTACCACATCATAGCCCTTCCTTGCGCAGGCAATGACCTCGTCGTTATCCAGAAGAAGATGCGCCGCAAAAACATTCGCTTCGTATTCTGTTATGCTGTTATTCATCCGGAAAAGGCTGAATTCCTGCATACCGCATCTGGCTGCAAGCTCCCTGTGCCTTATGTCGTGGCCTATCTCGTGGGCAATAACCATCTGCTCCAGATAGTGATCCAGCTTATCGCTGATAAATATCATCCTGTGCTTCCACTGATATGTATACATCCCCAGAAGCTTTTTGAAATCTGACCGATAATATATCCTGATCCCCAGCGAAGCCGCTATTTCCCTTGAATCCCGGCATCCGCATCTTCTGACCAGACTGTCTGCCTGTCTGAATATTTCTGCTGAATCCAATCTCTGCCTCCTGACTTCTGTCTATGCGTTCCCCTGTTCCTTCTTGGGAGCGTATTTTTTATTATCCTGCTTACACTCGAAATAAGCCTGGGTCAGAGCCCTCATAACAGCATCCTTATCATCCTCTGAAAGCTCTCCGCCGGCAAACATCCCTACAAGCTGACCAACTAATTTTTCGGCCTCCCTTTTACCGGAAGCACCAAATTCTTCTCCTGCTCTGGCAATAAATTCCTCATCCTCTGTCAGCAGGTAATTCACGTCACACCCGAATACCTCAGAAAGCCGGCGGTATATATCCCGGTTCCTGGGGTATCTTCCCTCTGTTTCATAGCTTATATAATTCCTGCGGCTGATACCAACTGCCTTCGCTACCTCGCTCTGTGTGAGAGAATTACTGGATCTGAGTTTTATCAGCTTTTCTCCGAATTTCATTCTGATGACCTCCAGTCGATATCCATTCGCTGTGTGAATTTTAATATCGCTTATTTTTGTGTTGAGAAGTTGTACTACACATATACTACCACACGTCCCCCATTTTGTCAACCCCAGTGGTGCGAGCACGCACCGAACACGGGTGCAGCGTCACGCTGCTAAAATAATTCTGGGAGAAACAGGCGCTCTGTGCCGAGAGAGTGATATGATAGAAGTTAGTAAAAACCAGCCGCATATAGCAGCCCGTAAGGGCTGCGGCGGCCAGCGTCGACGCTGGTTGTGAAGGGAGGGGAAATATGATATTATAGAGATGTAAAGAAGAGGCCTGTAATTAATATGAGATAGAGGAGGTCACAATATGCAGGAAAGGATCATTGATGTGTCCGGGCTGAAAAAATCATACGGCAAAGTCCAGGCGGTCAAGGGAATAAGCTTTTACGTAGAGAAAGGAAAGCTATTTGCGTTTCTGGGTCCCAACGGCGCTGGAAAATCCACCACCATAGATATAATCACAACATTCCTGAAAAAGGATAGCGGAGAGATCAGGATAGGCGATCTGATGGTGGGAAAGGACGATGTAAAGATACGGAATATGATCGGCGCAGTATTTCAGGACAATATGCTGGATAAAAATCTCACAGTCAGGGAAAATATCATAATGCGCGGCAGCCTTTATGGTCTCAGGGGTAAAAAGCTCAGGGAAGCAGCGGAAAAGGCAATACAGGAAGCAGAGGTAGAGGAATTTGCCGGAAGATATTACGGCAAGCTTTCCGGCGGTCAGCGCAGAAGGGCGGATATTGCCAGAGCGCTTGTCAATACCCCACAGGTGCTGTTTCTTGATGAACCCACTACAGGCCTTGATCCCCAGACAAGAAAAAGCGTGTGGGATACTATCAGAAAGCTGCAGTTGGAAACGGGAATGACAGTATTTCTCACAACGCATTATATGGAGGAGGCGGCTGAAGCGGACTATGTTGTGGTCATAAATGACGGCAGAGTCACAGCAAGAGGAACTCCTCAGCAGCTCAAAGAAAAATTTGCCGGAGATTTTCTGAAGCTTACTCCGAAGAAAGAAAAATACGACAGCATAAAAAGTGCTCTTGAAAATGATAATATCAGAATATCCGAAAACGCCGGCACTATAAAGGTCAATCTCCCGGATACGATGCATTCTCTTCCGTATATAGACAGATTCCGGGATGATATCGAAGGCATTGAAGTTATAAGCGGAACGATGGATGATGCGTTTATCGAGATAACCAGACAAGGAGGGACAGAGAAGTGACAGCATTTATGAAACGTAATCTGAAGGTTTTTTTCAGAGATAAGAGCTCGGTATTCTTTTCACTGCTGGCTGTGCTCATTGTCCTGGGGCTGTATGTACTGTTTCTGGGGGATCAGCTTGTAAAAAGCTTTGAGGATAAATTAGAGGATCCGAAACGCCTTATGGATAGCTGGATAATGGCAGGTATCCTGGCCGTGACCCCGATTTCCACCACACTGGGCTCCTTTGGCATTATGGTTGAGGACAAGACCAAAAAAATCTACAAGGATTTCCGCTGCTCCCCTATAAGAACCAGTTCTATCGCAGGCGGATACATACTAAGCTCCTTTATAGTGGGACTTATAATGTCCTTCTTTGCACTTGGGATAACAGAAATATATTTTGCCGTCAAAGGCTACGGCTTATTATCCGCTATGCAATTTCTGAAAATATCGGGCGCTGTATTTGTTTCTGTTCTGACAAGCTCCTCACTGATGTATCTTGTGGTCTGCCTTTTTAACAGTCAGGGCGCCTTTGCCACTGCAAGTACTATAATCGGAACACTTATCGGCTTTATAACCGGAATATATCTTCCCATCGGATCCACTGATAAGTCCATACAGTATATTATAGAATTTTTCCCTGTGTCCCACGCCGCTTCCATATTCCGTAAGATACTTATGGAGGATCCGATAAAGGAAAGCTTCCGTAAAATACCGGAAGGCGGCGGCGTCCGGGCTGACGCTGTAAATGAGTTCCGGCTTGATATGGGGGTGGATTTTAACATTTCCAACCACGATGTGACAACACTGGAAAGCATCCTATATCTTGTTGCGGCAGCGCTTGTATTTTACACTATAGGAATAATAATTACCGGAAGAAAAAACCGCGGATGAAAAAAACCGGGGATCCAAAAGAAGGATCTCCGGGAATTTTTTATCAGTCCAGACTGTTTTTGATCGCCTCAAGAAGCTCATCATAGGTCTCAAATGCCGGGAACTCCGGATTATCAGCCTTGATCTTTTCTGTGCTCTTGAAGAGGAAGCCGGCTTTGCTGGCTTTTATCATTCCAAGGTCGTTATAGCTGTCTCCGCTGGCTATGGTGTTATATCCGATAGACTGCAGCGCCTTGACTGTTGTATATTTTGAATTTTCAATTCTCATCCTGAAGCCTGTGATCTCGCCGTTGTCTGCTACCTCAAGAGAATTGCAGAAGATAGTCGGCCAGCCCAGCTTCTCCATAAGAGGCTTTGCAAACTGTGTGAAGGTGTCGCTGATGATAATAACCTGGGTCATAGAACGAAGCTCGTCAAGAAATTCTCTTGCGCCGGGGATCGGGTCGATCTTTGCGATTGTATCCTGTATCTCCTTCAGTCCTAATCCGTGCTCCTTCAGAACCCCCAGTCTCCATGTCATGAGCTTATCATAGTCGGGCTCGTCTCTGGTGGTCTTTTTAAGCTCCGGAATACCGCTTGCCTCGGAAAATGCTATCCATATCTCCGGAACCAGTACGCCCTCAAGATCCAAACAAACTATATCCATATTTCTTACTCCTTACATTTTATTTTTTATCCGTTTTCCGGACACCCTGATTATATCATATTCTCCAAAAAAAATAAACCCCAGAAGCGGTGCGTGCTCGCACTGAGCGATTCGCGTTATCGCTCGTTTACACTCGCTCTGTCGTGCGTACATAAACTACCGTCGCGCGGCATCCGGCGCTCACCGCCTCAGACAATGCTCCCACCCCTCGCCGCCGCAGCCCTCACAGGCTGCTTCTTGCGGCTTGTTTATTCTGACTTTCGGAGTTTCACTCCCCTATCACTGAGCGCCTGTTTTTTCCCAGAATTATTTTGCACTAACGCGCGGTGCGTGCTCGCACTGAGCGATTCGCGTTATCGCTCGTTTACACTCGCTCT
>CAMVQZ010000065.1 GCA_947169745.1 uncultured Clostridia bacterium
GGTGCGTGCTCGCACTGAGCGATTCGCATTATCGCTCGGCACGGTACCTGTGATCTCTATTTCGCGTTATCGCTCGATTACTCTTGGTCCGTCGTGCGTACATATACTATCGTTGCGCGGAGGTGGTTAATGCGGTATTATTATGGGGAACGGTCTGTTCGTATATAGCTTGTCCTGCCTTTTATATTTCCCTCGTTAAACCCTTGCGGTGGAATCTGGAAAGTATGTACGGCTTTTCCGGTTGGTTATGTACGGTCAGAAAGCAACAAAGCGACCAGTATATACGAAATCAGCAGCTGCATACGTACCTCCGTATCAGTTCACCGAAGCAAATGTACATACGCACTGCAAAAAGCTTGCCATACAAGAAGCGACAGCGACAACCATAATTATAAATTATTATTTATTAGTTATTCATTAATTCCGGTTTATCAGATTTTTATGATTTTTATACAAATATAGGTATAAAAATACTTGACATTTTGTAAGAAAAGTAGTTTAATTATAGTAGGTAAAAGTATGTATATTTGATGGATACGGAGGTGATATTTATGAAGGAACTTATGGGACGAGGAGTTTCAACTGGTATCGCAATTGGTAAGGTCTATTTCTTTAACAACAGTTTACTTGATCTGCCTGATTATGAAATAGATGATATCGAAGCTGAGTTGGAGAGATACCATGAAGGTGTTGAGCTTGCAAAGGCAAGGCTTGAAAAGATTTATGATAATGCCAAGGAAAGAGTGACAAAGAAAGAATCTGTAATTTTCAAAACACACATGATGATACTTGAGGATTCTAAGTTTGTTAATCTTGTTGAAACAGCCATAAAAAAGAAAAAGAATGCGGAGGTTGCTGTTTACAATGCTTCTACTAAGATAGCAAATATGTTCAGGCAATTGAATGATGACTATTTCCGTGAGCGGTGCAATGATATCATTGATGCTTCACACATCCTTCTTCAGATCCTGCAGCAAAAGGACGAGGTTAATGAATCAATTGGTGATGATGAGCCTGTGATAGTTGCAGCTATTGACCTGTTACCCAGTGATACGATGTCCTTTAAAAAAAGCAACCTGCTTGGATTTGTTACAAATGACGGTTCTCAGAATTCACATACTGCAATTATTGCAAGAACTATGGGTCTCCCCTCCGTTATTCAGATACACGAGCCCCTGGCCGGATACAACGGAAAACAAGCTATTATCGACGGTCAGCTGGGAAAGGTTATTATCGAGCCTGATAGAAATACTATGGCCCTTTATAATGCTAAACGTGAAAGGTATCTGAAACAGCAGCAAAGACTAAAAAGGCAGATCGGTCTGCCCTCTGAAACGAAGAATAAACAATATATTCGTCTCACAGCCGATATAGGCAGTATTGATGATATCGAAAAGGCAAAAGAAAACGATGCGGAGGGCATCGGATTATTCCGAAGCGATATGCTTTTTATGAGCAGGGAAAAAAGCCCCGATGAGACCGAACAGATAGAAACATATAAGACAATACTGAAAGCCTTTGGTGACAAGGGCGTTGTTATTAATACTGTAAACGGCGGTTCAGGAAAAGGTATGGATTATCTTGATATCCCCCACGAGAAAAATCCTGCCCTTGGATTCAAGGGAATAAGGATATCTCTGGAAAACCCTGAATTTCTCAGAACACAGCTTCGCGCTCTGTACAAAGCATCTGTTTACGGTAAGCTTTCGATCGTTCTTCCGATGATAAGCAGTATGGAAGAAATAGACTATGTAAAGAGGGAAATTGAAAAAATCAAGGATGAGCTTCGGCTGCAGGGTGTCCCCTACAGCGACGATGTAAAGCTTGGCGTAATGATAGAAACACCGGCCGCAGCTCTTATATCAGACGATATTTGTGAGGTTGTGGATTTTATTATTATTTCAACTGACAATCTTATTCAGTATACCCTCGCAATGGACAGAGAAAATCAGAAGCTGGTAGATTTTTACCGTCCATATCATCCTGCCATCAGGCGACTGATAAAAATCGCAGTCGATAACGCTCATAAATATAATAAGAAGGTCTCCATCTGTGGAGAGCTTGCGTCTGATACCGCAGTAACAAAAGTATTGCTTCTTGCAAAGGCTGATGAGCTTATTATGACTCCCTCGAAAATTCTTAAGGTCAAAGCAGCAGTTCGTGAGATCGATACCAGCGACGGATACAAGAACAATACTACAAAATTCAAATTCTGAGGATTGTGTATATTATTCATGGAAGTATAATATCATAAATTTTTTTCCGGAATATAATTATAACCGCTTACTCGTTATTATAATTGAGCAGGCGGTTTATTTTTTTATATATCAAGTCCAAAAAAATTGAAGAAAAAATGAACCGTTTTTCGTCTCAAAGTATCTAATTAATGAATAAAACGAAAGGAGAGGTCATTATGAAAATTATAGAAAAAAATGCATTTGACAATGCATACCCCGAACCCCCTGAAAACTTTCACAAGGTCGTAACAGACACATTGGATAGTCTGGAGGAAACAAAAGTTATAAAGCTCAATAAACGCAGGAGGATAATACGGGTCGCTGCAGCCTGTGCGATCGTTGCTTCACTGGGAGCTTTTACAGTTGCGGCTACTGCAACTAATTTCTTCGGATTATTCAGCGAACGTGTTGGTAATTACGGGCTTCACGTCGGTGTTGAGCAAAGCAGCTCCGGGTCAGATAGTGAGAAACATATCCGTATCGATGCTGCTTATATTCCAAAAGGGTACAGTCTTAGCGGAAATAATCCGACACATTGCTTGTACAGACTTAATGACAAGGATAACAGCGACAAGGATGAGCGGTTTTCAATAATTGCTTATAAAGAAGAAAATTATGATGAAACATATTCTAATGTTATTGAGTCAAAGGAATCAAAGTGCAATGGAAACAAAGTTATCTATATGACCTTCAAATGGGCAGAGAACGAGGATAAGCTCTTCTATGGCGCTGTAATATACTTCTCTGAGGACGGATATGTGGTTTATGCAAATAATTCCAATAAGAGCGAGCTTGAAAAAATAGTTTCCGGTATCTCTCTTAAGGAGGATACAGAATACGAGGAACGTATGAAAAAGCAGGAGGAAACAGAAAAAGAAGCAGCAAAAACCCGTATTGATATTTCCGGAAATCAACTTGATGATGTTATTGAAAAAACCGAAGGAAAGTCTTTCACAAAGAAGATCAGTCAGATGTTTACCGATGAGGACGAGAAGCAGTATGAGAATAATGCAAATATCAGCATAAAGATCAAGGATATCAGGGAAATGACAAATGACAACGGTCTTGATCAGAACAGCTTCAAGGGAGCAACAGGCTATAATGGCAGAAAATATGGAGTAAAGGACGAATATTTCAACAGCGACGGAACTCTCAAAACAAAGTATATCAGAAAGGGTTATCAGAAAAAGAGTGAGGATGATTATGACAGTCTCGGAGAAATGATTAAAACTGATATGACAAGACATTTCTACATTGTAACTCTTGAATTATCAGCTGATGATGATATTGAGGATCTGTACCATATCCTTCAATTCGAGGGCATAAGAACCACAGATGAGAATGACAATTATTTTGCAATGACTGATTATTCCATCTACTGGAGCCATAGCCTATCCACGGGAGAAGCAAGATGCGTCTATGAAGAAGGCATTGATGAAAACTCCAGGCTGTCAAAGGGTCAGAAGAAAACCGTAAAGATAGGTCTTATTGTGGATGACGATATTCTCGATAAAACCTATGTGGAAATAGGACTTGCCGATAACCTTAAGGCATGGAACGCAGAAAAAACAATCATCACAAGAGATATAACCAGTTATTGTCTGAAGCTTTTCTGATTGGAGGAGATCGGTATGACAAAAGAAAAATTCTCAGAGCTTGTACTTGAATGCGAAGCCACTCTGTACAGAATATCGATGTCCATGCTAAAAAATGAATCTGATTGTGAGGATGCCGTGCAAACAGCTATCCTCACGGCGTTTGAAAAGCTCAGCACCCTTAAGAAAGAGGAATTTTTCAAGACCTGGTTAGTAAGGATATTGATTAATGTATGTAACAAACAACTTAAAAACCGCAGCAGGATAGTCGGTATGGATGAAGCAGGATATGGCGCAAAAGAGCCCTCTGTCCCCTCTCCCGTAAATAATACAGAGATCAGACTCGCATTGGAAAAGCTTCCTTTAAAATACAGAAATGTCATAGTACTGTATTACATAGAAGGGTTTTCGATCTCGGAAATAAAGAAGATTATTTTAATACCGGAAGGAACGATAAAAAGCAGGTTATCCAAGGGAAGAAGTCTTCTTCGCCAATATCTTGAATAAAGAAAAACATATAATCACACCGTATTATATTTTCCGGTTATAATAACTCTCCCGGAGAACGGAAAAGGCTTCTTTCTGTATCGGAAACTTATGAATTTTTTTACGATAATTGTTGACATTGGTTTTTTTTCGTGATATATTACTTATATCAATACTGATCGCTAAGATAAGGAAGCGGATTATACAAAGTCATATCCAGAGATCAGGGGTCACCGGCTGAAAGCCCTTGTATATGAGTATTTCCGACACCGCCTTTGAGCACTCAGCGAAAGCAATTGCCCAAGCTGCAGCGGCTGATCCCCGTTAAAGGATCCGGGATCTTATGATCTCACTGAGCGGCATTTTGCCGGAAATCAGGGTGGAACCGCGGAGCTTTTGCCTCGCCCCTATGTTTATGCATATGGGCGGGGCTTTCTTGTTTTTTGCGATCAGATAACGGAGGTAAAGGAAATGATTAAAGTAACACTTAAAAATGATGTCGTCAAGGAATTTGACAATGGCATCAGTGCCGCTGATGTGGCAAAATCACTGGGAATGGGACTTTATAAATCTGCGTGCGCCTGTAAAATCAACGGTGTGCTCTGTGATCTCAGGACAGAGATAACAGATGACTGTCATCTGGAGATACTTACCTTTGACGACAGCGATGGTAAAAAAGCTTTCTGGCACACAACATCACATATTCTTGCCCAGGCTGTGAAGAGGCTTTATCCTGATGCAAAATTTGCTATCGGACCTGCTATTGACAGCGGCTTCTACTACGATTTCGATGTTGAAAAGCCCTTCTCTCCGGAGGAGCTTGAAAAAATTACATCAGAGATGAAAAAAATCGTCAAGGAAGGACTTGAGATAGAAAGATTTCTTCTCCCTCCGGATGAAGCCGTCAGCCTTTTGGAGAAAATGGAGGAACCCTATAAAGTCGAGCTATGCAAGGAGCATTCTGACAAGGGCGAGGACATCAGCTTCTATAAGCAGGGAGAATTTACAGATCTTTGCGCCGGTCCCCATCTGATGAATGTCTCACCTGTCAAAGCTATCAAGCTTACGGCCTGCACTGGCGCATACTGGAGAGGCGACAGCAAAAATCATCAGCTTTGCAGAGTATACGGCGTTTCTTTCCCCAAGGCTTCTCAGCTGGAGGAGCATCTGAAAATGCTGGAGGAGGCAAAGCTCAGGGATCACAACAAAATAGGCAGGGAGCTGGAATATTTTACAACGGTTGATTATGTCGGTCAGGGACTCCCCATCCTTCTCCCAAAGGGCGCAAGAGTTATTCAGCTTCTGCAAAGATGGGTCGAGGATTATGAACAGTCAAAGGGCTGTCAGCTGACAAAGACTCCCCTCTTTGCTAAACGTGATCTCTACAAGATATCCGGCCACTGGGATCATTATCGTGACGGTATGTTCATTCTCGGAGATGCAGATGATGAAACAAAGGAATGCTTCGCACTCCGTCCTATGACGTGTCCCTTCCAGTATCAGGTATTCCTCAATAAACAGCGCTCATATCGTGAGCTTCCTATGCGTCTGACAGAGACATCCACACTTTTCAGAAATGAAGCTTCAGGTGAAATGCATGGACTTATCAGAGTAAGACAGTTTACTATTTCAGAGGGTCATTATATTATCAGACCGGATCAGCTTGAAGAAGAATTCAAGGGCTGTCTTGAACTGGCAAAGTATTTCCTTGATACTGTTGGTCTTTTAGAGGATTGTACGTTCCGTTTTTCACAGTGGGATCCTTCAAATCCGAGCAATAAGTATGAAGGCACAAGCGAGCAGTGGAATGATGCTCAGTCAGCAATGAAGCGTATCCTTGACAATATAGGTCTTGAATATGAGGTGGGCTTTGATGAGGCCGCTTTCTACGGCCCAAAGCTTGACATACAATATAAAAATGTCTTTGGTAAAGAGGACACTATCGTTACAATCCAGATAGATATGCTTCTTGCTGAAAAATTCGGTATGTACTATATAGATAAGGACGGTCAGAAGAAGCTTCCTTATATCATCCACAGAACTTCACTGGGATGCTTTGAAAGAACACTGGCATATATGCTGGAGCATTTTGCAGGCGCTCTCCCCCTCTGGCTCAGCCCGGAGCAGGCTCGTGTTATGCCGCTCAGCGAAAACCTTGCAGATAAAGCTAAGGAAATAGAACAGAAGCTGGCTGAGGCAGGTCTCAGAGTAACAACTGATCTCAGAAGTGAAAAGATCGGATATAAAATCCGCGAGGCTCAGCTGGAAAAGATACCCTATATGCTGGTCATCGGCAATAAAGAGGTTGAGGAAGGAACAGTTTCTGTCCGCTCACGTAAGAATATTAACCTCGGGGCTATGCCTGTTGATGAGTTTATCAGAATGGCAAAAGAAGAAATCGAAACAAAGAAAAAAGATTGATTTATCAAAACGGTCGGTAATGATCACCGGCCGTTTTCTTAAAAGGTTGTGAAATTTATGGATGACAAAACAAGAGCAGAAAAAGCTGTGGAGCTTCTTGAAGCTGAATATCCGGAAGCTATCTGCTCACTGGTTTATACTGACCCTCTGCAATTGCTTATAGCAACAAGACTTGCCGCTCAGTGCACTGACAAAAGAGTGAATATGGTAACTCCTGAGCTATTCAGAAGATTTACGGATGCAGAAGCTTTTGCAAAAGGAGATATAAATGAAATTGAAGCTCTGATAAAAACCTGTGGTCTGTATAAAACAAAAGCACGGGATATAAAGGCTATGTGTGAAATGCTTTGCAGTGAGTATCACGGTATCGTTCCCGATTCTATCGAGGAGCTGGTAAAGCTTCCGGGTATCGGAAGAAAAACTGCAAATCTTGTAGTAGGAGATATTTTCGGGAAACCGGCTGTTGTTGTTGATACACACTGTATCAGGATAACCTCACGGCTTGGCTTTCACAACACAAAAGATGCTGTGAAAATCGAAAAAATACTCCGTCCCCTGTTGCCGGAGGACAAATCTAATGATTTTTGTCACAGACTGGTGCTTCACGGAAGAGCAGTGTGCACTGCAAGAAAACCGGTCTGCGAAAAATGCTGTCTGAAAAAAATATGCGATTTCTGCATAAGCGAAAAATCACAATAACGGCAGCGTGACACTGCACCCGATTCGCGGGGATCGCTCGCTCTGTCGTGCGTATATACTCATGCCCTGCGGAATATAGTATCCATAATATCCAAACGTTAAGTTTTGCCTGCCTTTATGATAATAGTATGTTATTGGTATGAGAATATAATAAAACAGATAATGACCGTCCGTAACTGAACAGGTCATTATCTGTTTTTTTATTCAGGTTTATTATTCGGGAAAAATATCCTCTATTATCTTTTTAAGGGTATCAGCAGAAGCCTTCAGTGCTTTCTGTTCTTCATCATTCAATTCAATAGGAACACTGCATTCAACACCGTTCTTTCCGACGATAGACGGCATACTCAGGGCAACACCGCTGATGTCAAAATCTCCGGTCTGTATACTGGAAACAGGGAGAATAGATTTCTCGTCCCTCACAATGGCTTCACAGATCCTACGGACGGACATTGCGATACCATAATAAGTCGCACGCTTTTTTTCAATGATCTCATAAGCGCTGTTTTTGACGTTTTCTGCAATACGTCTCGTCGATGATTCGTGATCGAAATGACCTCTCATTTCACAGAATTTATCAAGAGGTATACCAGAAACATTTGCGCTGCTCCAAGCAGCAATCTCGCTGTCGCCATGCTCACCGATAATGAATGCGTGAACACTTCTGTTATCAACTCCTAAATGCTGACCAAGAAGATACTTTAATCTTGCCGTATCAAGAACAGTTCCGGAACCGAATACTCTGTTCTGAGGATAACCGCTGAGTTTTGCAGCTGTATAGGTCAGTATATCCACGGGATTTGCAACGATTAATAAGATCGCATCCTGGTTGTATTTTGCGATTTCCGGTATAATAGAGCTGAAAATACCCACGTTTTTCTTTACCAGATCCAGCCTTGTTTCTCCGGGTTTCTGACCGGCTCCGGCGGTAACAATTATTATAGAAGCATCCCTTATATCTTCATAGTCACCGGCATAAAGCTGCATTGGCTTTGCAAAGGGAAGCCCGTGGCTTATATCTAGAGCCTCTCCCTCAGCTTTATTTTTATCTGCATCTATCATCACTATCTCCGAAAACAAACTGCTCTCCATAAGTGCAAACGCAGAAGCAGACCCTACAAAACCACAGCCGACAATGGCTGCTTTTCTGCTATTGATCATAGCCATATATAATTCTCCTTTCAAATATAATTATTGAAAAAATTTAAAACTCTTCTACAAACATCCCGGTCAGCCTTGGGACATTGAATTTGCTGGTAAAAAGATCACACTTGCAGAGGAAGGAATAAAAGATATGTCTTCCCTGACCGCTGAGGGATTCATAATTTCCCTGCCCCTTTGCCAGAACAACATCTGAATTATCAAGAGCTCTCCTGGCATTATCTGACAACATATCATAAATCGTTCCGGAGACGGCTGCACCGTTTGTTATAACCCGGGCATATTTATCTATTCCGATGTATTCTGCATCCTCTGATGACGCATCATTCAAGACTTCTCCGCCTCTTACCATAACTGTAATATCGAGCTGTGGATAAACCTCCTTCAGCTGCCGGATAAACAGTTTATCAAGAACTATCTCTCCACAGTTATCCGCTATCAGAAGAAAGCTTTTCCCCCGTTTACATTGCTCTTTAAACGAACAATATACCTGTCTGTCCCCTTCCGACAGGAGGGGAGCTTCAAACAAGCTCAGAAACGTATTTTCATCTACATTATTCATCGCACCAAAATCGATATAGTTTCCAATTCTGGCATATAACAGGGCTTTCTCAAGGGGTTCTTCCGATGACCGGATCTTATTCCACAGTGAGGATTCCATTGAAAGAACAAGATCATTGAATTTTTTGTTTATTTCCTTATATGAGGCTCTCTTGCCGAAATGCTTCTCATATGTCTTATTAAAAAGATAAACAAGATAAGGAGAAGTGTCATTTTCCTTCCTGTTCTCTATTATTTCCCTGATCTCAGAGATATAATCCTTATTATCTGACAAACGCTTTTGTCTCTCAAAAAGACAGTCCGCGCATCTTTCATTTATTTTCATAACCGCTTTACTCCGAAATCAGGATCACTTGTGGATATATAACCTGGTGGGTTCAATTTCACCATCTCCCTGAGCCTCACAGTAAAATTCCCAGCCATATCTCTCGTAAAAGCCTGTATGATCGGTAACAAGATAGACAGGAGTAATACTCTTGGATCTTAGATCTTCAACAGTCATATTCAGAAGTTTTCCGGCAATACCCTGACAGCGATATTCCTCCTCAGTATATACTGCACAGATATTAGGGAAAAGATCTTTTTTATTATGAAAATCATTCTTGATAACGCCCAGTCCGCTGATAATCTTATCATTATCCATACAGAGATACCATCCATATTCTGTTTCTCCGGACAGATATGAATCCATACATTCAAGATATGCTTTCTTCGGAACACCCCACTTGCTATGGAACCATTCAGCGGCTTCATCCTTTAGTTCCGGCTTTTCCCTCAAGGTAAAGTAATTATATTCATTCATTTTCATATGCTCCTTTATTATCATTAGTTTATACAATAAAAAACCCGTCCCACAGCAATTATACATTAAAAAACACCGCACTGTCAACCCAGCCATGTTCGGCAGAGTCGACGCAACCATAATTATCCATTTTTGTTTTTCCGGCTTGAAATCCGTCTCGCATTATTATATAATTAAGCCGGCATCATATAAATCAGAATTTAACAGGAGGATGAAAAAATGAAAGCAAAAACTATAGCTATTGCTGCAATTCTTTGTGCAGTTGCTCTCTCTGGATGCAGCAGCAGCGGAGAAACCGTAAGCTCTTCTCAGGCATCATCCGGAACATCATCATTTGTTTCAGATGGCACTTCCGCTCAGACCTCCGAAGCAGATGAAAGCAACACAGAAGCTTCAAAAAGCGAAAGCAGTAACTCAGTTTCCGAAACAAGTTCTTCTGTCTCCGGCAGTTCTGAGTCCACAGCTTACGACGGAAATTATGAGATCGATGGGATAAAGCTTAAAACTATTGGTGATGCGTTTAAGCTCAAAACTGAAAAAAACTATCCTGCCACCTTAGGCAATCATTATATTTATGGAATAAAAACTAAAACAGCCGTTATAAGGATAGTTGCGGATATGCCGGAGGATGTTCTTAAAAAATATAATGACGTCGATTTCTTTGATAAAGAGAGAGATAAAAAACAAAATGATATCGTCAAGGATCTGGAAATAACACGCCTTGATGACTACACAAAGGAAATACCTTCTCAGCAGGAGCTTGACAAGCTGATCGGGAAAAAAGGAAGCGACCTGGCAAAAGAAGGTTATAATTCAACAGGCTATGGTATAAGCGGGGATTCTGCTGTTTTCAGTTATTCAAAAGGACATATTTCATTTGATGTGGAATTCAACGAAAAGGTCAATAAAACAGAAAACTTTGATGCTGAAAAAGCTACAAAAGATCTGACAGTAAAAAGCATAAGTTACACCGGCCTTGCACAAAGTACATTATTTGATCTTTTGGATTGATCTGCTATTCCTGTTATATCAGATACAATCATATAACAAACGTCGATGTCCCCCGCCTCTATAGGCGGCGGGTGCCATACGTCCGTCGGTAGTGGGTAAAAATTTCCCACCGACGTCCGCAAGAGCTAAAGCTCCACGACGTTTGATGACGGCGTCGATCGCTCCAATCAAGCGAACTTGTTGGAGCTTTGCTTCATGTTTATAATAAAAGCAATATGTTAAACACCCCTGAAAGCCATTACAAGCTTACAGGGGTGCACTTTTATTCAAAGCACTATATCAGAACCAACAGCTAATCCCGCAACCGGTAATGAATTATCTGCCGCTTATCCGGGAAAAGTATCCGTCCTGAAATTGGTATTATTATATCTGGTAAAATCAAATCGGATTATATCTTTGGGGATATCGGATTTTTCGGCACTGCAAACAGCATATTTATAGCCATCATCCAGGGAGTATTCCCGGAAAAAGTATTTTCTGATATCAACCGACTGTCTCACGGAAATATCGCCCTCATTAAGTAAAATACAAAAATCATCAAGGTTCAGCCGGAAACCAAGTCCCGTCACCTTCATAAAGCTTTCCTTCAGAGTCCAGTATCTGAAAAAAAGATCGTTTCTTTCCTTTCTATTTTCGCAGTTCAAAAGAGCCTTATATTCCTCAGCAAAGAAAAAACGCTTTGCGATTTCCATATCTATATCTGTAATCTGTTCGACATCACAACCGATATCCTTATCAGAAACTGAACACATCACCTTTGTCCCGGAGTGAGAAATATTGAACCGTATATCGTCTGTATTTGCAATACAAGGCTTTTTGTTATACTCTGTTGTAAAAGTAAAGTCTGTAACTCCCTCGGCAGAAAGAGCCGCTTCAAGCAGAACTCCTGCACCAAGTGATAATCTCTTGTCCTTTTCAAATACCATACGGTCAGTCTTTGTTCTTCTGTCCGGAGAAACGGAATAATACAAACAAAGAAATAGATCTTTATTTTCAAGGACACTGACATCTGCTGTATATATTTTTGTATTCATCAGTACACCTCTTTTTCTGACACATAATAATTCTTGTCCTGGCCGGAATTTACGCCTGAGGAATGAAAAATAAAAGCCGACCCACTAAACAAGCAAGCCGGCACAAAATTACACGGAAAAGAACAGAATAAAAGCTGTTCAGGATCCGTAGAGCTGTATTTCACAGCAATTAAATCTTCAAAGCAGGTAACGGGAATCGAACCCGCCCACTCAGCTTGGGAAGCTGATGTACTACCTCTATACGATACCTGCATATTATAAAATCCCCGATGCAGATACATCGAGGAGAAAAGAGAGGCGACACCCAGATTCGAACTGGGGAATCGGAGTTTTGCAGACTCGTGCCTTACCACTTGGCTATGTCGCCATATAAAAAAGAGCTTAACAAAATATTAAGCTCTTGGAGCGGATGACGAGGCTCGAACTCGCTACCTCAACCTTGGCAAGGTTGCGCTCTACCAGATGAGCTACATCCGCATATGGTGCCTTCGGGCGGAATCGAACCACCGACACGGGGATTTTCAGTCCCCTGCTCTACCGACTGAGCTACAAAGGCAAGTGGCGATCCGGAACGGGATCGAACCGTCGACCTCTAGCGTGACAGGCTAGCGTTCTAACCAGCTGAACTACCGGACCGTATGGTGGGAACAACAGGGCTCGAACCTGTGACCCTCTGCTTGTAAGGCAGATGCTCTCCCAGCTGAGCTATGCTCCCACATCAACTGAAACTACATTACCAGGATTTCCCTCGGCTGTTAACTCTCAGCGACAGTTAATATAATACATCATTTTAAGGGAAATGTCAAGGCTTTTTTTAAAAAAATATTATTTTTTTTGATACGATTTTTAAATGAGTAAATTAAGAAAACCTTGTGGCAGCTCTCTCCCCTACCAAATAAAATATTCCCATTGTCCATATAGTAAAAAAGATTTGGTTTATCCTGCTTCAAGTCCGCAATCAAACAGTCATAAATAGCTGACACTGTCAGCAGAATAACAACAATTTCGTAAATAACAGCATAATTTGATAAGAGCCTTACGCCCTGATCCGGAGGGCAAATAAAGTACTATCTGATATATATGCTGAACAAGAACAAACATATGCATAAGGATAAGCTTCACTAAATCCGGGAGAAAACAGGCGCTCAGGATCGGAAAAATAATACACCGGAGGTCATAATAAATCAGCCCCAATATTGGTGATGTTTGCTTATTCCATTCGCTTTGTCGTGCGTACCTATACTCTCGTGGTAAGGCGACAGAAAATGTGGTGTTGCGTGTATAATTTATTGTTGTTAAATAATAATTCTGGGATAAAGCAGCCCGTAA
>CAMVQZ010000066.1 GCA_947169745.1 uncultured Clostridia bacterium
TATTTTACACAGATCACCCAGCGGTGCGTGCTCGCACTGAGCAATTCGGCAGCGTCGACGCTGCACCCGTGTTCGCGTTATCGCTCGCTTGCACTCGCTCTGTCGTGCGTACATAAACTACCGTCGCGCGGCATCCGGCGCTCGTTTCTTTTGTCAATACTCCCTACCACCGCCGCCGCAGCCCTCACAGGCTGCTATACGCGGCTGTCTTTTTCTGACCTGCGGCTTATTAATCCTCTGACAGTGAGCGCCTGCCTTTATTTTCAAATTAAGTAAAAGCCGAAAACACTATCGTTACTCATAAGTTTACAATAATATGAGCGGCAGCGACAACCAATAATCCTTCCGCCGCGTGACCGGAGTATCCACACGCACGACAGAGCAAACACGGATGCGACAGAAAAAGTATTGACATATTCTATAAGTGGATGTATGATCATATTAAACAAGTGGAATATGGAGGACGTTATGTTAAAGCACGGTATTCTTGGTCTGTTGAATTACGGAAGTATGACAGGCTATGAGATTGATAAGACATTCAGAGATTCTCTGAGTTACTTCTGGAAAGCTCAGACCAGCCAGATTTATCGGGAGCTTCATACCCTGAAAAACAAAGGATGGGCTTCGTATGAGGTGATCAGTCAGGAAGGAAAGCCGGATAAAAAGGTTTTTTCCATAACTGAAAGCGGCAGAGAAGAACTGAACCATTGGCTGAGTGAGGACAGGTCTGAATTTATCGTCCGCAGCAGCCTGTTGATGAAAACCTTTTTCAGGGGGGAACGAAGTATTGATGAAAACATTCGTTATTTCGATAACCTGAAAACAGATGGAGAAAGCTTTCTGAAAGGGCTGATGTCATCACCGCCGAAAACAGAGGATTATTCTCAGATGATAAGCGACCCTGTCAAGGCTGTTTACTGGAAAATGACAGTCGGATTCGGTATTATGTACGCGAGGATGTATTGCGACTGGGCTGAAAAATGCAAAAAAGAACTGGAGGATCTGAAAAATGAAGGTTTTGGTGATTAACGGCAGTCCTAAAGGGAAAAAGAGCAATACCTACAAGCTTTCTCAGGCTTTTATCGGAGGACTTTCGGAAAATAATACAATAGAATGTGAAGAGATCATTGTCAGGGAAAAGGAGATCGGAACCTGTATCGGCTGCTTCGGATGTTGGAATAAAACTCCGGGAGTTTGTGTGCTTCATGATGATATGAAAGAAATATTGGATAAAATGCTCTGGGCAGATGTTGTCATATGGTCATTTGGCCTGTACTATTTTAATGTACCCGGAAAAATGAAAATGCTTATCGACAGACAGCTTCCTCTTGCATTACCGTTTATGGTAGGTGAAAGCGAAAGCGGAGGACATCCGATGAGATATGATATGTCCGGAAAGCGTCACGTTATTATCTCTACCTGCGGCTTCTATACAGCAAAGGGTAATTATGGCTCTGTCAATGAAATGTTTGATCATTTTCTTGGAAAGGGAGGCTATGAGACTATATACTGCGGTCAGGGAGAGCTTTTCAGAGTAAAGGAGCTGCATGAGCGGACAGATAAATATCTGGAGTATGTCAGCAGGGCAGGAAAGGAATATTCCGGCGGCGGTATTACAAAGGATACAAGAGCACATCTGGATGAATTGCTTTACCCGAGAGATACCTTTGAAAGGATGGCTGACGCAAGCTGGGGGATTTCAAAGGAGGACGGAAAAAAAGAGGACGAAAGCCTGGTATTCACAAGGCAGATGGCATCTCTTTACAATAAGGCTTCATACAACGGAAAAGATATTGTGCTGGAGATGAATTACAGCGACATAGAAAAGACATATCAGATTATCCTCAAAGAGGATGGATATGAAGTCAGAACGGAGGATTTTATTCAGCCGACTACAAAGGTCATAACCCCGTATACTGTCTGGAGAGATATCGCTGCAGGGAAGATATCCGGTTCACAGGCAATGATGGATAAGCTTTACCGGGTGGAGGGAGATTTCGATCTTTTGCTTAACTGGAATAAATATTTCGGCTCGGATGAAGGAGCTATCTCTTCCGGAGACTCTGCTGCAGACAGAAGAAAAGAAAAGACCCCGAATCTTATGCTTACTCTGATACCCTGGATTACCTTCTGGGTCGCAGTATCTGTAAACAGCTATTTCGGAGCTTTTATATCTATCGGTGCGAGCGCTCTCAGCCTGCTTGTTTTTTTCAGGAACAGAAAGACTATTTATGATGTGATATCTGTAGATTCCGTCATAGGTCTGTCAGCACTGACCCTTCTTTTCCCGGGCTTAGTATCATATATTCTGCCCTGCTCATATCTTGCCTTCGGGCTGATGTGGAGTATTTCCTGTCTTTGGAAGATACCGCTGACAGCCTGGTATTCAATGAAGGATTATAATGGTGAAGAGGCTTTTGAAAACCCGCTTTTTCTCCGGACTAACCGTATTCTTACTCTGATGTGGGGAATATTATATATTCTCACAAGCATATGGACGTTCTTCCTTATGGCGACTCCGTTATCACCCTTCATTTCAATAATCAATAACATAATGCCGTTATTGATGGGAGTATTTACAGTGTGGTTCCAGAAATGGTATCCGGCACATTATGCCTCAAAATAATACAGGAAACTGATAAATACAGCAGCACGGTCTTTTACCTGTGTCAGCGTTTGCTTTTGTCTGATATGGGTGCAGATTCCGTGCTGTTTTTGTTTTGCTTTCTTACACTGACAGTCTGTGATAATCAAGCCGGAGGCACGCATATCAGTGTGAAATAATTCCGGGAAAAAGCAGGCGCTCGATGTCAGGGGATTGAAAAGTCTGAAGTCAGAATAAACCGGCCGCGTATAGCAGCCTGTGAGGGCTGTTGCGGCGATGGGTGGGAGCATTGTCTGAAGCAGTGAGCGCCGGATGCCGCGGAATGAAAGTATTGGTACACACGACCGAGCGAATGGAATGAGCGATAACGCGAATCGCTCAGTGCGAGCACGCACCGCGAACACGGGTGCAGCGTCACGCTGCCGAATCGCTCAGTGCAAGCACGCACCGTGGCGGTTTTTCTTGTTGACAATTTAGAAACGATAGTATATAATATGTATAACGTATATATACAATTTAGGGGGTGACTGATTGGATATCATTATAAGTAATTCTTCCGGAAAGCCGATCTATGAGCAGATAGTTTTACAGATAAAAGAGGGGATAATTACAGGACGGCTGAAGCCGGGAGAGGCTTTGCCGTCGATGAGGAATCTGGCAATGCAGCTGAGGATAAGTATAATCACAACAAAACGGGCATATGAGGAGCTGGAGAGGGAAGGCTTTATTGAGTCGTTTACCGGAAAGGGAAGCTTTGTAAAAGCGCAGGATCCGGAGCTTCTCCGGGAGGAGGGCTTCAGACAGACGGAAAGACTTCTTATCCAGGCGGTGGAAAAAGCAAAACAGAGCGGTATCGGTCAGGAGGAACTGACAGAGCTGGTAAAACTATTATATGAAGGAGAATGACAATGAGTAATACAGAAAGTGCGATTGAAATACGCGGCCTGACAAAGAAATATGACGGATTTACTCTGGACAATATAGACCTTGTAGTCCCCAGTGGAAGTATTATGGGATTTATCGGACAAAACGGCGCCGGAAAAACCACCACCATCCGTCTTATACTGAATCTCATCAAAAAGGACAGAGGCAGCATAAAGCTTCTGGGAATGGATAACGAAGAAAATGAATATGAGATAAAATCCGGGATCGCTGCTGTTTTTGATGAGCTTCCCTTCCACGAGTGCCTGAATGCAAACCAGCTTTCGACTATACTTTCATATGTTTATGACGGATGGGACAAAAAGACCTTTAATGACCTTCTGGAGCGTTTTTGCCTTCCGAGAAAAAGACGCTTCGGAGATTTTTCAAAGGGAATGAAGATGAAGCTGCAGATAGCGGCAGCACTTTCCCATGGCGCAAGACTGCTCATTATGGATGAAGCCACCACCGGGCTGGATCCTGTAGTCAGAAATGAGATACTTGATATATTTCTTGAATTTCTCCAGGACGAGAACAACAGTATTTTCCTGTCATCCCACATTACCACAGATCTGGAAAGGATCGCTGACAGAGTTACTTTTATAGACAAGGGAAGGATACTTCTCAGCGGAGACAAGGACGAAACGGTTGACAGCCATGGCCTTATCAAATGCACAAGGAATGAATACAAGGAGATCGACCCCGGTGATTTTATCAGCGCAAGACTGACGGATTTCGGCGCTGAGGTAATGGTATCCGATAAGAAAAAGGCAGAGGAAAAATACAGCGGCCTGACGATAGATAATACCACCCTGGAGGAAATAATGCTGTTTTATGTCCGGCGTGAAAAGAAGGAGTGGAAATAATGAAGGGATTGTTATATAAAGATCTTATCATATCCCGCAGATTTTTTATAATAGCTTTTGCCTACTGTTTTATGGGAGCCTTTCTGTTTGCAATGATAAGGCTGAGTATGATCTGCGGCAATCTTGCTGACAATACTGAATCAACCGCTTCACTGGAGAGAAATATGTATTTGCTCAGATACACTCCCTGTGCGGTTTTTCTTATAACCTTCTTTACTCAGAATTCATGCTATGAAGAGGTAATATCCGGCTGGAGAAGATTTTCGCTGACTACTCCTCTGAGATGCGGGATTATAGTGAGAGAAAAGATGCTTTTCCGTGTGTTGGTTCTCACTGCGGTATATGCTGTGTGCATTCTGTATGTCATTCTTCTGTCTGTTATAGGGGGAGAAATAGTTACTCCAGGTATTATCGGAAATGTAACCTCCATATATCTTGCAATACTGGCACTGACATTTACAGAGCTGACCCTTTCATTTTCTTTGAAAAACAAGCAAATGGTAATAACGATTCTTTTCGGGAGTTTTTCTGTGATCTCCACTGTTCTGATCTTTCTTCTTATGATGAAGCTGAAAAGTATGAATAATGATCCTTCTGATATTGATATCTTTGATGTGATCCGCGGTGAGGTGTTAAAGATCAGGAAATACGTTCTGCCTGTGACGGCAGGGGCTGCAGCTCTGACTGCTGTTCTTTGTAATTTTCTTTCAGTAAAGGCTCTTGAGAGGAGGTAGGAAAAATGACAGGACTGATCTATAAGGAACTTCTGACCCATAAAAAGCAGCTTTTCGCAGTATTGGCAGTCGTACTGTTTTTTACGGGATGGAATATTGTCCCCCCTTTGACCGCTCACGATCTTACTGCTCAGGAGCTGACGCTATTTCTGGGACTCAGTATGATTTCTGTTATTTCTGTGGGAGCATTTGAGCAGGGTATTTTTGAATCGGATGAAATAAAGATATGGCAGTCTTATATAGCTTCTTCTCCGGATGGAGTGAGGCTGCAGATAGCGTCCAAATATATATTCAATGCTGCCCTGACGCTGGCAGTTGTTTTCCTGCTTGAAATAAGCTTTTACATTTCCGGAGCAATAAACGGATCAGATGTATCTGTATGCAATACTATACTAATCCTGCTTGCAAGTACGCAGTTTATTCTCAGGGCAGTGGAAACGCCTTTTATAGTGCGGTTCGGAAGCAAGATGGGAAATATGTACAGGATGATACTTATTTCTGTACTGACAACAGCGGCAACAATGTATGGATTATTCGGTGATCTTTCCGTTTTCGGAGGTTCCTTCGGCGAGGTTCTCGTCAGGTTTATGGATATTATCAGGGACAAGACCTCATATATTCTCTGGTTCTATCCGGTCGTTTCCCTGGTGCTTTACTGGATCTCGTGCCATATCTCATATCGTTTTTATCTGAAGGGAGGAGAACACTATGACAAATAAAACCCGGGAAATAAAAAGAATAGTGATATTTCTCCTGCTTTGTTTTATTCCTCCTGTTGTCATATCTATAATATACGGCATAAATACCGGGTGGAGCAGCGAAAACAAATGGTTCGCAGCCTTGTCAAATAGTCTGGTAGTTTTTCCTGCCCTCGCAAATATTATTACCCGTATCATTACAAGGGAGGGCTTTGAAAATAACTCTCTGGATATCAGAATAAGGGGAAAGCAGCGTTATTATATTGCGGGACTTGCCCTGCCTGTTTTGTGCACACTGATAATCGTCCTTCTTGGATACTGTTTCCTGATCTCTCCGGAGACCCGGCAGCTTATAAAGGATAAAACAGATATCACTGCGGTTGCTGCCCGTATTCTGTACGGCTCTTCGATGGGACTGTTCCTTGTTTTTGCTGGCCTTGGAGAAGAACTGGGCTGGAGGGGATACCTGACCCCGAAGCTGGAAAAGCTTATGCCCTTATTCCCGGCGGTGATGATAACCGGTCTCCTCTGGGGAATCTGGTACATTCCGCTGGTTATTTCCGGATATGCCTTCGGGAAGGAGTACAGCGGATATCCCTGGGTGGGTATTGTCCTGATTATCCTGATGTGTGTTTTCACCGGCATTTTCCTCACCGCTCTGACAAAAGCTGCAGGCTCCGTCCTGCCGGCTGCTGCTTCAAACATAGCGGGGAAAAGCGTCTGCCTTTCTACAGCTTCATATATACTGTGTATTGAGAGCTTTGAGGAAACCGGAGCCGGCGGAGGCTTTGTTTTTGCAGGAGTGGTAAGCGTATTGTCTGCATCAGCCGGTATTTTTATCCTTCTGAAGAACCGGAAGAAAGAGAAACTGTCCGTATCTACAAAAATAAGCGTATGACACTGTGCTGATTGACGAAATCGAAAATATGTTTTGATATATCACACAAATAGTATAAGCATATAATGTATAAAATAAATAAAAAATCACTCCGGGTTATTTTATAAAAGGTATTTCCAGAAATTGTATAAAAAAGTTTTGTAAATACCTTTGCAAAATGATGACAAAAATGTTATTATAACAATGAGAAGGATTCGTCTCAGAAGCTGTGTGAGATGGTGGAAGATTTTTTTGGAGGAATGACACTGGATTTACGGCAGCTCGGAAACGGACTCAGAAATAAATAATATAAGGTCAAGGGGTGTTAATGTCATGAATGAAAAGACTCAGAAAACACACAGCCGTTTAGGTAAAAAAGCTGTCAGCCTTTCACTGGCTGCTGCTCTTACTGCAACGGCATTTGGCGGCCTTGCAGTTGTCAGCTTTTCAGACAACAGCGTAAAGGCTGCGGATTATGCGCTTGCTGATAGTATTCAGGAGGGCACTATTCTTCATTGCTTCGACTGGAAATATTCCGATATTATCCAGGAGCTTCCGAATATCGCAAAAGCAGGCTTTTCATCCGTCCAGGTATCTCCCATCCAGCCGCACGACGGCAAGGGCGCGTGGTACTGGCTCTATCAGCCTACAGATTTTGCTGCCGGAAATGAGCTTGGCTCAGCAAATGATCTGAAGGAGCTATGCTCAAAGGCCCACGAATACGGTATCAATATCGTTATGGACGTTGTAGCAAATCATCTTGCAGGTAACCATAATGTTATCCGTCAGGATCTTGTTCCCGATCAGTACTGGCATCATTACGGAGAGATAAAAAGCTACAAGGATCGTAATCAGGTCATCTACGGAGATCTGGGTATGCAGGATCTGAATTCCGAGGACGAATATGTTCAGAACCTGGTAGCAGATTATATCGATGTACTCAAGGGACTGGGAGTTGACGGTATCCGCTGGGATGCTGCAAAGCATATCGGTCTCCCCAGTGAGGGATGTAATTTCTGGAGCGCTGTTACAAATAGCGGACTTTACAATTACGGTGAGATCCTTGATAAGCCCTGCGGAGACAGCGATCAGGCTCTCGAGCTTATGAATGAATATACAAAATACATTTCTGTAACAGATGATAGCATCGGCGGCGGAGTTCTGGATGCCTTCAAGAAGGGTAAGGCATACAAAATGAAGGGCGGCTGGGCCTCAAAGGGCATTGATCTTTCCAAGATCGTATACTGGGCTGAGAGCCACGATACATATTCCAATAAGGAAAATGCCGGAACAAATAATGTCAGCCAGAACCTGATAGACAGAACATATGCAGTTGTTGCTGCAATGTCTGATGCCACATCTCTCTATCTCTCACGTCCTGAGGCTACAAAGAGAGACAGCATCAGGATAGGCGTAAAGGGCAGTATGCATTTTACAAGCGATGAGGTAGCTGCTGTCAACCACTTCCATAATGCGATGGTAGGCAAGGATTATGCTTACGCTGCATCTGATAACTGCTCTGTAGTTACCCGTGACGGCGGCGGCGCTGTTATTGTAAGCGCTGACGAGGGCAGAGAAGTAACAGTAGAAAACGTTAAGGGCTATGTTGCTCCCGGAACATATATAGATGAGGTCACCGGAAACGAATTTGTTGTAACTGATACTACCATAAAGGGTAAGGTCGGAAGCAGCGGTATAGCTGTAGTTTATGATTCACAGTTTACCAGCAAGGTGACAGCTTCTCTTGAAACAGGAAGCGTTATAGAGGATAAGGCCGAGGTTACTCTCAGAGCAATAGGCGTTACAGATGCGAAATTCTCTACCAGCGAGGGTGAAGGCGGCGATTACACCGATGGTGATGTGATAACTATCGGTGAAAATACAGAAGCCGGCAAGGAGATAACTCTCACACTTTCAGCTAAAAATGCTGATGACGAAGAAGTGACTGCAACATATAAATACACAAAGAAATCCTCCAAGGTTTATCCTGTTCTTGAAGCAGGCGGAGTGGTACTTGACAACAGCTCCACAGGCTGGGATAAAGTCAATGTCTATGTATATGACGAGAGCGGAAGCACAACAATAACAAATTCCGGATGGCCGGGAGTCGAGGCAACTGACGAGGGCGGAAATATGTTCAGCTATATCCTTCCCGAGCAGTTCGAGACCTGCGACCATATAATGGTTATCTTCAATAACGGCAACGGCGATCAGATCCCTGCCGCAATGCAGGCTGGTCTCACAATGAAGTATACGGATAAGAAGTTCTATGACGGAACAAACTGGATAGATCTTCCTGAGAATCCTAAGGAGGAGAGCGAGGAGTCCCAGGAGTCTGAGACCTCCGATGAGGACGAGCAGGTCAAGCCCTTTACCACACTGGGTATTACCGGCGGCTTCAACAGCTGGAGTGCAGATGTTCCCATGTCTGATGATGACGGCGACGGCATCTATGAGGGTACAGTGGAGGCTACTGGCACATTTGAATTCAAGGTACGCGCAGATGGTGCCTGGGACTACAGCTGGGGCGTATATGAGCCTGAATATGACAGAACACAGAACAGCCAGACAAAC
Organism: uncultured Clostridia bacterium; assembly: GCA_947169745.1. Taxonomy (GTDB): domain Bacteria; phylum Bacillota; class Clostridia; order Oscillospirales; family Acutalibacteraceae; genus UBA1213. Next base: position 9,276 of record CAMVQZ010000066.1, read on the forward strand.
TGCAGCGTTACAGTCGGAGATGGACAGAAGCTTGTTGTAAAGCTTGATACAACAAGAGTTGATGATGATGCTCTTGCAAATGCTGATTCATATGTAAATGATGAGGAATTCAATTTCAATGAAGAGGGCTATGAGTACTGGCCTGTAGTATTTGAAGTAGTAGGCGAGGCAAGCGAAGTATCCGAGGAAAGCGAAGTATCTGAGGAAAGCGAAGTATCCGAGGAGAGCGAAGTATCTGAAGAGAGCGAAGTATCTGAAGAGAGCGAAGAATCTGAGGACAGTGACGTATCTGAGATAAGCGAAGAATCCGAGGACAGTGATGTATCCGAAGTAAGCGAGGAATCTGAGGACAGCGATGTATCCGAGGTAAGCGATAGCTCTGAGGATAGTGAAGTTTCAGATGAAAGCGAAGTATCCGAGGACAGCGAGGGTTCAGAAACATCTGATGAAGATTCAAAAGATGAGTCATCCGATGACGAAAGCTCAGATGAAGTGTCTGATATAGACGAATCATCTGATGAGAGCGCAGACGATACAAGCAGCGATGCAGGCGATAACACTCCCGACGACGACGGCGGCGACAGCGGCGACAAAGACGTTGTAAAGACAGGTGATGCTGCAATGGCAGTGGTATTTGTAGCAGTTGCTGCAGCAGCACTCGGAGCAGTTGTTCTTGCTTCAAGAAAAAAGAGAGAAGAATGATCTTCTGAATAAATGATTTCCGGGGATACACCGATCTGGGTGTATCCCCTTTTTTGGGATTCTGGAGTGAGAATACGCAGTAATGAATGCTGAAAACTTAAAAATTAATAATAGTGGTTTCCGCTTCGCTCTTATTATAGTAAGCTTGTGTGTGACGGATACTGACTGCAAAGTCAGGCGCTCAGTGTCGAGAAAGTGGAATAACGGAAGTCGGAATAAAACAGCTGCGAATAGCATTCATTAAGGGCTGCGGCGGCGAAGGGAGGGGAAGTATTGTCTGAGAAAACGAGCGCCGGCTGCCGCGCCACGAGAGTATATGTATGCACTACCGAGCGAGTGCAAACGAGCGATAACGCGAACACGCTCAGTGCGAGCACGCACCGAACACGGGTGCAGCGTTGAATGTGCAATAAAATGTACAGTAATATTTTGACAAAATAAAGGAATTGTTATATAATTGGTGTGAAATAAAAATACACTGGATCCCGGGGGTGATCGGATGTCTCGAAAAAAGAATCAGAAGGAAAAGATTTTGATAATTATGGATATCCTGAAAAAAGCTGAGGGAGAGGACAATGCTATAACTACCAAAGAATTCTGCGAAATGCTCGCAGAGTATGATATTCCCTGCGACAGAAGAACGCTTGCAGATGATATCAGAGTGCTTGAGGCTTTTCTTGAGGATAATAAAGAATATGGTTTTGTTATAAAATCAAAAAAATGCTCTCGTGGAAATGGATATTATTCTGAAAAGATCGATGTTTCAGGAAGAAAGCCCCTGTATCTTGATTATAATGTGTCAAAGCAGCTGATTCTCGGAATGAATTCTCTGAGGCTGACGGATGATGTTGAGAAAACAGAAACAAAGAGGATCAAAGCACTCATTGTTGATAATTCACTTCCGGAGTACAGGGAAAAGCTTATGGAATATGCCGAGGATGATAATATTTATGCTCTGGATACAGTGGCTGCGAAGATACTTATCGACTCCGTCCGCTCTCTTACCTTTGTAAAGAGCAGTATGACCGAAGGGATAATAGATACCATAATCAAGATGAGCGATGATGATGATAAGCAAAGCCTGACATCTGAAAAAAATAATCCGTTTAATGCTAGACATGATGAAAACGGAATGACACTATATCAGATAGACAATATTTTCCGCGCGATAGACAACGGCAAAAAGCTTTCCTTCAGGTATTTTGATCTGGATGAAAACAGGAACAGGATATATCGTCATAACGGAGACAGATATATTGCAGAGCCACTGACACTTATTCCGAATGACGATCATTATTATCTTATTTGTTACGACTCCGCTTCAGAAGAAAGCCTCAGGACGTACAGAATCGACAGAATGTCTGATGTTGGGGATCAGAATGACAGTGAGGACATTTCTCCGGAGGCAAAGGAAATGAAGGCTTCGGTGTATACCTATACTGACCAGATATTCCGGATGTTCAACGGTCCTCTTGAGGTTGTAACCCTGGAGTTTGATGATAAGATCATAGGAAATATATATGACAAATTCGGACCTGACGCAAAGATAGAAAGAGTAGGGGAAAATATCTGCAGGATCACGGAAGAGATAAGGATCAGTCCTCCGTTTTTTGGCTGGCTGTTCCAGTTCTCGGACAGGATGAAAATAATATCTCCCGGGAGTGTCATAGACATGTATCAGGAGAAATGCCGTAAGATATGTAGTCAATAAAAAATCCGTCCGCTGCATCGTAAATGATGAACGGACGGGTATTTTATTATCTGATAATATTCTGAATTAATCAGTCCGGCCTCTTTTTCAGGGTTGTATAATGTGATATCATTAATATTACGGAATCAGGGCGGTCAGTAAGAAGCTGAAATATAGAAGTTATTTTATCGGAGGATTATAATAATGAGTAAAAAAGAAATATCTGAGCTTGATGATGAGGATAGGTTTCTGATAAAAAGAATCCGGGATCTTGCAAGAATCAGTGAGAGAGAATACAGGGTGATGTATTCAGATTTCCTTACCCCAGCGCAGCAGACTGTTATAGATGAGTATGCAGACATCCGCGGAAGTATAAGCTTTGAGGGTGGATATGATGAGGCTGAGCGGAGAATGTGCAGAATATGTACCGAAGAATATCAGACCGATGAGGGTGCGCCTATAGAGGTTTACAGACTGAGGCTGACTGATCCTACGGGGATAACAGACCATCGCAGCGTTCTGGGATCGCTGATGGGTCTGGGAATAAACAGGGAAAAAATCGGCGATATTATTGTCGGAGGCAACTCGGCTGTAGTGATTTGCTCGAAGAGCATTGCATCATATATAGAAATGGGCCTTGAAAAGATAGGAAGATACCGGGTCAGAACAGAAAAGAGTGATATTCCGGATATTCCGGAGCCGATTCGGGAAAAAAAGACTATAAATATAAGTACCCCGAGGTTGGACAGCGTATGCGCTGAGGGTTTTGGTCTCTCCAGGGTCAAAGCAGCAGAAGCAATCAGAAAGGGAAGCGTGTGTGTCAATTGGAGAGTGTGCACGGATACATCAAAGGAACTGACAGGGGGAGAAAGAATTTCCTTCAGAGGACGCGGAAAGATAAGATTTTTAGAAGTGACCGGAACAAGTAAAAAAGGAAGAATGTTTGCTGCAATTGAGAAATATATATGAAATCACAGGGAAAAATTCGGAAGATATTTATACCTGGTGTATTTTTTTAATTCTAAAAAACAAAAACGTGATGAATGCTGAGGTTTGGATTTACTGGATTATACAACTTGTAAACCCCCAAAAAAAGTCGAAAAAAAGTGTTGACAAAGGG
>CAMVQZ010000067.1 GCA_947169745.1 uncultured Clostridia bacterium
GCCGAGAGAGTGATATGATAGAAGTTAGTAAAAACCAGCCGCAAGAAGCAGCCTGCGAGGGCTGCGGCGGCGGAGGGTGAGAGTATTGTCTGAGACGGTGAGCGCCGGATGCCGCGGCACGGTAGTTTATATACGCACGACAGAGCGAGAGTAAGCGAGCGATAACGCGACCTCGGGTCCAGCGTCGACGCTGGACGCACCGCCTGGTTGACAATGGGAGTGGGATTTGATACAATGGGATGGTTAAATTTAGAGAAAAGGATAATATTCAGAATGAATGAAACAGAAAAAAAGGCAGAAATAACGGGTTTTGAGGATATGGGGCTTTCCGGGGAGATACTGAGAGCTTTGAGGGAGATGGGATTTTCGTCCCCCACTGCTATTCAGGCGGAAGCTATTCCGGTAATGAGAAAGGGACAGGATATAATAGGCAGATCCCAGACGGGAACAGGAAAAACAATGGCATTTGCAATTCCTGCAGTAGAAATGATAAGAAGCAGCCGGAATGTAGATGGTGTCCGGGCAATAATAATGCTTCCTACAAGAGAACTCGCAATTCAATGCGGCAGTGAAATCAAAAGACTTACAAGGTACTGCGAAGGAATCAGGATCGCTGAGGTGTACGGCGGAGCTCCGATGGAAAAACAGATAATGAAGCTGAAAAGAGCGAATATCGTTATCGGTACACCCGGAAGAATAATGGATCATATGAGAAGAAAAACGCTGAAGCTCAATAATGTGACATTAGCTGTCCTTGATGAGGCAGATGAAATGCTGAGTATGGGCTTCAAGGAGGATATGGAAACTATTCTCAGGGATACTCCGGATGACAGACAGACGGTTCTTTTTTCGGCAACTATGCCGCCGTCTATTATGTCAATCACAAACGAATTTCAGAATGATCCATATGTTATCGAGATCAACAGCAAAAAGCCTACTCTTGACAATATCAGACAGACTTATGTAGATGTTCCTATGGGTAGAAAGCTTGATGCGCTGAAGCTGCTGCTTTATTATTATGCGCCAAGCCTTTCTATCGTATTTTGTAATACTAAAAAAATGTCTGAGGAAGTTGCCGCAGCCTTGGCTAAAAGCGGTTTCGGAGCAGAGGCCCTTCACGGAGATCTTAAACAGTCCCAGAGAAATACTGTCATGGAAAAATTCAGGAGCGGCACTACCACCATTCTCGTTGCAACTGATGTTGCCGCAAGAGGAATAGATGTCAATGATGTGGAATACGTTTTCAATTACGATATTCCCCAGAACAGGGAATATTATATCCACCGTATCGGACGTACAGGAAGAATCGGTAAGGATGGTAATTCTGTCACTATCTGCAGCGGACGACGTCAGGTGCTGTCTCTTCTGGATATAGCAAAAAGCGTTAAATCAAAAATTGAACAGATAAGCGTTCCAACCGGAAATGATATCAATAACCGGCTGGCTGAAAATGATTTGGAAGAGATAGAAAAAAATCTCAGCGCCGATATAAATGACAGGTACAGAGATATGGTAAATGATCTGCTCGGAAGAGGTCATTCACTGTTTGATATCGCAGCAGCTGCATTGCAGAACTGCTTCTCCGATAAGGAAATAAAGGTCAATGAGATTAAAGCGGAAAAAAAGGAATACGGAAATGACCAGGAATACAGCAAAATTATCGTCAACATAGGAAGAGAAAACCGGGTCGCCCCGAATCATCTCGTGGCATCAATCACAGAAAGAAGCTTTCTCCACGGCAGGGATATAGGAAAGATCGAAATATTTGATGACTATTCCATCGTGGCTGTTCCCTCTGTGACAGCTGAGGATGTTGTTGACAGAATGTACGGCGCTAAGGTTTGCGGAAAACCGGTAAGAGTTGAACTGTTCAGAGATGATAACAAAAAAGACCGCAGACAGCCAAAGAACGGAAAAAAACACATTGATAAATCACGGAGCAAACACAGATCCGGGAAACAAACATACGGAGGCGCAAAAAGAAAAGAACCCTCGTATCGCAGAGCCTCCAAAAGACACGGATGATCTATCAAAGGAGAATAAAAATAATGAAAAAACTATTATTGATATTCCTTTCTGTTCTATGTGTCGGTGCAGCAGGCTGCAGCGGAGATAATCCATCCAGAGAATCGTCCGCCGAAAGCAGTTCTCAGCTCAGCGTACCCTCCCCCACTGAAAAAACAGAAGAATCATCTCAGGAAAGCACGGAGGAGGATAAACTCCCAGACGGAGTAAAAAGAACCGACGACAATACCCTGTCATATCAGAGCAAATCAAAAAAAATCAGTTCTTCCTTTCCGGACAGCTTCAGTGCCAATGGAGAAGAAAAGCCGAAGGACGGTATTTCATTGCAGACAATTGACGGAAAGGCAACCCTTAAGCTGGAATTCATTGAAAACCCGGGAATAACCACAGAAGATCTGACCTCGTTTTTACAGGAAACCTATCCTGACTTCAGACTTTCAGCAGACGACAATGGAATAATTGAATGTAAGGGCACCCTTACTGACTCTACAAAAAAACAATCCTGTGCGTATCTTAAGGCTAAAATAAAGGATAACGGGTATGTCATGGCACTGATGTGCTTTCATGAAGGAGATCAGAAAAAATATGAAGAGCTGTTCAATAAAACGGCTATTTCATAAAATTAACATAAAATCAAATGCGCCGATATCCCGGAAAACCGGGTAATATCGGTGCAGTTTTTTCAGCAGCTGAATTTCATCTTAACAGAATCAAGCTTCTGAGGCTCGGCTTTTTCTGACTGATACCAGCCATTCTCTTCCATCTTTGTATAGAGCTTATCCTGCATCGAAAGAGCTTTGGCAAGTGAATTTGTAAAGGCTGTGCGGACATTTTCTGTTGAGGATTCTACAGAACCGTGAAGATAAAGGTCACAGACGCCTTTTTCCAGTAAGAGCATATTTTCCATCAGATCTCTGTCATTCATTGTAATACCTCCTATCAAAGCAGTCCGTAAAGGTTGCTGTAGATCTCAGCATGAGTCTGGGAAAGCTCACGGACAAGATCCCGGAGACTATTGTCACTGAGTTTATCCGCAGTTTCTCTGAAGCTTGTCTGAAAATACTTTTCATGTCCCAGTGCATCTTCTACATACATTAATTCTTTTGATGTCATATGATTACCTCCTTGTTTAACTTATTATTGCCGGGCAGGTCGGAGATCATACATACATTTTGATTTTTATCGTGAACAAGAAACCGGAAAATTTTGGTCATCATTTAATAGTAAGACTGTGGGTGCGAAGGTTTTGTTTTTTCGCTGATAGCTTTATGCGTTTTGCAGCGTGTCTGGTTTGTCCTGATGTGCCGATAGATTTATGCACATATTATCTTATTGAAATAGTCTGTTCGTATCGTTAGTGTAAAATAATTCTGGGAGAAAGCAGGCGCTCGCTGTCAGAAGATTGAAAAGCCAGAAGTTAAAGTAAACCAGCCGCAAAAAGCAGCCTGTGAGGGCTGTGGCGGCGAGGGGTGAGAGCATTATCTGAGGTACTGCGCGCCGGATGCCGCGCCACGCAAGTATATGTACACACGACCGAGCGAATGAAATGAGCGATAACGCAAATCGCTCAGTGCGAGCACGCACACGTATCTGGTTTGTTGACATTTTGGGCGGGAAGTAATATAATTCCAGATATCACATATTCTTATCAAAGGAGAGATTTTCATGGATCTTATACCAAGCTTTTCTGTAGACCATACACTTATTATCCCCGGAATTTTCACCAGCAGGATCGATACACTCGGTGAAGAGTTGATAACCACATATGATATCAGAGTTACAAGGCCGAACAGGGAACCGGCTGTTGATGTCGCGGCTATGCACTCACTTGAGCATATAATAGCTACCTTCCTCCGTAACGATCCGGAATGGAAGGATGAAATCATATATTGGGGACCAATGGGATGTCTCACTGGATTCTATCTGATTATGAAGGGAAACCGATCTCCGAAAAAAATATATGATCTGATCCTGAAAGCCTTCCGGTCAGTAAAGGAACAGGAGGATGTTCCGGGTGCTACAGCTGTAAACTGTGGTAATGCCCTAATGCATAATCTTCCTATGGCAAAATGGTATGCAGAAAAATTTGCTGACTATCTTGAGGACAATAAAGATAACGAAATGATATTTGAATATCCGAAAGCTGAAAGACTTATAACAAAGGACGGTCAGCATTTTTACGATTCATAAATCAAATATTTTTCTCCTGATGATATATTGCAGCGAGCCTGAATACCGATAGCCTCAAAACCGGTTCTACTAAGCGTAGGTATCCTTTAGCTGGGCTATGCTGTATTATTGTCATAAAGGAGGTGGATCTATGGATTCGTATGTAACAGGCGCTATGATAAAACGTCTCAGAGAACAAAGAAAGCTTACTCAGGAACAGCTGGCTGATAAAATGAATATCAGCTCAAAAACTGTCTCAAAGTGGGAAACCGGCAGAGGTTATCCGGATATCTCTATGATCGAAGCACTTGCAGAAAATTTAGGGGTCTCGATAACAGAGCTTTTTGCAGGCGAGAATATTTCAAATACCAACAGATCCTTCAATATGCTGAGAACAAAATTCTATGTCTGCCCTATCTGCGGCAATGTAATCTATAGCGCAGGTGAGGCTGTTATCAGCTGCTGCGGTATTGTACTCCAGGCACTGGAGGCTGAACCGGGAGATGAAGATCATCCCGTGAAGATCGAAAAATGTGAGGACGATTATTATATTTCTATCCCCCACGAAATGAGCAAGACCCATTATATTTCATTTATTGCGGCGTGCAAGGATAACGGATGTGAAATAGTCAAGCTCTATCCTGAGGGAGAAGCCTCATCCCGGTTCAGGATCAGCAGAACAAGATGTCTGTATTATTACTGCAATAAGCACGGACTTTATACGGTCAGGATCAGGTAAAAAGGTCATTACGCAAGACGTATAAAACAGTTAACGGGAAACCGCTGATAACGTGGCTTCCCGTAATTTATTTCGTGCCGGATGAATGGGAGCATCAGAGCTAATACTTTGTATTATCCTCTGAAGCTGACAGCCGGATCAATTCACTGATGTGTATCTCAACACTGTCCATACACGGAAGAATACAATTATCGTTATTCAGAAGCAGGGGCAATTCAGTACATCCAAGTATAACTGCCTCGATACCATTTTCGATACGCATCTTTTCAATAATGGAATTAAACTCCTGCAGTGTAGCTTCCTTAACGATACCCAGTTCCAGTTCCTCAAGTATTCTTTTTGCTATCAGATCTCTGTCTTTTTTCTCCGGAACAAAAACCTCTATGCCGGAGCTCACAAGATCCTTTTTCATATAATCCTGTTCCATAGTAAAGATGGTTCCCAGAAGTCCTACTTTTTTATAGCTTCTGCGTTTTGCTTCATCGCATACCGCTCTTGGAATACTGACCAGTGATACTCCTGTCTCTTTTTCTATCTCATCAAATACGATATGCATAGTTCCTGCCGTCAGAGCTATTATCCCGCAGCCGGACTGCTTCAATAAATTCACTTTTTCAGAGAGATATCCTGCAAGGTCCGAGTAGTTTCCGGAGGAGACCTGTCTCCATGCCTTCCGGAAATCCACACTTTCGATCGCTATATCAGGCATAGACCTTCCGCCTGTAAGGCTGTCGATCCGTGAGTTTAATTCCTTATAGTACATCAGCGTGGACTCCGGTCCAGTTCCGCCGACTAAGCCGATTTTCTTCATAATGCTTCTCCTTTATCAGTTCAGAGGCAATACTTCTCTTTCGGAATAATTTAAAAAAAAGACACTGCCTGTTATTTTTTTACAATTATCTGAATTTTTCCAGACGATATAAATGCTCCTCATCGGGATAGTCGATACCGTCTTTGTATTCATAACCTAATTTTCTATAAAAATTCACCCCGGTTATCGAAGCCGGAATCTCTATCCGCTTTGCTCTGAGGAAAAACTCGTCCTGCTCCAGAGTTTCAATGATCTTTCTTCCGATACCTTTTCCCTGATATTCAGGCAGGACAAATATGGTAAACAGGCTGCTCTCTGTTTCGCTTCCCCAGTAGGAACCGATCGCTCCGCAGCCGATGATTTTATCATCATCCTCGGCTACATAAAAATGCGTCCAGCCTGCGCGCTGAGATATATTTTCAGGCTGCATCTGTTTTTCGGTTTCAAGTATCTCCTCTTCCGTGTAGTCCTTACTATTGGAGATCCTAAGGGTATGAATTATCATCTCCGACACCTTTTCAGCGTCTCCTTCACGAAATCGTCTTATGTTCATTATTAATTCCCCTTTTCTTCTATGGCATTATCTTATATCATTAACCATGGTTAATCCGATTGAAGGGACACCTCTTCCCTATACACTGATTATTCATGGGCGAATAGCTGCAGACGATCTCTCCCGTCTCCATTTCAATGCCAAGGTTTTCTTTTACAAAGCTTACTGCCTGCAGTATGGCAAGAAATGAATTGCGCTTGCAGCACCTTGCACCGCCGGTCTCGCCTATTGCACCAAGAGAACGAGAGGTCATAAGATTTGACAAGCTATATTCCTTGTTTTTGAGCGGGGTTGAACCGGTAATAATAGAAATGAACATTCCGCTGCTGATAGCAGCACCGCAGGCTCCCCAGAAACCACAGACTCCGCCGGGAACCTTTGATCCTCTGCTTTTCATCTCAGACAGGGCAGCCCCCAGATCAATATCTCCGCCGGCATTTTTATATGCAGTAAGCAGCGCCGAACCAACCATAATATGATGCTCGGGACCGTGCATATGACAGCCTGGAAGCTTCATCAGCTTTTCTATTATCAGGACAGGATTCTTTGAAGTTTCATTCATACACACCTGCCACATACTGTCAATACCCTGCATATGACACTCATTACAGACATAATGACCCTTTATGCACCAGGTCTTGCTCTTCTCTTTTTTTTGACAGATAACACATTCCATTTCGATATCCTCTGTTAAGTATTCAAGAGGAGCTTTACATATCAGACATTCTTCTTTCATTTTTCCCTCCGATAAACAAGTGATTTACAGATAATTCACAAACGAAAACGTTTTTTCAAACCAAAACATATCTATGACCTTCCTATCTGATTGTACCACAAAACCATTATTAATTTCAATTATCCATTTTTCCCCTGGCAGTGAAGTTAGTGCCTGGTTGTATTATTATGTCGGGTGTGTTAATATTGATTCAGGAGAAATTATACGAAAAAGAGTTTTCAGACAGGAGTAAAACAAAATGAACGATAATTTATCGTCATACAGCTCAGATGATTACGACAAACGTATTGATTCGGTTCTTCCTTATTACAGGTAATTCCACAAGCAGATAATTGATCTCGTAAAGGTACTTGAATATGATAAGATCAGATGGCTTGATACCGGATGCGGTACAGGGAGTCTTGCACAAAAGGCGATAGAGACATTTGATAATATAGAATTTACTCTGTGCGGTCCCTCCGAGGGTATGCTTGAAACCGCAAAAAACTATTTAATGACAATATACGACATTACAATACATCCTCCCAGAAGCTGAGCTTCAATAATGAATTTGATATTGTAACTGCAGTTCAGTCAGATCATTACCTTGATGAACATACACGAAGAACATCGGTAAAAAATTGCTGCAATGCATTGAAAGAATGCGGAATTTTTATTACATTTGAAAACATAGCGCTTTCCACACCTCAGATTGAATTGATCGGAAGAAAACGCTGGAGCAATTTTTGGAATCCACAGGGAAAACTCCGGAGGAAATACAGTCCCACCTTGACCGCAGAGAAACAGAGGTTTTCCGGATGAGCTTAAAAATTATATTTATACCATTTTGTTGATCCGATGAAAAAATCGTTGTTTATGACTTTGAGAATATTATCTGCAGGTTTGCGGTACTCAATCATATCACAAAGCCGGAAAAACCTTTTATGTATGTACGGGATTATCTTAATATCAGTGAATTCGGCGTTGATGAAAAATTCCGCAGACAGGGTATTGCAAGTGAGATGATTTCATTTATCCGCAAATATGCAAAAGAAAATAACTTTTCAAGGCTTGAACTGAATATGCGGGAGTTTAATCAAAGTGCGCTTGAATTCTATGAGGCTGCCGGATTAAGTACATACCGCAGATATATGGAGATGAAAATATGAAATTCCTTTTTGCATCCGATTCCTTCAAGGGCAGTCTGACAAGCGAACAGACGATAGAATTATTGACAAAAGCTGCAAATGAAGTATTTCCCGGCTGTAAATGTGTCGGCGTTCCTGTCGCTGACGGAGGTGAGGGTACTGTCAATGCTGTTGTATCTGCCACCGGCGGCCGGATAGTTACAGCTGAGGTACATGATCCACTGATGAAAAAAATTCATGCATCCTACGGCGTCATTGACGGAAACAAAGCTATAATAGAAATGGCTGCAGCTTCGGGTCTGCCCCTTCTTCCTCAAAAACAGAGAAACCCGATGAACACAACCACCTTCGGAACTGGTGAGCTTATACTTGATGCATTGAATCATGGCTGCAGGGATATTTTTATCGCAATCGGCGGCTCGGCTACCAATGATGGTGGTATGGGCTGCATAAAAGCGCTGGGGGGACAGTTTCTTACAGCTGATGGTACAGAGCTTTCCGGTTTCGGACGGGAGCTTGCTGATGTATCCATTATTGATTCAAGTAGTCTTGACAACCGCCTGAAGGAATGCAGAGTTACTGTTATGTGTGATGTAAACAATCCTCTCTGCGGTAAAAACGGAGCAACACACACCTTTGCAAAACAAAAGGGTGCATCGCCTGAGGTAATGGTTATTCTTGAAAAAGGTATGTGCAATTACAGGGATATTATCCGCTCACAATACGGCTTTGACTGCGACACGATTCATGGCGCTGGTGCGGCAGGGGGGCTTGGTGCTGCTCTCAGGGTTTTCCTTGGCGGCAAAATGCAGTCCGGAATTGAGACCGTTTTACAGCTTATTGATTTTGATAAAAAGCTTCAGGATATTGATCTCATCATAACCGGTGAGGGCTGCACCGACAGTCAGAGCGTCTGCGGCAAGGTAATGATGGGGATAGGGCAGCGTGCAAAGGCTCAGGGTATTCCCTGTATCGGTCTCTCCGGTTCTCTCGGAGAAGGGGCGGAACTGCTTTTTGATTACGGCATTTCTTCCCTGCAATGTATTATTGACCGTCCGATGACACTTGAATATGCTATGGAGAATGCCGGGCAGCTATACTCTAATGCGGCAGTTAGGATGTTCCGGTTAGTCAGGGCCGGGATAAAATCAGAATAAGCAAAGGATACAATGACTTATTGTGACGATCAGGATAATTCATAAAAAGACACTACTGACCGGAATCAAGGACAGAGCCTCTGGAAACCGGAGTGTTTTGTGTCTGTGACAAAAACAACAAATACAGTAAACCGGGAACCAGCAAGTAATAGCAGATTCCCGGTAGTTTTATATTATCTCATAAATTTATTTTATTCCCACTCTTAAGTGCAAAGCAATCATTAAACAACTTCGTTTAATAAATATTGCTTCTCGTGGGAAAATATGGTTTCAATTATACATTTTTGTTTAGTTATCACAGCTTGTGCTATCAAAAAGCTATCAGTCATTTGCTATCATTCGTAGCTTGGTTTATTTCTGATCGCTTTTGGTTTATTATAGCATAATCACCCTTTAAAATCAACATTTTAAAGCGATAAAATGATTATGCTCTTTGGGCTTGATAATAAATCGAAAAAGTGTCACGCTTTTGAGCTTCAAAACGCAGTGTTTATGTGCCTTTTGCAAAACAATATCGAATAGGTAGGGTAAATATATTATTTTGCGAGTTTTGGCGTTACAAATCCTATTGACAAAACGATTATTATACTTTATAATAAAACAAGTGTTATAAAACTATCGTTTTAGAAAGGAGCTCATTATGCCCCCTAAAGCAAAATTTACAAAAGATGAAATTATCGATGCAGGCTTAGCGATCCTGCGTGAACGTGACATTTCCGCCGTTACTGCAAGAGAAATCGGCAATTATCTTGGAAGCTCGGCAAGACCGATATTTACCGTTTTTGATAATATGGGCGAGGTACTTAACGGGATTGAAGCAAAAGCTCGTGAGATATATTCCGAATATGTTGAGCAAGGATTACAGCAAACCCCTGCCTTTAAGGGCGTTGGTCAGTCATATATTCAGTTTGCAATAGATGAGCCGAAGCTGTTTCAACTTTTGTTTATGCGAAAAACATCCGGTAATATAGGCGTAAATAGAATACTCCCCGAAATTGATGACAACTATACCGATATTTTAAAATCAATTACCGATGAATATCCTGTATCGGCAGATGACGCTGTTATATTGTACCGACACCTATGGATATATTCTCACGGCATTGCCACCCTCTGCGCAACATCTATGTGTCGCTTTACGGAAGTTGAGATCGGCATAATGCTGACGGAAGTTTTCAAAGCATTGCTGACAGAAAGACTGAAAGGAAAATCATAATGATAGAGATAAATGATTTAACAAAATATTACGGAAAAGGCGAAAGTCGCTTTAAAGCGCTGGATGGTGTTTCCGTTCGCATTAATGACGGTGAGTTTATCGTCATACTCGGCGCTTCAGGTTCGGGAAAATCAACCTTTCTCAATGTCATTTCGGGCTTGGAGACTTCAGACGGCGGTTGTGTTGCTTATGACAGCCAAGAACTCGGCAATATGAGCGAAAAGGATCTGACGAAATTCCGACGTGAGAACACGGCTTATATCTTTCAGCAGTATTATTTGCTCCCCCATCTAAATGTAGAAAAGAATGTAAGGATGGGTGCTGACCTCGACAATAACAAGGAATATCTGAAATATATCGAAGCGGTCGGCTTATCCGATAAGCGCAGAAAATTACCATCAGAACTCAGCGGCGGCGAACAACAGCGTGTAGCGATAGCAAGAGCGCTCGCAAAGAATCCGAAGGTACTTTTTCTTGACGAGCCGACAGGAGCATTAGATGAAGAAACAGGCAGACAGGTACTCGACTATATCATCAGGCTGCACGAGGAACAGGGCTTTACGATGATTATGGTAACGCACAACAGCAATATAGCCGAAACTGCCGACAGAATCATTAAGATGAACAGCGGCAAAATCGTCAGCGTTACCGAAAACACGGATAAAAAGACGGCTTACGAGATTGGGTGGTGACGGTATGATTGTCAGTATCAAGGACAGCGTAAAGTTGTTCGGAATTTCCATTATGACCTGCTGTGCGGTAACCGTATGCAATATGTTTTTAAACTATTATTTGGATTTAACTGCGATAGCAGATCTGATTGACAACCCCTACGCGCAGATGTTCTACGACGCACAGATTATGACTTCAAAGGTCGTTTGCGCCGTCAGCGGCGGCTGCTTGGCGATCACTACCGTTGTGATGCTGTTTTTCTATATCAAGCATTACATAGACAGCCATTCAAAGGAAATCGGGATATTAAAGGCTCTCGGTTATTCTGATTTCAAAATTGCAAAGGGTTTTTCTGTTTTCGGCTTGAGTGTATTCCTTGGCTGTTTCGTCGGTTATTTGCTGTCATTTGCGTTAATGCCGCAGTTTTATGAGTTACAAAATAAAGACGGTTATTTGCCGGAGCTTTCTATTGGTTATCATTGGATATTATTCGTCCTGCTGGTGATTGCTCCCACTTTGGTCTTTGCTTTGATTGCAGTATGCAACAGCCTGTTAAAGCTTCGCCAGCCTTGCGTCAATCTATTGAAGGGTATTGTAAAGGTAAAGGGGAAAACCAAAAACACAAAAGATAAAAAGACCTTTGTCGCCGAAATGAGGAGCTCTGTATTAAGAAGCCGCAAAACCTTGGTGTTCTTCATCGCTTTTTCCTCGTTCTGCTTCTCGGCTATGATACAAATGTCGGCAAGTATGAAGGATTTGTCAAGTGAAATGATGGGCTTGATGATGTTGATTATCGGCGTTGTTCTGGCGTTTACCACGCTGTATATCGCCGTGACCACCGTCATCCGCTCCAACCAAAAGAATATTGCTATGATGCGTGTATTCGGCTATGATAGTGCTGATTGCAAGCGTTCTGTTCTCGACGGTTACCGCCCGGCGGCGTATATCGGCTTTATCATCGGTTCTGTGTATCAGTATGCATTATTGAGAATTATGGTTGATATTGTTTTTTCGGGCGTCGAGGGTATTCCCGAATATGAGTTTGATTTTCTGATGTTCTTTATAACGCTTGCTGTTTTTATCGTTGTATATGAAGGCGTTATGTTTGCTTATGGTCAGTCAATGAAAAAAATACCGTTAAAACAAATTATGAGCGAATAAAAAGATAATCGAGCGAAGATGAATAATTCACCTTCGCTCGATTTTATTATACATAAATCAACTCTGCATTAACGATTTCCGTTGCACGGTTACGGATATTGTTCATTCGCTGTCTCGCCTGTCGGCTCGGTCGGCGCTTCTGCCTGCGGCAGAGGTCTCCACCGGAGACCCGCGCCCCACAGCATTTGATTTTCTGCTTTGAGCTGCTCAGTCACACCTTCCTTTTCGGC
>CAMVQZ010000068.1 GCA_947169745.1 uncultured Clostridia bacterium
GCGAATGGAATGAGCGATAACGCGAATCGCTCAGTGCGAGCACGCACCGCGAACAAGGGTGCAGCGTCACGCTGCTAAAATAATTCTGGGAGAAAGCAGGCGCTCGCTGTCAGAAGATTGAAAAGCCAGAAGTTAAAGTAAGCCAGCCGCGAAAAGCAGCCTGTGAGGGCTGCGGCGGCGGAGGGTGTGAGCATTGTCTGAGGCACTGTGCGCCGGATGCCGCGCCACGAGAGTATAGGAACGCACGACAGAGCGAGTGTAAACGAGCGATTACGCGAACACGGGTCCAGCGTCGACGCTGGTGAGAGTGTCCGCTGTTGATTTGTTGGAAGAGATGATGTATAATAGGTGTATTGATTATATTATGATAATTATACTTGGAGGATATTATGAAAAAATTATTACTGATTGTACTTTCACTTGCAATGGCTGTATCCATAACAGGATGTATGGGAACAGGCGGATCGGGACTCGAAGGGGTCGAAACATCATCTGCTGCAGATATTTCAAAAATAAAAGCATCTGACTACAGCAATGACCTTAAAGGTCTGGAGGAATATCTTATTGCTGTTGATTATATTCCCAAAAAATGCAAGCCCACAGAGATGATGTATCAGGTCATCGGCGCAAAAAAAGGAGACAGATACAATTACACAGTAAATAATTCCGCTGTTTTTGTAGAGCTTTATGAATACGATCCGGAAAACCTGAACAGCGATGCAAAACGTGTTATCGGCGAGGTAAAAGAAACCGGCAAATTCCACATTCTGCCCGGTGATACTTCTGATGAGTCCACAACATATGAGGCCACTCTTTCTGATAACGGAAAGTTTCTCCTGATATATCAGGGCGCAACAGATAACGATGATCTTAAAAAACGTAAATCTGATTTTGAGAAAGCAGTAAAGGAATTTCATAAATAATTAACAACAGCACCGCCCTGTGAAAGGATTGCGGTGCTGTTGTTTTTTTATTTGGCTTTTACCACCATTTGTTTTTCGGAAATATGTCCAAGCGCGTCCGTTGCTCTTACAAGAATATCAAAATCCACTGATGTCCTCGGTGTAAAGGATACATAGCTGTTGTTTCCATCCGGAGACAGTCTTATCCATTTGTTGTTTGTGCTGCGCTTGTAATAATATTCAAAGGTTACAGGTTCAAATCCTCCTGTGGATCTTCCGTAAACCTTGATAACATCACCGAGCGCAAACGAAGTTTTGTTTACAACAGAAGTATTGGAAAGTCCTTTTCTGTGACGTACAGTAATATTCTTTTCCTTGATAGTTCCCCAGCCGTCTCTGATCCTGACGAGATAAACAAAATCCGTGCCGGCTTCATCGGAGCTTATAGTAAGCGTCTGTTTGCTGTTGTATTTTCCGGCGGTATCGCCGTAGATCACATCCGGAGCCTTCTGATCGTACCATATTATAGAAAATTCCGGATTTCCTGCGCCTCCCTCATAGTCGGCATAAATATAATACTTTTCATCATTTCCGGTGCAGTAATAATATGTAGATGCAGTCGCCTCGTTGACGAGAGGCTTTGCTGTCTCCAGATTAAAATACTTCTCGGAAACCGTTCCCTTTGAATCGGTTGCAACTACCTTTATTTCAAACCTTGCAGCGGCCTTTGGAGCGAAAAGCACTCTTTCCGTTCCTTCAACTGAAGGTTTCAGCTCATACCATTTTTCGGTATCAGCTCTTCTGTAAAAATATCCGAAGGTATAACTGCCGCTTCCTCCCGCAGCCTTTCCCCTTATCTCCGCCGAGCCTCCTGTATAAAGCCTGGACATCCTGAGAGTCGAGCGGTTATACAGCTTATCAGTGACCCTGAGAGTAAAAGTCTTTGAAACAGGCTTGTTAGTGGAATCGAGAACAACTGCGGCTATTTTGTAGGTTCCTCTGTCAAGAGCAATTTTCGCCGTGTTCTCATCCATAAATTCTGTTCCGATAACATTCCATTCAGATGTTCCTGACTTGCAGTAATAGAATGCAAATCTGTATTCTCCGTAACCGTATTTTGCAAGACCCCGGATCGTTACCGGAGTTCCGCTTGCAGTCTCCTGCGTGCTTATTACAGAATTATTGACCACAGCCGGAGCAACATTGAGATTAAAGATCTTTTCTGCAGTTTTTTCTGAGCTGTCCTTGACAACGGTTTTTATTTCATACTGGCCGGAGCTTTTGGGTGAAAAGCTTTTCAGGGAAACAGTAGTGAATTCAGAACCGATAGCAGTCCAGCTCTCAGATCCGCTGATCCGGTAATAATACGAGTACCTGTAGTTTTTCATTGTTCCACCCGAAGCGGACGCACTAATTGTTATTATGCCGTCCACTGCTGTAGCGGAGGAACTGATAGTTGAGATATTTCTCAGCGCAGCAGTTGATTCTATCCGGATCACCTTTTCATCGGTTTTTCCGTTTTTATCTGTTGCTATTACCCTGACATCATAGAAGGTATTACCCTCCGGCTTGAAATGAGCAATAGTCTCGTTGTCGCTGTCTGCCTGGAGCGGAAGCCACTTATCATTCGACGACCTTTTGTAGAAGAATTCAAACTTATAGGGCATAACTCCGCCGCTGGCCGAGCCCTGGACAGTAGCCGGCACGCCTGCTATCATCTGCTGCTGGTTTATCTCCGAAGTGTTTTTCAGCGGAGCGATCACCACCAGATCCTTTACAACCTCAATGCTTGTGCCGATACTGTCAGTCGCAACCGCCTTGATACGGTATTTTCCTGCCGAAAGCGCTTTGAATACTGCCTTTGAGGTGTTGTCTGCGGTAATAGCGACCCAGTCCGAGCTGCCGTATTTCTTCTGGAAATAGGTGTATTTATAGGGAGCCGCTCCGTATGAGGCAGTTGTGTTTATATTTATGGAATTACCCAGATATACCTCATTCTTGCTGAGACTTGCTGACGCTGTGAATTTTTTGAAATATTCCACATCAAAGCTTTTGGTATCAGTTTGTCCGTCCGAATCCTTCGCTGTCACCTTGTAGGTATATGCTCCGGTCTTGGAGGATGTCACCTCCGCTACGCTGCCGCTCTGGGGAACAATAGTCGTTTCAGTGCCCGTACTCTTGTCCTTGCAGGTCAATATAAATGTATATGGCTTGAAGCCTCCGGTTGCTGTGGCTTTTATTGACAGTGTATCTCCTGTATAAAGCTTCAGAGCACTCACCGTAGAAGTATTATTCATCCGGCTCACAACACGCAGGCTTAAATTTTTCTCCGATGTATTGCCCCGCTTGTCCTTTGACTTTACCCTGACAGTATACAGACCGATCTTTGTGGGCTTGAAGGATGCTGTGGCGCCGACTGCGACGCTGCCTCCCTCAGTCCAGACACTATCCTCTTCATGCCTGTAGGAATAGGTGCAGGTATCGCCGCCGGCTCCGCCTGAAACAGAAACCTTTATCCTGGCGCTGTTCTGCAGCTTTATGGGATTCTTTTCAAACTCAGAAGTATTTTTATAACTACCGTAGACAGTCAGGTTAAAGGTCTTTGAAACCTCAGTCCTGCTAAGATCCTTGGCTGTCACCTTCAGAGTATATACTCCCGAGCCCTCAGGCTTGAAATCTACATATTCGTCTGTTACAGACTTCTTGTTTATTTCTGTGAATTTTTCTGCGCCCTCACGTTTGTAATAAAAGTAATAAACCGTTTCCCCTGCTCCGTCCGAAGATTTTCCTGTCAGTCTGACAGTATTCCCCTCGTTGATTTCGGTTTTGCTTATTGTGGATTTATTGCTGAGCTTGATGGAGAGGAGAAAGCTTCCCATTTCAAGGAGCTTATTCTGGTTATTTGCCTTGTCCTTGACAGATATCTGGAAATTCTCATATGTTCCGGGAAGAGAGGGGGCAAATTTTACAGTGAATCTGGTTTTATCGCTTGCAATGCTTGTCTGGGTAATGCTTATCCCTCTTTCGGAATACTTATCAGATACAATGACCTGCTCCTCGGAATCCTCCCCGTAGAAATCATAGGAAAAGGTAAATCCATAGGAACCGGAGCCACCGGATATAACTCCGTCAATAACGAAGCTCTCGCCCTTGTTTGCATACATTGATGCCCTTGAAGCGCTGGCATAGAACTGCAGCTTCCCGCAGTGGGCGCACTCCATAGTATCATAGCTGAGACTGCCGTCCTTGCTGGTCTTTTTGGCAAAGGAATGGGATGTATGAACATCCACTGATATTCCGTATATACCCGCAGAATTATCAACTGAAGAATACAGGTCAACCTGAATAAAATCGGTGAATTTTTCTGAATTCTTTGAATTGACAGTGACCTCAAGGACAGACCTTCCGGCGCTGTCTGTTGAAGTCTTTGTGGCTACATTAAGCTTTCCTGTCTGTCCCTTGCTTACAAGCTTGAAATAATGATCCTTGTCTCCGGGTATGAAACGTATTGTCTTTTTTTCCGTTGAGCATAGCTTAAGGCAGTTGTTGCCATATTGATCCTTTGTTGTGCCCTCGATAACAACAGTACCTGCAGCCATTACCGGATGTGCATCTGCTATGACAAATTGTGCAGAAAGCATCAGCACAGATATAAGAATTGCTATTGCCCGGAAAAAAAAGCTGGTTCCTTTTGTTTTCACGCAGCGCATCCTCCTTTGTATTTTATTCTCTTTAATTACGATTACGCGGCACAAGATCACTCGTGCCGCGCTTTTTCGTATGGTCAGCTTACTGTAAGAGAAAATGTCTTTGTTGCTATTTTTGAAGCTCCGTCCCTTACATCTACTCTCAGATCATATTTGCCTGCAGCCGGAGTAAAGGATTTTGTTCTCGCCTCGCTGAAATCAGCTATTTTTGTCCAGCTGGATCTGGAAGTCGGTTTGTAATAGTAAGCAAATGTGTATATTCCCTCTCCGCCGAAGGCTTTTCCGGCAAAGGTGACCGCTGTTCCTGCGCTGACCGAAGTGGCGCTGACAGTGGAACGGTTGGAAAGAACTGCCGCCGGACGGACATCCAGGTCAAAGACTACCTCATCGGTCTTTCCTGATGAATCCTTTGCTATCACCTTAAGGTTATAGTCCTTTGCAGAACCGGGAGTAAATCTTACCTTGACCTGACCTGTATATGGCTCGACTATCTGACGCCATACAGTATTATCAAAGGTCTTGTAATAATATGCATAGGTATATGGAGAAGTGCCTCCGCTTGCCTTTCCCACAAGGGTGACTGTAACTCCCTTGCTGACGGTTGTGGCTGAAATGGTGGATTTGTTCTTGAGCTTCGGGGTGACGGTCAGGGTATAGTCCTTTGAAACAGTAGCTCCTGTACTGTCTCTGACATATATCCGGATATCAAATACAGCCTCGGAGCCCGGAGTAAAGGATTCTGACTTTGATGTACCGAATTTTGTTCCAAGAGTAGTCCAGTTTGTATTTGTGGAACGCTTATAGGTGAAGGCATATGTATAAGCTCCTATACCTCCGGAAGCAGCGCCGGTAAGAGTTACCCTTGTTCCGGCAACAACTTTTTCAGCACTGACTGTGGAATTATTCACAAGCTTTGCGACCACGGTAAGCTTCATTGTCTTTTCCTTTTCTGTTCCGTCGCTGTCCCTGACAACTATTCTGATATCATAATCGGATATTGTCTTAGGCGTTACAGACGCTGTTGATACAGAAGAGAAGGCCGTTCCCAGAGTATTCCAGTTTGTAGCCGAAGTGCGCTTATAATAGAAAGCATAGGTATAGGGTGAAGCTCCGCCGGAAGCCGAGCCGGTCATTGTAACTGTGGTTCCGGAGGCAACTTTTGATGCGCTGATCGTGGAGGTGTTTGAAAGAGGCGCTTTTACTGTAAGGGTAAAGCTTTTCTCTGCTGTCTCACCCTTGCTGTCCCTGACCGCTATCTTCACATCAAATACTGCAGCTGAGCCGGGAGTAAGAGATGCGGTTGAGGCGGATGAAAACTCTGTTCCCAGAGTGACCCATTTTGTATTTGTGGCGCGCTTGTAATAGAACGCATAGGTATAAGGCGAGGTTCCGCCGGAGGCTGATCCGTTCATCGTAACCTTTGTTCCGGCGTAAACAGTCTCCGCACTGAGGAATGAATTATTTTTCAGAACAGCATATACGCTGAAATTCATTACCTTTTCTATTTCAGTTCCGTCGCTGTCCTTTACAACCACCTTTGCATTGTAGTCAGATACAACCTTGGGGCTGATCTGTACAACTGCGGATGAGGTGAATGAACCTGAGCCTGCCTGATTCCAGGATGAAGCTGACGCGCGCTTATAATAACAGTTATAAGTATACGGTGCATTTCCGCCTGATGCGGCAGCAGTAATTGTGAGGGCGTTTCCGCTGGCTATCCTGGAGGCGCTCAGCTTTGAGGTATTAGAGAGAGCGCCCTTTACCGTCAGGGTAAATACCTTCTCTGCCGTAGTTCCCCTGCTGTCCTTGACAACTATCCTGACATCGAACACTGCAGCGGACTTTGGTGTGAAGGATACCGAGGTTTCAGATGAAAACTCTGTTCCCAGGGTCACCCATTTTGTATTTGTGTTGCGCTTATAATAGAACGCATATGTATAAGGTGAGGTTCCGCCGGAGGCTGCTCCGTTCATCGTAACCTTTGTTCCGGCATAAACATTCTCTGCGCTGAGAGTGGACTTGTTTGTCAGGACAGCATAAACTGTGAGCCGGAAGCTCTTTGAAGCCTCCACACCGTCAGCGCCTCTGATAACGATCCTGACATCATACTCAGCTACTGTGGTAATTGACAGTGTCCTTGTAGAGGTGGAATTGAATTCATCACCTATTACCTTCCAGGTGGAGCTAGAGCTACGCTTATAATAGAAGGCATATTTATACGGTGAGATACCTCCCTCACCCGATGCGGTGAGCTTGACAGAAGATCCTGATGTCATTGTGGAGGCGCTCATAGTTGACTTGTTTACCAGCGCCTTTGTGGACGTCAGTGTAAATATCTTTTCCTTTGTGGATCCTGCCGAGTCCTTTACAACAATCTTTATATTGAAGGTTGCTGCAGCAGAGGGAGTAAAGGTCTGGGTGGTATCCGATGTAAAGGCTGTTCCGATGGTGATGTACGAATCATTTGTTGAACGCTTGTAATAAAATGCATATTTATAGGGAGCTGATCCGCCGGAAGCTGCGCCGGTGAGGGTGACCTCAGTTCCTGCAGTAACATTCAGACTGCTGATCCTGGAATTATTCACAAGCTCCGCAGCAGGTAAAAGGCTGAAGGTCTTATCCGCTGTATTTCCGTCGCTGTCCTTTACAGTCACCTTTGCGGTATATGCAGTGGATTCCGGAAGAGTGATATCCATTGTTGCAGCGGAAACAAATCCGCCGCCGGCATCTGTCCAGGATGAATCCCCGCTCTTTTTATAATAATAGGCATACTTATAGCTGCCAACACCTCCGGAGGCTGCTCCGGTGAGGGTCACTTTTCCGCCCTTTACAAAGGTGGCTGCGCTTATTGTGGAATTATTGGCAAGCACTGCGGTACCCTTGACTGTAAAGGTTTTATCTTTTGTGGTATTTTCAGAGTCCTTTACTGTTATCTTGATATCAAAGGTATCGGCTGCCGGGATAGTAAAGCTTTTGCTTGTGGAACTGTCAAAGGCTGTTCCGATAGTCTGCCATGATGTATTGGACTGGCGCTTGTAGTAAAATGCATATTTATATGGCTGACTTCCTCCCGAAGCTGCGCCTTTGAGGGTAATATTCGTACCCTTCATTGCTGTAGTCTTGCTGACAGTAGAATTATTTGTCAGCTGGGAAGCCTTTACGTTAAAGGTCTTATATGCGCTTACGGTTTTGTTCTTTTGATCCCTGACATAGGAATATATCTGATATGTTCCAGACTTCGGCGGAGTATATGTGACAGCAGACGCTGTACCGTAATCCTGAATAGTTACCGGAACAGTGGAATCAGGAGTAATGACTGCAAATGAGTAGCTGTATGCCGGATTTCCTCCGTATGCTGTTACTTCTGCTGTAACGGAATTGCCAAGTGTAATGTCAGTCGAGGTAATCGACAGGTCACAATACATACCCCGGGAAACCTTTATCTGCGTGCTCACAATAGCTGTTCTTCCGGCGCTGTCCTTTGCAATGACCCTTATCACCTGTACTCCGGTCGTGGAGGGGGTAAATGTACAGGTAGCAGATGTGGAAGAGGCACGGAATACCGTGAAATCAGAGGAATTCTCCGGTGCGTTTTCAAAGGTATAATATACCGTTCCTGAGGCATTTGTAACGGAAGCCGAAACATTTATTATTTCGCCCAGCTCCACATTTGTACTGCTGGTCTTTATTGTTGCAGAAAAAGCATTTGCATCTCCCACAATGCGGAATTCCTTTGTTGCCTGAGCTCCGGTATAATTGCCGATACCGGTGATGATAGCAAGAGCAGTACCCACCTCGATATTATTCATATATTTGACGGTATAATGTATGCCGGAATAAAGAGGCTGGTTATTCTGGTCAGTCATTGTTATCTGAGGGGTGATAGCATTTCCGGAATAAGTCTGATCCGGAATATCGCTGATATTACACCCGACAAAATCCTGGGCTACTGTATGGTAGGTGGCAGATGCCTTAATGGAAGAATCGCCCTTTAGTGTGAGAGTGACTGTAGCATAGCCCTTCTTGACACCGATGACTGTATTATCGTTGTTGACTTCGATAATGCTTGTATCAGAAGATGTGACAATACAGCTGCTTGCGGAAATATAAGCTGTTCCGCCGGAATATGTCTTGTTTTGCGCTATAAGGCGAAGTGGGATATTATCGCCGCAGAACATATCTCCGTCCGGTATGCTCATTGTAACAGTGCTGACTATCGAAGATTTTGTCCGGATGGGCTGATCCACTTCAACATAGCCCTGATCGTAAACAGAGCTGTCTACAGCATTGACGTTTCTTTTAGCTGTCAGAACATAGATATACCTTATATCCCGAACCTCTACAATTCCGACACCTACTGCATTATAGACATTGCTCTCAAGAATGTTTCTCTCGTAATCACTGTTTATCAGACTTGGTATGAACTGTCTGAGAAGTGTGACATTATATCCATACAACTCCGACCTCAGCTCACTGCTATCGTCTGAAAAGCACGAACCATCGGGAGCATTTACAGAGGTATATACAGAAAGCTCGCTTGCTCTCACCATTGATTTTTCCAGGAGATCCGTATCCATTTCCCACGGCTCCAGATCTTTTTCCTCTCTGTACTCATTTATCTTTTCCAGAATATCCAATGAATCAAGGTAGCATCTTGTGACCTCGGACAGAGTTACATCTATGACCGGGTCAACAGCATTACTCTCAATTGCACATATACCGAATACTGAAACGGTCAGCATCATAGTAAGAAATACACTGAGAGTTCGTTTTATCATTCCCTTGCCCATACTTATTCCCACCTTTCTGTTTATAAATATAATTTTACTACTTTTTCATCATTATTACAATATTCAAAATCATTTCACAATTAATTTTATAACTATACTACAAATCATAATATATCTCAA
The DNA here is from genome assembly GCA_947169745.1 of uncultured Clostridia bacterium. GTDB lineage: Bacteria > Bacillota > Clostridia > Oscillospirales > Acutalibacteraceae > UBA1213. The sequence continues at coordinate 9,520 of CAMVQZ010000068.1, forward strand.
TATGCACAAACAACAAAACTATTTTTCATTAAACTATTCTTCCCCGGGAGATATGATACTAATATCCGATAAGCTGCTTTAATCAGATTTATGCGGGATTTAACGCCAAAAATATTAAAGTGTTCAATCGAATATTAGTATGAGTGTACTTTACATCAGTATTTGTACAGCTTTCCATATTTACCGGAAAAAATAAAAACCGGCGAAGCTATTACACTTCGCCGGGAAACGTCCGTATATCTTCAGATATGCCGGAAATATGTTTTTTATCAGGTTACCTTGAAGGTAAGGTTCTTAGCTACAACTGTGCCTGTTGCATCCTTCACCTTGATGAGAACATCATATGTTCCCTTGGCTGTGGGCTTGATCGTTACTGTCTGTGAAGAAACGAAATCGCTTGTTGCTCTGGTGTAGGAACCGTTTGTTGAAAGCTTATATGCATAGAAGTATGTGTAGGGGGATGTGCCGCCTATTGCAACGCCCTTCAGGGTAATGCTGTTGCCGAGAGCTATGGAAGAAGCTCCGACTTTTGAATTGTTTGTAAGTGCTGCATTTGTAACATTGAGAGTAAGTGTCTTTTCAGCAACTGTACCTGCTGCATCCTTTACCTTGATCATAACATTATATTTGCCTGCCTTGTCAGGTGTTATGGTCTTGGAAGTAGCTGATACGAAGTCGCTTGTAACTCTTGTATAAGAGCCGGCTGTTGAAAGCTTGTAAGCATAGAAGTAGGTGTAAGGTGACTTACCGCCTGCTGCCGCACCCTTGAGTGTTACAGATGAACCAAGTGCTATTGATGAAGCGCTGAGTGATGAGTTGTTTGTAAGAGCTGAGCCTGTAACCTTGAGTGTAAGCTTCTTCTCAGCAATTGTGCCTGCTGCATCCTTTACCTTTACCAGAACATTGTATGTGCCAACGTCTGCAGGTGTGAATGACTTGGAAGTAGCTGATACAAAGTCGCTTGTCAGTCTTGTGTAAGAGGAAGCTGTTGAAAGCTTGTATGCATAGAAGAATGTGTACGGAGTCTTTCCGCCTGCTGCTGCGCCCTTGATGGTCACGGCTGTGCCGGTTGCAACTGATGTAGCGCTGAGTGAGGAGTTGTTTGTAAGAGGTGAGCTTGTAACAGTAAGATTGAAGGTCTTGTCTGCCATCTTACCTGACTTGTCCTGAACTCTGACCATGAGGTTGTAGCTGCCTGCATTATCAAACTTGACTGCAACTGCTGTGTCAGATACAAATCCGTCAGATGCCTTTGTCCAGCTGCTTCTGGAAGCAAGCTTGTAGAAGTAAGCAAATTTGTAAGGTGTTGTGCCGCCGGAAGCTGCGCCCTTGAGAACAACTGCTGCGCCGGCTGCAATAGATGTTGCACTTGCTGTGGATTTGTTGCTGAGAACGGAACCGGAAACTACAACGGAATAATCCTTATCAGCTGTTGTGCCGGTCTTATCCTTTGCTCTGATCTTTACTGTGTATGTGCCTGCTGCTGTAAGTCTTACTGCGAGCTGAGTATCGCTTACATAATCAGAGGAAGCCTTTGTCCAGGAGGAAGCTCCGGGAGCCTTGTAAAGATAGAGATATGTGTAGGGTGATGTGCCGCCATTTGCTGAACCATACATGATAAGTGCTGAGCC
>CAMVQZ010000069.1 GCA_947169745.1 uncultured Clostridia bacterium
GGGGGGCGCAGCCCTCCTTTGTGGGTCCCCCTTTGACCCCGTGCCGAAGGCACGCCCTGCATAGAACCAGCGGCTCAGGAAAAGATTGGTATTTACAGAAGGAAAACCAAAAAATGTAAAATGCTGTTTGGAATAAAGATTTCAGAATAGCGTTCAGGAACTGAAAGGTGCCGGTCGGTGTCGGTCGTTTCATAAACTCTCTATATAGCTATTTTTTTAATTTTGCCCTATAGCGACTTTTATATATGACCGGCACCGACCGGCACCCTATAAACCGAAGGACTGATCCTTGTACCTGCTGTTTTTCCGCTAAAATGTTCGACCGCTTACGATATGTATCTGAATGGAGAAATGCCGATTACTGTGGGCGGCATTTGTCAGCACACATCTGACGGTGCTGTAACAGTCAGAAAATATATCAAAAGGCTAAATTGAATAATAAAAAATAAAATTATTGTAAAAATTCATATTATATGTTAAAATATAAAGGAATTACCGATAGTAGACGGAGAAATATATGGAGGGATAGGTTTGCTGAAACTGAAAAAGTTTTTAAGCTGTCTGCTTGTTGCGACAACATTATCAGGAGGAATTGCTATGAGTACAGATGCCGTAAATAATAAGCCGGAGACGAAATTATACCATCAGCTGGATTCACAGGCATATAACGGAAATGACCTGGGAGCTGTGTATTCAAAAAAATCTACCACATTCAAGGTCTGGGCGCCGACAGCCTCAAGGGTTGCTGTGAAGCTTTATGCTACAGGAAGCTCAGAGGAAGAGGGCGCATCCGATATCTCCACAACGGTAATGACAAAGGGAGACAAGGGAGTATGGAGCGCAACTCTGCAGGGAGATAAGAAAAATCTTTATTATACTTATCTTGTTACGGTTGACGGCGTGACTACCGAGACACCTGACGTATATTCAAAGGCGGTGGGTGTAAACGGAAACCGCAGTATGATCGTAGATCTTCCTTCCACAGATCCTAAGGGCTGGAAAGACGACAAACACGTATTGTATGACGATCCTACAGACGCAGTGGTCTGGGAGGTACACGTAAGGGACTTTTCAAAAAACAAGGTGTCCGGTATTTCTGATAAAAACAGAGGAAAATATCTGGCATTTACTGAGAAGGGTACAACTCTCGACGGTAAAGGAGATGTTCCTACCTGTATTGAGTATCTGAAAAATCTTGGGGTTACCCATGTACAGCTTCTTCCTGTATATGATTATGCGACAGTGGATGAATCCAGGGGAGATACTGATGAATATAACTGGGGTTATGATCCGAAAAACTATAATGTTCCGGAGGGATCATATTCAAGCGATCCCTTTAATGGAAATACCAGGATAAACGAATTCAAGCAGATGATAAAGGCTCTCCACGATGCAGGTATAGGCGTTATTATGGACGTTGTATATAACCACACATATGCTGCAAAGGGCGGATGCTTTGAAAATACCGTGCCGGGATATTATTACAGGCTAAAGGGCGACGGAAGTCTTTCTGACGGCTCCGGCTGCGGAAACGAAACTGCCAGTGAGCATCTGATGTACAGGAAATATATGATAGATTCTGTGCTCTATTGGACAAATGAATATCATATTGACGGCTTCCGCTTTGACCTTATGGGTGTACATGATGTGGATACCATGAATCAGATAAGAGCCGCTCTTGATACCAAGGTCAAGGACGGAAAGAAAATAATAATGTACGGCGAGCCGTGGACAGGCGGTGCTACAGCTGCAAAGACAAAGACTGCGATCAAGGAAAATATCAAGCTGCTTGATAACAGGATAGGCGCCTTCAATGATAATTTCAGAGACTGCGTCAAGGGTCATGTCTTTAACGGCAGCGAGGCAGGATTTGTCCAGACAGGCAGCGGCGAGGGAGTTCTCAAAAGCTGCGTGGCTGCTAATTCTATGGATGGCGCTGCATGGCTGAATCAGCCTTCTCAGTCGGTAACATATCTTTCAGCTCACGATAATTACACACTCTATGATAAGCTTCTGATCTCTACCAAAAATGATGGAAGCTTCGGAGAGAGGGATGATAAGCTTGTTGAGATGAATAAGCTGGGAGCTGCAATAACTCTCACATCCCAGGGAACTATCTTCATGCAGGCAGGCGAAGAATTTGCAAGGACAAAATACGGGGACGATAACAGCTATATCTCTCCGGATAAAATTAATATGCTGGATTGGAATTGCCTTGAAAAATATGCAGATCTTGATTCCTATTATCAGGGTCTTATAGAGATAAGGAAAAATTTCAAGCCCTTCCGTGATCCTACGAAAAAATCAGCTTCCCTGATGACCTTCTCCGACGCTGGTGCAGGCGTGACCGCTTACACTCTGGAGAATGCGCTGACAAAGGATAAGGAATGGTCCTGTGTGGCAGTAGCCTTCAACGGTACTGAAGAGACAAAGGATGTTACTCTGAAGGCAAGAGAGGGTACAAAGCTTCCTGAAAAATGGGAGATAATAGCTGATGACAATCAGGCAGGCCTAAAGGGTATCGCAGTTGTCAGCGGCAGCAAGATAACCCTTCCCCCTCACAGCGCTATGGTACTTGCAGATAAGGAAAGCTTTGACAAGCTTGCAAAGACCTCGGATAAATGTGCTGTGAATATCGAATATAAGGAAAAAAGCACAGGCGTAGTCATCAGAAAAGAGGTAATAAAGGGTGCAGAGGGCACAGGCTTTACCGTTAACAGAAGTACCTCTCTTGACACTGAATATGATTACACAGATACAGAGGGTAAAACAAAGGGTCAGTTTACAAAAAAGGATCAGACGGTTGTCTTTAATTACAATAAATTTGAGGGCAATATATATTCTCTGACCGTCAATTATCTCAGAGAGGGAGATTCTGTTCTGGGAACAGCGGATCAGGAGGTTGCTGAGACTGTTGTAAACAAGGTCAGAAGCGGCAGCGAATATACTGCGCCTATAAAAATAGTTGACGGAATGAAGGTCAGGACAGATAAATTCCCTGAAAATGCATCAGGTACTGTGAATTCTGATGTTACTGTCAAGTATTATTATGAGGACAGAGAGGCAACAGATCTTGTTATACATTACTATAATGATAAGTGGAGCAAGGCCTGCGCGTATGTGTTCTCAAAGGGCGATGACGGCAAAAACGAGGAATACAGCGGCAAAAAACCCGGCACTGAAATGAAAAAGGATGAAAAGCTGGGCAAGGGCTGGTATACAGCTTCAGTCAAGAACAAGGGAAATTCCGCGGGGCTTAAAGCGGTATTCAGCGACGGGGCAAAAAATAAGGATCAGGCAGAATACGAAGTAAAGCGTGAGGCCTGGATCAAGGACGGTAAGGTCAGTGTTACCGGAGAGGTAAATGTACTGTATCTGGGAAACAGCGGAGAAGTTCTTGAAGCAAAGACCCTCACCGGAAAGCAGGGAGAGTCCTACAAAACAGAAAAAAAGGAGTTTGACGGACTTACTCTTTCTCAGGTGACAGATAATACCGAAGGAGTTTTCGGAGATTCCTCCGTATATGTTATCTACAGCTATCAGAATAAGGGCGGCGAGGAAAGGAAAGACGACAATCGTATGATAGTATATATTCTTTGCGGAACATCTCTGCTTACCCTGATCGCAGCCTGTGCACTGGGCGCGGCATATAACAAACGTAAAAAGCGCTGGTAATGAATAAAAGGTTAAGCCAGCTTCTGGGGCAAAGCCCCTGACATCATACACATATCGGATAAAAAATAAGGTCGGTGAAGCTTTGTGCTCACCGGCCTTGTTGATTGTATAATGATTGATTCAGTTTACTGGTCTGCTTCATCCACTAGAGCTCTGTAGCCCAGAAGCATTGCAGCCATTTCAAAAACTATGCCGAATTGGCAGATCACGGCGCTGCTTGCATTGGAGGCGCTCATTCCGAAGGTATATGCTATATTATTCAGAATGTCCTTTCCTCCGTCAACATAGATACACGCTCCGACAGTTATTATCAGCAGTCCGATCCCTCCGAAGATCAGGGACGCTAAAAGTAATGGTCTGTTTTTGAACATCTCAGTTCCCTCCGTTTTACAATGATTTCAGGAGTATTTTGTCAATAGATTATAGCTCCGTATTGTTTTGCAAGCTCAGTGAGAGTTTCCTTGTCAATTTCGCATCTCGAATCAACTATCAGTCTACCCGGAAAATATCTCAGAGCAGCTTCAAGAACAGTCGTATCATTTGTATGGACTGTAACCGGAAGTCTCGACATCCCGGCACTGTGAGCGAGAATAGACGCATCGTCCGATGAACGCAGACAGACACAGATTGAATTGATGTTTTCGTCATCCATATCTATAAGGTCATCCCCCATACCATAGCTGCATTCTACCGGCTGGGAAAGCTCCAGTTCATCCCCCAGGAAGAAGGCCTCGCAGTCAATAGCAGCGGCATTGCTGTCCTTTTCATAGCGGTCGTCATAAGAAGCATGGCTTTTTATGTATTCGACAGTCTCGCTGCTGATATTGCCTGAGGTGTCGATAAATACAGAAGCTCCGCTGTAAACCAGAGCCTTGAGTTCTTCCCGGGTAACAGCTCCCAGATCTGTCTGCGCGATCAGAGGCACCTCTGAATAGGGGAAAACGTCGTGCAGAAGCTTTGTGAGGGGTTGTATGCCCTGACTGCAGGATATACCCACAGCGGACGCCCCCAGGGAAGCCAGGGTTATCACAGCCGCCGTAAGATCTGTTCCGGATGAGGTCTTTCCCTCATCGTCTGTTTCAAGAATGACAAAGACGGGTATGCCGGCTTGCTTTGCCGCCATTACAGCAGCTCTCATTTCCCAGAGATGGCCGGGATCCTGAATAAAGGCAATATCTGCTCCGGAGTTTTTGGCTACCGTCAGCTTTGCAAGATATCCCAGATGGACTGATTCAAAATTACCGCAGGAAAATTCGGTCTGATTACCTGTTTCGGAGGATATCTCCGCTGCAGTAAGTATTCCCAGCTCCCTTGCTGCCGCCGCAGTCTTTTCTACAGCCGCACTGCAAAGATCCGGATAGGTTTCCTCGGCATCTGACTCATCATTTTTTGTGTTTCTCAGCTCCCCCACAGGAGCAAATATCATATCTAAAGTGCTTTTACGGCCGCGCCCTCCGGCGCCGTCGTCTGAGGTTTCCTCTCTGCTGCAGCCTGTCAGCGGCAGGGAAAACGACTTGCACATTCTTATCCCTCCTTGAAGATCACATGGATTCAGGGGCGTTTATCTTGAACATTGTGAGTACATTGGAAATAACAGTCCTTGCGGCAAGACAAAGAGCAAGACGAGCCTGCATCAGAGCTTCATCCTCGTTTGCCACACGGCAGGCGTTATAGAATTTATGGAAAAGCGTTGCGACATCATAGACATAGCGTGTTATCCTGGAAGGATCATAATCCTTGGCAGCTGAGATAATTTCCTCGCCGAAAATGGACAGCTTGTTGATAAGCTCGATCTCTTCCGGGGCAGTCAGCTTTTCAAAGTCTGCATCGCTGCATTCTCTCGGAGAAATACCCTGCTCGGAAAGGTTCTTTACAATGTTGCAAATGCGGGCATGAGCATACTGTACATAATACACCGGATTCTGAGAGGACTGCTCGATAGCAAGATCCAGGTCGAATTCAAAGGGTGTATTTGCTTCTCTGAGATTAAAGAAGAAACGGGCTGCATCTATGGGTATCTCATCAAGAAGAGTAACCAGTGTAATGGCTTTTCCGCTTCTCTTGGAAAGCTTTACGCGCTCGCCGTCCTTTACAAGAAATACCATCTGCATAAGAACTACATCAAGACGTGACGCATCTACGCCCAGGGCGGTAAGAGCTGCCTTTAGACGGGGTACATATCCGTGGTGATCTGCTCCCAGAACATCAATGGCAATATCGAAATTTCTTGTTACAAGCTTGTCGTAGTGATAAGCAATATCCGGTACCACATATGTGGGAAGTCCGTTGGAGCGGATGAGAACAAAATCCTTGTCTGCACCGAACTCTGAGGCTTTGAACCAGACGGCGCCGTCTTTTTCATAGGTGTGACCCTTTTCTGTCAGAAGCTCAACAACCTTTGTCACAGCTCCGCTGTTATGCAGAGTGCTCTCACGGAACCAGCGGTCATATGTGATCCTGTATTTAAGAAGATCCTTTTCAAGACCTTCAATGTTTTTTGGAAGGGCAAAGCTTACAAGAGCCTGACGTCTTTCCTCGGAGGAGCAGCTGACATATTTGTCGCCGTATTCCTTTGAAAATGCCTGTGCGTGGTCGGTAATATCCTGTCCGTGATATGCGTCCTCAGGCATTTCCCAGCCTTCCTCAAAAAGCTGCATATATCTTACTTCGAGAGAAGTAGCAAATTTTTCGATCTGGTTTCCTGCGTCGTTGACATAGAACTCTCTTGAAGCTTCATAGCCTGCAGCATCAAGAACACTTGCCAGCGTATCTCCGATAGCGCCTCCTCTGGCGTTTCCTATGTGCATGGGACCTGTGGGGTTGGCGGAAACAAATTCCACCAGCACCTTCTTTCCCTGACCGTAATCAGAGCGGCCGTAGTTTTCCTTCTGTTCTGTGATTTCCTTGATTACAGAAGAATAAAAAGAGCGGTCATAGAAGAAATTAATGAAGCCGGGCCCTGCTATTTCGCAGCGGCATATATTTGTTCCCTCCAGGGAAATGTTATCTGTGATGACCTCAGCTATTTTTCTTGGTGCGCAGTGAAATGCTCTTGCAGATACCATAGCTGCGTTTGTTGCCAGATCTCCGTGGCTGCGGTCAGCCGGAGTTTCCAGATTAAAAGCGGGTATTTCTGCCTGGGGAAGAAGACCCTTTGAAATTGCTGTTTCAAATGCGTTTCTGATAGACTTGTCAAGAGCGTTAACAGTCTTTGCTGCTGTTGTCATTATGATTGGCCTCCTTTATTTTTAATGTAAGTTCATTTGTGCTGATAAGCTGTGCGTCAGCGTCTATGGTATATTTTACATATACCTCACCGCCCTGGTCGTCAAGGTCGATCTTTACCTTCTCAGTATATATGCCCAGAGCCAGCGCTCCGTATGGAGTATTATACTGGAACTTATATCTTTTGTTTTTTTCAAGAATAAGATGGTGGCTGTAGTCGCCGCCCTTCATAACGGTAACTATTCCTTTCGGGTCTACCTTTACGGTAGTGCGGAAAACCTTTTCGGGCTTCGCCGCATCATATTCATTATATGTGATGTATCTTGATCTGTTTTTAAGAACATAGGCTGCAGAGGTCTGCAGCTCCACCTTATCCCGGTTATCGTCAACAGTCTGACTACCGGTCACTGTAAGGATATAATTTTCTGTCATAGATTTCTTTTTCCTTTATTAATTTTTGGAATACAAACAACTAACAGACAACAATCTCACCATACGACGGATGTCAGGGTCTGAGCCCTCCGGAGTCTGGCGGAGCTTTAACTTGTTGTCTTATTTTGAAGTGATAACTGTATTATTCAGTGATTCCTTTATTCCTTTTTGATATCTGATATTGCTCCACACTTCCGTCTATATCCTGACCCAGGAATATTCCTGCAGTCTTGCAGAAGCTTTCCACGGTGTCGCTGACGTAATATGAGCAGGAGCCGATGTGATTGCTGGTATTCAGCAGCCCCTTGCTGCCCAGGATGTTTGCTGCATAGAGAGCAGTCTCGCTTCCTGAATTGATGAGCCGGACATTCTTTCCCAGATAATTGCTTATAGCTCCGGCTATGATCGGGAAATGAGTGCATCCTAAAATAAGGGTGTCGATACCCTCGGCCTTCATATCCCTGAGGTATCTCTCTACCACCAGCCTTACAATTTCATCATCCTCGGAAATAAAACCGTTTTCCACGAGAGGAACGAAAAGAGGACAGTCCTGCTGGAATACAGTGATCCTGTCATTCTGACGCAGTATCTCCTTTTTGTAGGATCCGCTTTTGACTGTTGCGGAGGTACCTATTATTCCGATCTTTCCGTTTCGTGTGGCTTTTACTGCCGCCGTGGCGGTAGGAAGCACTACTCCGGTAAACGGTACCGGCAGACATTCATAAAGCTCTGTGGCAACAGAGCTGACGGTTCCGCAGGCTGCTATTATAAGCTTGACGCCCTTTGAGAGAAGGAATCCGGCGTCCTCCATGGCGTAATGCCTGATGGTATCATTGCTCCTTGTGCCATATGGCACTCTGGCTGTATCTCCGAAATATATTATATTCTCCTGGGGGAGTACCTTTATAAGCTCCTTGACAGCAGTGAGACCGCCCAGTCCGGAATCAAATACGCCTATAGCTTTTTCAGACATTATTATCCGCCCTCTCAAATGCAAGGTCAATGAGTTTTTCTATCAGCTCACTGCCCGGTATGCCTGAGGAAGCCATAAGCTTCGGATACATACTGATAGAAGTGAAGCCGGGAAGAGTATTGATCTCATTGAGGAGAATACGGCCGTCGTCCGTTACAAAAAAGTCTACTCTGGACAGCCCCTCACAGTTGAGAGCCCGGTAGGCCTTTGCGGCAGTGTCTCTGAGCTTTTCTGTCAGCTCCTCGCTTATCCTTGCAGGAATAAAGAGCTGTGACGCAGAATTGTTGTATTTTGCATCATAGTCATAGAATTCTGCGGCAGGAGCTATCTCGCCGGGAACGGAAACGAAGGTGTCTCTGTTTCCCAGAACAGCACATTCTACTTCCTTGCCTACTATACATTCTTCAAAAAGCAGACGGTTATCCTCAGCAGATGCGACCTCTATAGCCTTTACAAGCTCTTCTCTTGAATGAGCCTTTGAGATGCCCACAGAAGATCCGGCATTGGCAGGCTTTACAAATATGGGATAGGGGATCTGGGATTCTATCATTGATATGCAGGCTTCGGGATCCTTTTCGTAATCATAGGAATAGATCCATGTGAATTTCGCCTGATCTATCCCGGCATGCTCGAACATTATATTTGTCACTATCTTGTCCATGCAGGCGGATGAAGCAAGAACACCGCAACCTACATAGGGGATCTCTGAAAGCTGCAGAAGTCCCTGGACTGTACCGTCCTCTCCGTTTTTGCCGTGAAGGACAGGGAATACTACATCCAGCTTCAGCTTTTCTGTTGAACCGTCTTTATTTACAACGATGATACCGCTGACTGAAGGAGCAGGGGAAACAAAAGCAGTTCTGTTTCCCGGATCATTTTCCCATGATCCGTCAGCGATCAGAGAGGTGTCACCCTCAAAAAGGAACCATCGTCCTTTTTTTGTAATACCTATCTTTACTATTTCGTACTTGTCTTCCGGGATCATACTGATAACATAAGACGCTGATACCCTGGACACTTCGTGCTCAGATGATTTTCCGCCGAAAATGACGGCAATGCGCTTTTTCTGCACCTTTACCACTCCCTGTTATATATATACATTATATTGTTACATTTTATTATAATATCACATAATGCGACCCGGTGCAATTGATTTTTAAAATCGGGAGCTTTATTACAATAGAACTTCCGCCAGACATAAAATCTCTTTTGTGCAAAATGACAAAAATGCAATATGATTTTTGATGAATTGGAAAAAGACTTGATTTTTTATTAAATAAATGATATTATCAATACAGATTTGTTACAAATTTGAAATCATTCTAACATTTCAAAACCTTGAAAAGTTAAGAAATTGTAATTTGCTAGCAAATAAACCTTATATAGAACACAAGGAATAAGGGTTAGATTTTGAAGGGAGTTTTTTGACCAATGGCAAAACCAATGAAAAAAGTAGTTGCGGCTGCTCTGACAGTCAGTGTGGCGGCTACTATGATGACAACAACTACTCTTACTGCTTCAGCTGAATCAAGCACCGGCGTAGGTCTTGCAGCTCATGCGCTGACAGCATACAGAGAGGGTTGGAGCTATGTATGGGGCGGCACCTCATATGGTGCAGTAGATTGCTCGGGTCTTATCTATACATATAACTGTGTAGGAGGCTCCAGAGTAGATATGCTGGGATCCTCAAGCTCCTGGGGATATGTAAGCTCAGGAGTTCCTAATATTCACGGTCTCGGACTTCATATGCCGGGTCACGTGGGAGTATATATCGGTTCCGGAATGGCGGTAGATGCAAGAGATGAAAATTCCGGAGTTGTATATCACAATGTTTACAATAAAAACTGGGTCGAGTGGTTCAAGGTTGCAGGCGTTGCTTATCCTCAGGACGGATGGGTACTGCTGGACGGCGATTCCTTCTATTATGAAGGCGGTGAATATGTAACTTCCACCACAAGGACCCTGGATGGCATCACATATTCCTTCGACAGTGCAGGCGTTTCAAATCTTGCGCCTCCGTCAGGCTCGTATCAGGCAACTGATTATTCAACGGCATCGGCCGAGGAAGCAAATCCGGGCAACGGCACCGGCGGAAGCTTCTCAAACGATTATGAGGAGCCTGAGGAAGAGGAATCCGAGGAGGAATCCGAGGAGTCTGAGGGCGAAGGAGACGGCGCAGGCTTCAGCAATACGGATACAGAAAAGCCTGAAAGCAAGCCGGAAAGCAAGCCGGAAAGCAAGCCGGAGAGCAAGACCGAAGACAGCGAAGAGGACGAGGAAAGCAATGAGACTGAGGAGCCCTCAGAGGAGAGCACTGAGGAATCATCCGAGGTGACTGAAGAAGAATCGGGTGACGAAGAATCCAATGATGAAGAATCAGTTGAAGAATCCGCAGAAGAACCTTCAGAAGAGTCAGGCGAAGAAGAGTCATCTGAAGAATCAATCGAAGAGTCCTCAGAGGAGTCTGTTGAAGAGTCAGTCGAAGAGTCAGTCGAAGAATCCAGTGAGGAGTCAGTCGAAGAGTCAG
>CAMVQZ010000070.1 GCA_947169745.1 uncultured Clostridia bacterium
TGGAAAAATCCACAAGGAAGAATGAGCTGCTTAATGTCAGACTTGTGGATCTGAGCAAGATGGGCGGAGAAAACGGCGAGGTCGTAAACGGTCTTGCAAAGCTCCAGACCCAGATGAAGGATCTGGATCCCTCCGGTATCGACTTTGTTAAAAAAAGCGCCCTGGGCAAGCTTTTCAATCCTATCAAGAATTATTTCGCAAAATTTGAAAAGGCTGATTCTATTATCGCCGATACTGTGGAATCTCTGGGAAAAGGAAAGGCTACTCTTAAAAACGATAATACCACCCTTGAGATCGAGCAGCTTGCTCTGAGGGATCTCACAAAGAAGCTGGGTCAGCAGATAGAGCTGGGAACACAGATGGATGAAGCCATCAGCGCAGCTATCGAAAAAGCCAAGGTTGAGAATGTTGACGAGGAGAGAATCAAGTTTATCGAAGAAGAAGTTCTCTTCCCCCTGAGACAAAGAGTAATGGATCTCCAGCAGATGCAGGCAGTAAATATGCAGGGCATAATCGCAATGGAGATTGTCCGCCGCAATAACAAAGAGCTTATCCGTGCAGTTGACAGAGCAGAAAGTGTTACAGTTTCCGCACTCAGAATAGCTGTTACCGTTGCAAGCGCTCTTTACAACCAGAAGATCGTTCTTGAAAAGGTCAATGCTGTAAACGAGGCAACAAACAAGCTTATCGGCGCGACCTCAAAGATGCTCAAGGAGCAGGGCGCTTCTATCCAGCAGCAGGCAATGGAGACAAACATTTCCGTTGATACGCTGAGAGCTGCATTTGAAGATACCTTTGACGCTCTTGATTCTATCAATGATTATAAGCAGAAGGCTCTGCCCCAGATGCAGAATACTATTGCTGAATTCAGAGCTCTTGCAGATGAGGGAGAAAAGCGTATCAAGAAGATGGAGGCCAGGGAAGAAGAGCTGAAAAAGCTGGAGCCCTGAGGCTGTCTATACGTATCGCCTGAGCGAAAAAATATTGAATAACCTGTTGACCGCTGTCTTTTACGGACAGCGGTTTTTTTATCAAAAAAATCTATTATACCGCCTATAAATTGGATTAAATGCTGAACAGGGATTTATTGACTTTGTTAAGAATTGGTATTATAATTTAAGCAACTAAAAAAATGTGGCAGGAGGATTATTTTTATGCAAAAGTCAAGAGTGGCAAAAAGGATTTCGGCTATTGCTCTTTCAGCGTCTATCGTACTCAGCTTTGGTATGATAGGGCAGACCCAGGCATTTGCAGCAGGGTCTAATGAGAACAATAAGATTTCCTACAGCTTTGCGTCGGGGCAGAAGGCCGGCTATGCTGAAGGAACGATTTCCTTTACCGCAGATTCCGCAGGCACCTATAAGCTTTACTGGGCAGACGACCAGAAGGCTCTCGAGGGGTATTATCCCATTGAGGAGCTAAAAATGAGCGCAGGACAGACAAAAACAGTCAAAATGGGATATCATACGGTGATACCTCACGACGCAACAAAAATCATAGCAACTACAGGCTCTCTCAATACTGCAAATGCGTATTCGGTATACAGCATCCCGGCAGCAAAGAAGCTGAGCGGTAAAAGCGGAAACCTTCTCTATACCTTCAGCACATATTCAGATATCCATATTGATAAGCGTGACGGAACTGTCTATTGGAAAAGAGCTGAAAACAACTGGAGAAGCGCCTTATCTCTCAGCGCAGATAAGGGCGCAGATTACATTGTTATTTCCGGTGACTGTATAACAGGCAAGAAGCCTGATAAAGAGTGGCAGGCCTACGAGAAGATCATCAGCGAAAGCGATTATGTGAATCCTGTCTGGGAGTCAGACGGTAACCACGACCTGAAAAACGGTCCGACAGAAGGTCACACAAAATTTATTAATGCCTCAGGAACAGACGGTTCAAAAAACTCAAAATCATATTACAGTATGGTGGAGCAAAATTCAAAGGATCTCTTTATCTTTATGTCCCTTGAACTCGGCGAGCCGAATGAAGCAGATGTTTTTACCGATGATCAGATAGAATGGGCAAGGGAACTCATTTCGGATAATTACACTACAAAGAATATATTCCTGGTCGAGCACTCACCTGTAAGGGGCTTTGGCGCAGGCGACAGAATGAGCGATCCTTATTACGGCGGACTTATGGATCCGAGCAAAAAGAATAACGGAAAGTTCAAGCAGCTCCTCAAGGATTTCCCGAATATCGTTTTCCTTTCCGGTCACACCCATGAGGACTTCTCGATGGATTATAACTATTTCGATAATTGTGGCGACTCTGCAGTAGATAATGACGGCAAGGCTGCAAGTATGATCCACACACCGGCGCTTGCAGGTTCCACATTACCGAAAGACAGTTCCAGCCTGGATTATTTCGACGGTGACCACGACAGCTGTCAGGGATATTTTGTAGAGGTCTATGAAAACGAGATAGTTTTCAATGGAGTTAATGTTACAGACGAGGGTTATATATTTCCGAAATACAGCTACATAATGGAAGGCGCAAGGACATCCCGGTCCGAGACAGGCACCACCCCGTCAGAGATAGAGCTTACCGGAATTGAGGTAGACGCAGCCGAGACCCTTTCAAGTGTATCAAAGATTCTTTCCAAGTACTACACATATGCTTCATATGACAGGTATCAGGCGCTCAAAAAGCTTTATTACAAGTATAAGGATGCCCAGACCCTGGATCAGGCAGTAGTCGATGCGTTTGCAGACAAGGTAAATTCCCTTTCAATACATACCGGTCCCATCAGCTTTGGTACAACGACCGGGGATACATATTATTTCACAAATAATAAAAAGTGGAGCTCCGTATATGCATATGCATGGAAAGAGACCACAGACGGCACTGTCAAGAATGCGAAATGGCCGGGCGTGCAGCTCACAAAGTACGGCGTAAACAATCAGAACCAGGATATCTACAGAGTACAATTTGACAGCCCGGGACAGTATGAGAACCTGATTTTTAATTCAGGCAGCAATTCAGCTCAGACAGAGGATATAGCTCTTGCAGATTATCCCCTCAACGGCTTCTATATCAGCGGAAGCAGCACTCCATTCACAGTAGGAAACTATGACGGAAATGCAATAGAGAGCAATCACTACTCACTTCTATATTATCTGGAGGACGGCTCTCACCAGTGGACTGATACCAGTACATATCTGACCCCCAACGGCGACGGCACCTTCAGGATAAACTACAAGGCAACAGGCACAGGAGCATTCAGCTTCTGCATCTATGACAGGTTTGAGGATTCATATAATTGCATATCCTCAACAGCAGGTGTAAGCTCCAATTTTGCAGCAGGCGGAACAGAAAACTATACCTTCACATCCCTGAGCAGCAGGGGAAAGAGCGTAACAATTTACGGACTGCAGGAAGACTCATATGTAAATCTTACATATAACCCGGCACAGAATAAGGTCAGCATTATATACACCCAGGGCTCAGAAGTCAGCGAGCTCCAGAATAATTCCATTCTTTCAGCATCCACGGTAAGCTGCGGAGAAAAGGCAGTTATAACCGGCGCAGCAAGCGGCGGCACAGGAGTATATACATATGCGTATTCCCTCAAGAAGAGCGACGAAAGCGTATGGAACAGTATTTCTGACGGATATGTTTCTGATACAACAATGTATTTCTCAACAGCAACTCCGGGAGATTATCAGATCAAGGTCAGCGTAAAGGATTCCTCCGGCAGGGTAAAGGATAAGCTGCTTGCTCTCAAGGTAGAGAATGTACCTCTCCAGAATAATTCCCAGGTGAGCTCCAAGAATATCACCAAGGGCAGCGCTATCAGGCTCAAGGGATATGCAGCCGGCGGCACAGGCCCCTATACATTCTCCTATATCTACAAGCTTTCCACAAAGAATTCATGGAATAAGCTTTCAGACGGATATGTGCCGGATACTGTAATGACCCTGAGACTTGGCAAGGTGGGTGACTTCAATGTAAGGATCATCGTAAAGGATGCTGCCGGACAGGTACTGAGAAAGAGCTTCCTGATAAAGGTGAGCGAGCCGGCAGACTTTACAAACACAAGTACTGTAAGCGCAACCTCAGTAAATAAAGGCGGACAGATACAGATCAATGCATCCGCGACCGGAGGCACAGCGCCCTATACCCACGCATATTACTACAAGCTGAGCTCAAAATCCACCTGGAACAAGCTCACAGACGGATATGTTTCAGCCACCTCAAAGACGCTCAGGCTGGGCAAGACAGGACAGTATGACGTAAAGGTAATGACAAAGGATGCTGCAGGAAATGTGGCAGAAAAGCAGTTCAGGGTAACAGTTTCATAAATCAGATCCCCCAGACCTCCGGGCTTGGGGGATTTTTTCGTGGCGCATAATTATAGAAGCCTTGCCGCTTTCAGAAACGGGGAATAGCTCCTGACAAAAGGTGAATTGAGAATAGTGTCAAATTACCAGAAAGCCGGGAGTGTTTTTGTTTATAATGTTGTAAAATGAAAATAATACACAAAAAAATTTAAAATCACTTTAATATGATTTGAAGATGGGATATAATTAAGTCATCGCAAAAAGGAGGTTTTTGTATGCGTTTTGTTAAAAAAATTCTTTCAGGGGCGCTTTGCGCAGTTTTGTCCTGCAGCGCAGTGACCTGTATACCTTTCATTGTTTCTGATAAAGGTCTGACTGCCAGTGCATATACCGATAATCTTTTTTCGGGTAATATGATACAGCAGCGTACCAGAAGCGATATAGAAAAATATATCAGTGAACATCCCACCAGTTTTTCCGGAAATAGGTATGTTGATGAGCCGGTATATTCCGGGGGCACATATAATGTTGGTACCCTTGACCCGGAGTATCTTCAGTGCGCTCTCAACAGACTGAATACATACAGATATATTGCAGGTCTTGGTGAGGTGACCTTCAAGGATGCCTATACAGAGCAGGCTCAGGCAGCAGCTCTGGTTTGCGCCGCAAATAATACCCTCTCTCATTGCCCGACCCAGCCTGAAGATATGCCTGATTCTCTGTTTAAGCTGGGAGAGACCGGATGCAGCAACTGTAATCTGGGAATGGGATATCCTTCGCTGATCGCCAATGTTGATGGTTGGGTTGAGGATTCAAACAGTGTATCCAACAGAAGCTGTCTCGGTCATCGCAGATGGTGTCTTTATCCCAGGATGGTGAATACCGGTTTTGGTCAAGCCGGCTACTATGAAGCAATGTTTTGTATGGATAACTGGTGGAGAAAGGGTTATGACGAATATAAGGTGGTCTGGCCGGCTTCTGTTACTCCATCGGATTATTTCCCCTACAACTCCATGTGGAGCGTTTCAAAGGATACTGCCTTTTCATCTGATACAACAGTAACTCTGACAAGAATATCAGATAATAGGGTCTGGAATTTCAGCTCCTCCTCATCAGACGGATTATTTTATACAAATAATGTATCATACGGACAGCCTGCCTGTGTTATTTTCAGACCTGAGGGTATTACAAAGAATTACGGAAATGAAGTTTTTCATGTGGAGGTAACGGACGGTTCCTTCCAGCTGGAATATAATGTTAATTTCTATTGTGATCATACGAGTACATATAAAACCGAAGAAAACAAGAAAGCTCCTACCTGCACAGAACGAGGCTCATATGACATAGTAGAATACTGCAGAAAATGCGGTGAGGTTGTGAGTACCGAAACAATATACAGCGAAGCAAAGGGTCATGACTGGGGAGACTGGACTGTCAGCGGCAATAAGGAAGTGCGTGTCTGCAAAAACGATCCCTCTCACACTGAAGAAAGAGATATACCGGTTTCTTCTGTAAAGCTTGACAAGACCTCTCTTACAATACCTGAGGGCTGCAGCCATATTATCAAGGCGACAGTTCTGCCTGAAAATGCTACAAATAAAAATGTAACCTGGACAAGCTCTGATAAAAGTGTTGCAACAGTGTCCGGGGGTAAGATAACCGCAAAATCAGCCGGCAGCTGTACAGTTACCGCAAAGACCTCCAACGGCAAAACAGCCAGCTGTACCGTTACTGTAGTTGAAGTAAAGCCTTTGTCAAATACATCGACTGTAAGCTCATCATCTTTAACACTGGGTTCAGCAGTAACCCTCAGAGGCTTAGCTGCAGAAGGAACAGCGCCTTATACATTTGCATATTACTATAAGCTTTCGGAAAAAAGCACATGGAATAAGCTTACTGACGGATTTGTTTCAGATAGATCAGTAAAATTCAAGCCGGGCAAGGCAGGGGAATATGACATAAAGATAATAGCAAAGGACAGCGCCGGCACAAATGCAGACAAAACCTTCAGACTTACTGTCAGCATACCGCCTCTTGTAAACAGGACAAAAATAAGCGCAACGACCATATATCAGGGAGACTCAGTGACCATCAGTCCCACCGCAACAGGCGGAACAGCGCCCTATACTTTTACATATTACTACAAGCTCACAACAAAGAATTCCTGGAACAAATTTACCGGCAATACCCTGAAAATGGGCAAAACCGGAGCATACGACCTGAGAACGGTAGCTACAGACAGCACCGGAGCTATCTCTGAGAAGAAGTTTATCATCAAGGTCAAGCCCTCCTCGGCGGCTCTCACAAATACTTCCACTGTAAGCTCGTCCACTATAAATGCAGGCGGGCAGATAAAGATCAATGCCTCCGCAACAGGCGGCACATCACCCTACACCTACGCATATTTCTACAAGCTCAGCACAAAATCCACCTGGAACAAGCTCACAGACGGTTATGTTTCAGCCGCCTCAAAGACACTTACGCTGGGCAAGGCAGGAGAATATGACATTAAGGTCATTGCAAAGGATGCCGCAGGAAGCACGGCGGAAAGGCAGTTCAGGGTAACAGCATCATAAAACACGAGACCGCGGGCTTGAGCCTGCGGTCTTTTCACAGTGCGCCCCTCGCTATATAACTTTATATAAAACCTATCCGTTATTTTTGTATAAAATTTTAATTGATAATTCCTTAAAAATGTTTACTATTTTTACAATAGCTGCTATAATAACAATAGTAGGTTCTCAGATTTAAACAAAGAAAGGAAGATTATTATGACTAAGAAATCAGTGTCCCGTTTTTTCGCTTTTCTGCTTTCAGCCGCTTTGATAATGACTGTATTCAGCGCAGTAAGCGTCACTGCCTTTGCAGCAGATAAGAACCTTACCTGGTCAAACAGCAAGTCTGATCCTGCGCCGTATATCGCGGAGGAATACAGCAGTATATTTGACGACGCTGCTCAGGGCTATCAAGGAGCGCCTCTTACTCCCCTTGCCTGCTACGGCGCTCAGGTCGTTGCCGGAATGAATTACGCTTTTATCTGCCGTGATGAAAGCGGACTGAAGGATGTCCGGGTATATCAGGATACCAATGGAGTATCCGCTATCACATCCGTTGAGGATTTCGATCTTAATCATTATGCGCAGAATTACAACATACAGCTCCCGGAATATCCTCCGGAAGGAGGAATGGAGGTTATCTCACCTCAGAACGCCTGCACGCTTCCGGATGATGCCCAGAGCGCATACAATGCGGCTATGGATAATATGGATGGGGTATTACGTACTCCATTAGCATTTCTTGGCAGGAGCACAGATACAGATAACACAAAGAGATTTGCTATCCTTTGCCTTACATCACCCACAACGCCATATCCTGACCAGTATGTGAACGTTGCGGTTTTCTGCCAGACAAGCGACAATACAACTCTTGAGTCAGTTTATGACATTCTCGGCACAAAGGGTGTAGAACCGCGTTACATAAATAACGATTCCTATCTGAGCACTGATACCATAAGACTGTACGAGACAGTTACTATCACAGCTGCAGCAAGCGGCGGAACAGCTCCCTATACCTTCCATTATGCCTACAGGATCCTTGAGGATCAATGGGGCAGAGAATATACCGAGGAGCAGAAGCCCTGGAATAGTCTTTCAAACGGATATATTTCCGGTACAACAAAGACCCTGACTCCCGGAAATAAGGGCAAATATCTGATCCTTGTGAGCGCTATGGATGCTGACGGTACTGTTCAGGATAATTATATGGTCCTCACTGTTATTAATGCTGCCCTGACCAACAAATCTACTGTAAAGGAAACAGAAGTGGAGGCAGGAACCAGCATTACGATGAAGGGCGTTTCCCTTGGAGGCGAGGGAAACAGAAAGTATGCGTATTACTACAAGCTCAGCAGCAGAAGCAGTTGGAATCTGATATCAAATGGTTTTGTGACTAATACAAAATACGGCTTCAGACCGACCAAGGCAGGAGATTATGATCTCAGGATAGATGTCAGGGATGATGCGGGTACTGTTGTTCCCAAGACCTTCAAGCTCAAGGTAACTGAGGTCTCTCTCAGGAACGGATCAAGCCTGAGCAAAACAAAGATAATGGCAGGCGAGGTTCAGACCATTACAGCCTCAGCTACCGGAGGAAAAGCTCCCTATACATACCGCTATCTTTACAAGCTCAGCACAAAGAATAAATGGAACGATCTTTCCGGAGGCTTTGTTTCCGATACTTCAAAGACTCTTGCTATGAGAAAGAACGGTGTTTACAACGTAAGAGTTATCGTCAAGGACAGCCTCGGCAATACTGTGGATAAGCAGATGGATTATTCCGTGGGTATCCAGAATAATTCCTATATTTCAAAAGAATATGTATGTCCGGGGAATATTATATATATGTACGGACGTGGCTACAGCGGAGTAGAAGGCGGTATAACCTTTGCCTATTACTACAAGCTCAGTACAAAGAATACATGGAATATGATATCCGACGGCTTTGAGGCTGTAGGTATGAAGACACTCATCCTCTCCAAGACAGGCACCTATGATCTGAGGATCGTCATAAAGGACAGCGCCGGAAACATTGCCGACAAACAATTCAAAGTAGTTGTTGATGATACTCCTCTTGTCAATGTATCCACAATAAATTCAACATCCCTTAACGCCGGACAGACCGTAAAGCTTTACGGCGCTGCGACCGGTGCGGCAGGAACCGCCAAATATTATTATCAGTACAAGCCCAGTTATAAAACAAACTGGACAAACCTTTCAAATGGGTATGTCACCGATACAGAATTCAGCCACACTGTTTCAAAAGCAGGTAGCTTTGATTACAGAGTCACTGTCAGCGATCAAAGGGGAAAAACCTCCGAAAAGAAATTTACAGTAGTATTCTCATAAACTATATTAACTCAGCCGCAGGGGAAACTCTGCGGCTTTTTTACTGGTACAAAATATAGCTAAATAATCAAAAAATAAAAGTGAATGTTAATGGATTATGGTGAAATGATTGAGTTTGGTGATAGAATAAAGATGTACGATTTTGTACCGATGAATATATATAAAAGGAGGTTTTTTTATGCGATCTAAGGCAACACCGCACAAAGACTGCCTGATGGCTTGGTACCACATCTGCTTGCTCTTTTTCCGTCATCTTGCACCGAAATCCCTTGATAACCGACAGGTTAACTGCAGGATTTCTGTACAATCTGACGAAAAAATAGACTTCGCATCTGCGGCACCATCTTTGTGCGGTATTGCCCTAAAAAGATGCGCAAATTAACAGGTATTGTCCTGTCTGCAGCCCTTTTGGGGTCAATGGCGTCTGTGGCGACTGTTCAGGTATCCGCTGCTGATTATCAGGATCAGTACAGACCCTTTACCACACTGGGAGTTATAGGCAGCTTCAATGAATGGACAGATGATGTGGTAATGACAGATGACGACGGCGACGGAATATACGAGGCCGAGATCAGAGTGGCAGGAGAATATGACTTCAAGATACGCGCAGACGGCGAGTGGAATTATAGCTGGGCCGCATACGAAACAGACTATGACAGAACACAGAACAGCCAGACCTCCGGCTCAGTCAGCAGCCGGAATGGGGAAGAGGCGCTGAAAAAGATAGACCAGAGCTATCTTAAAAACAGCCGGCAGCGGCAAAAAACAGAACTGCTGACTTATAAGCACAAGGATCACACCAAAAATGCCGTGGTATATCTTCCGCCTGATTATAATCCGAAGAAAAACTATAATATCATCTACCTTCTCGGCGGAGTTAATTCCGATGAGACGGCATTTTTCGGAAAAGCCGGTGAAAGCTCGGCTCTTGGAAATATCCTTGATAACACCTTCAATTCCGGAGAGTGTGTACCATTGATAGTTGTGAATCTGGCATTTTATCCCGACAAAAACACCCGTCTCGGAGACAAGGCACTTTCTGTTCTTCTTGATGA
Organism: uncultured Clostridia bacterium; assembly: GCA_947169745.1. Classification (GTDB taxonomy): domain Bacteria; phylum Bacillota; class Clostridia; order Oscillospirales; family Acutalibacteraceae; genus UBA1213. The sequence goes on from CAMVQZ010000070.1 coordinate 10,246, forward strand.
TTTCAGGCAGGAGCTGAGGGATGTTATTATCCCGGCAGTTGAATCGAAATATTCCACCTTTGCCCCGGATACAACGCCCGAAGGAATAGCCGCCTCCCGGGAGCACCGTGGGATATCCGGTTTTTCTATGGGTGGAGCAGTTGCCTGGGATATTATTTCCACCGATCTGGATTATTTCAGCTTTTGCATACCGATGGCAGCAGGAAGCTTTGAGGATTACAGCGGCAACGACTACACCGGAAGCGTAGCAGAAAAGCTGAAAGCCAGTCGAAGCTCGCTGGGAGAAGAAAAATCCGGCTTTCATATATTTGCTGCTGAGGGAACTGATGATGTGACCTATGAATATATGGAGAAGCTCATTGACCGCTTCCGTACTGAATATCAGGATACTTTCAGCTTTACCACCTCCGGTTTTCCCGATGGAAATATATGCTATCTGCTGAAACAAGGAGGCAAGCACGATCCTGAGCACGCAAGACAGTATTTTTACAATGGTATCCTTGCGATGAATAATGCTCTGAAATAATAAAAACCACCCGATCGGGTGGTTTTCTTTTACCGGAGAAATCCG
>CAMVQZ010000071.1 GCA_947169745.1 uncultured Clostridia bacterium
CCTCAGGCTCCCGGCGCTCCTGTGCCGCCTCAGGCTCCCGGTGCTCCCGTACCGCCTCAGGCTCCCGGTGCTCCCGTACCGCCTCAGGCTCCCGGTGCTCCCGCACCCCAGATGATGAACCCGAATCAGTTCCCCGGTCAGCCCGGTATGCAGCCTGGTATGCCCGGTGTTGCTGTAGCAACAAGACCCAAGAAGCCTTTCCCGCTGGTTCCGGTGCTTATCGCTGCCGGCGCTCTGGTGGTAATAATCGTGGGTATTATCATTCTTGTAAATGTACTCAATCAGCCGCCGAAGATCAACCTCAATGACTATGTAACTGTCAAGGCTGATTCCTATTCATACGAGGGCTCAGGCTATGCAACTGCAAGCGCTGACAAAACAAAGCTCAAGGCTGACTGGGACGGAAAGCTCAGCGTAAACAGAGGATCCGAATATGCTTCATATTTCTCTTCTTCTGCAGAAGCTACTACTATCCTTGCTTCCTTTATCAGCAGCAATATCTCTCTTGAGGACAATTCCAACCTCAAGAACGGCGATAAGGTAAAAGTCGTATGGGATATCTCAGAGGAAGAAAAGGCTCAGCTCAGATCTCTTGTAAACTGCGATATCGAGTATTCAGACTTTGAAAAGGAAGTTACAGGCTTCAAGACTGTTGAGACTGTTGACATCTTCGAGAACATCAAGGTCGTATTCGAGGGAACAGCTCCCGACGGTAAGGCAAGAATCTCCAATAACAGCAAATACTACAGCATCAAGTTCGAGCTTGATAAGGCCGATGGTCTTTCAAACGGCGACAAGGTAAAGGTAAAGGCTACTCTCAGCGATTACTCTTCTTACAACTCTGTTGAAGAAGCTCTCGCAAAGAGCCATCATGTAAAGGCTAAGAGCCTTGAGAAGGAATATACAGTTTCCGGTCTCCAGAAGGTAGCTACAAAGGTTTCTGAGATTCCTGCTGACTGCCTTGAGAAGATGAAGAGCGGCGTTACAGACAGCATCAAGGCTGATATCGCCGGTTCCTACAGCAGCGATTCAATCTCCTTCAAGAGCGCTGATTACTGCGGAACAATAATCCTCACACCCAAGGAAGGCTCTTACAACACAGCACGCCGTTACTTCGTAGTATACAAGGTAACTCTTACAACAAAGTACGAGAAGAACAACAAGAAGGTAACAGAGGACTTCACATACTTCACCTGCGGTGAATACAAGAATATCTTTATTCTTGAGGATGGTAAGGCTACTCCCGAAAACGGATTTACACCTTACACCAGCGGATATCTGTCAGTTCCCAACACATATGCATCTGTTGACGGCTATGCAGATTATGACTCACTCTTCACAAAGATAGTCACCGCTAACCTTACAGGCTATGATTATGACGATTCTGACATCAAGATAAAGGCATAAGCAAAGCTTACTCAGAGCTGCTGCACCGATAAAGTGCGGCGGCTCTTTTTTTATTCAGGAACTCACACCCGACAAAATCACAATTTACTGTTCTCCCGTCAGTCACCTTCCTTTGTGTACACAGCCAAAAAAAACCGCCCCTGACGGGACGGCTGAGCTGTTAATTATTCTCCGAAAAGCGCCTTTCTTGCTTCGATAAGGCTTCCGCTCATAATAACATATTTTGCAGGTACTTCTCCGGTTACCTCCGGGGAAATGTTTGTATGAAGATAAAGGGAATCCATTCCGACTCTGTTTGCGCCTCCGATATCGGTGTTGCAGTCGTTGCCTATCATTACAGACTTTGAAACATCAAGTCCGTGCCTTTCAATGACGCGCCTGAAAAACATTTCATCGGGCTTTGCACAACCCTCATCAGAGGAAATAAGTATGTCGTCAAATTCATCGTAGATCCCCAGCATTCTTATTTCCGGCTCGGTAAAGCTGCGCTGGGCATTTGAAAGAAGATATATCTTTCCTCCGTGTGCACGGATAGCGTCAAAGAGCTCCCTGACTCCCTCATAAAGCTTTATGTATTTGATAGTGAGCGCCCTGAATACCCTTGCAGTATAGGCAACGATCTCAGGAGAACACTCGACACCCTTGGAGGTGTAGAGCTTTTCAAAAATATTATCCACCAGGGGTTCCGGGTCAGTCGTATATTTTTCCTCCGGTACAGCGGCGATCTCTTCGGCAAGATAATGGTCATAGGCCTTTCTGAGCTTTCCGGGAGTATAGGAGGCTCCGCTGAGGGAATAAACCATAGCCATATTTTTCCACAGACTGGCCTTCCACTCATTAGTGTTTATATCCACCAGGGTGCCATAGAGGTCAAAAATATAATTTTCATACATAGACAACATCTCCGTTCTGTTTATGCACCGGTCGTAATTATTTTATCCGAAATAAGATCTGTAATCCATCATGGGAAAGGGCTGCTTTCCGGTTGTGGTCATTGAGTAAAGGATATAATAATTCTCCGGCATTTCATCGTGATAACTGAATCGAAGCTCCGGGTCAAGATCTTTGAATTCCGGATCTGTCTTGGCATCCTTCAGTCTGAGGATACGGTAATCCAGATCAGCCGGTGCCTTTGCCTTGTAATAGCTTTTCAGCTTTGCATAGGGCTGAGTTGAGCGCAGAAGTACAGCGCCGTAAAACTGAAGCGCCGAGGTATTCAGCCTGCCTGTCTTATGAGTTGTAGCTTCTATTGTAGTATTGGCAGGAAGAGGAATAGCGCTCAAATTATCCGTAAGATCTTTTGAAGTAGCATTATCCACAAAGAATCCGACTATACCTGCACCAATAACTGCAATAAGGATCAATGCAAAAATAACCTTTATTGCCTTCACTTACATCTTTCCTTTCAAAATCTTTTGCTGCGATCGAAAATTCCCTACGAAATAAATTATACAACATTCTATATAGTTTTTCAATAATCAAAACCAAAAAACTATACATTTTTTCAATGTCATTTTATTATTCCGGCTACAGCTCCGGAAAGCATATCAGGCGAGGATATGATAATGTCGGCTCCTGCCAGTTCTTCAGCTGTACCGAAGCCGTAGGAGCATCCGATAAAGGGAATTGAGTGGGTCTTTGAGACAAGAAAATCAGAGGCTCTGTCTCCCACCATTATAAAAGCCTCACCGGGGCTTTCTTTTTTTACAGAAAGAAATATCTTCTCCTTTGGTATAAAGCCGTATGCCTCGGCGCAGTAGTAATTATCAAACCATTTGTCAAGCCCGAAGTAATTCCTGTGGGCATCCATATAAGCTGTACGGCAATTGGAAAGCACAGAAAGCTTCAGTCCCATCCCCCGAAGCGTATCCAGTGCTTCAGGTATTCCGTCATACAACACTGCCTCCCCGGCATTAATGCGGCGGATCATTTCCTGTCCTATCATCATGCTTGCCTGATTTTTGATATCCTCCGGGAGGGAGGGCATAAAGCTTTTCCACATATCCGGGGCATTGACGCCGAGATAGACCGAAAGATCATCATCACTGTAATAATGCTCATTTGCATAACCGCCCTCAACAAGCCAGTCATATACCTTCCTGACAGCACAGCCGTAGAGACGCTTTGTATTGTGGAGCGTTCCGTCAAAATCAAATATTATCGTCAAGGCTTACACCTGCTTTATGAGATTTACCATTTCGATAGCGGACAGAGCACAGTCATAGCCCTTGTTTCCTGCCTTTGAGCCGCTTCTCTCGATAGCCTGTTCGATATTTTCTGTAGTAATAACTCCGAACAGCACCGGAACACCGCTGTTAAGACTCACCTGAGCTATTCCCTTAGCAGTCTCGTTTACCACCAGCTCATAGTGGGTTGTAGAACCTCTGATAACAGCGCCGACACATATAACTGCGTCATATTTTCCGCTCTCTGCCATTTTCTTTGCGACAACAGGGATCTCAAAGGCACCCGGAACCCATGCGGCGTCTATATTTTCCTCGGATACCCCGTGTCTCACAAGTCCGTCCACAGCTCCGTCCAGAAGCTTCTGCACGATAAAGCTATTGAATCTTGATGCAATTATTCCTACCTTCATTCCCTGGGGCGCTACAACATTTCCTTCGATAAGATTGATCATTTTTATTACCTCCGTAATCTATTATTTTTCTGACGGTTCATCAAGGGTTATTTCTTCAAATATATGTCCCATACGGTCTTTTTTTGTCCGGAGATATCCGGCGTCAAATTTTCCCGGAGCGATCTCTATCGGAACTCTTTCCTTTATCACGAAATCAAAGCCCTCCAGACCGTATATTTTCTGAGGATTATTAGTCAGCAGTCTGATAGATCTGACCCCCAGCTGCTGGAGTATCTGCGCTCCGCACCAGTATTCCCTCAGATCCGGCGCAAAGCCCAGCTCGATATTTGCATCCACTGTATCCCTGCCCTTTTCCTGAAGCTCATAGGCTCTCAGCTTATTGATAAGACCGATACCTCTTCCCTCCTGGCGCATATAGAGGATGATCCCTCTGCCTTCCTTCTGGATCATTTTCATTGCTGTGTGAAGCTGTTCTCCGCAGTCACAGCGCTGAGAAGAAAAGACATCTCCCGTAAGACACTCCGAATGTACCCGGCAGAGTATATTTTCTCCGTCCCCGATATCTCCGCAGATAAGGGCTATATGATGCTCTCCGGTTATATCATTGACAAAACCAACTATCCGGAAATCCCCGTATGCTGTGGGGAGATGGGCGTCTGCCCTTCTCATCATATGGTTTTCCTTTCTCCGCAGATAATTCTGGAGATCCTTGATTGTAATGAAGCACAGTCCATGCTCCTTTGCCATTTCCCACAATTCCGGAGTACGCATCATTGTGCCGTCGTCCTTCATTATCTCACAGCACAGACCACATTCTTCAAGCCCTGCAAGGCGGCAGAGATCCACAGTAGCCTCTGTATGTCCGTTCCTGACCAGCACTCCTCCTTTTCTTGCGGTAAGGGGAAAGACGTGCCCCGGTCTACGCAGATCAGAGGGCTTTGTCGCCGGGTCAGCGCAGGCGCGGCAGGTAAAGCCTCTTTCCACTGCGGAAATACCGGTTGTGGTTTCCTTATGATCCACAGAAACTGTAAATGCCGTTGAGTGGTTATCCGTATTCTCTGACACCATCTGAGGAAGCTCAAGCCTTGCGGCTATTGTCTCCGACATAGGTGTACAGATCAGACCCTTACCGTATTTTGCCATAAAGTTCACATTTTCCGTCGTTGCAAACTGAGCCGCGCAGATGAGGTCTCCCTCATTTTCCCTGTCCGGATCATCGGTACAGAGTATCAGTCTGCCCTGTCTGAGAGCTTCAAGAGCCTCCGGTATCGTATTGTATTTATATTCCATACTTTCATCACCTTTATCAAATAAATCCGTATTCCGCCAGCATTTCCTCTGTCACGCCGGAGGTCTTTTCCTCCTCCGGAGAGGTCTGCATCAGCCTTTTTACATATTTCCCGATAATATCGTTTTCAAGGTTGACCCTGTCTCCCGGCCTTTTCCCAAGGAGTGTTGTTTCACTGCCGGTATGTGGGATAACTGAAACTGTCAGATCATCCTTTCCAAGAGCCGCCACTGTGAGACTTATTCCGTCAATAGCAATCGAGCCCTTTTCCACCACAAGGGAAAGCACATCTCTTCCGGCTCCGATACATACAAGGACCGCATTTCCCTCCCGGGTCATACTTTTTATCACACCGGTGGAATCAATATGACCGGAAACTATATGTCCACCGAATCTTCCGCCTGCGGGCATCGCTCTCTCCAGGTTTACCGGACTTCCGGGGGAAAGCTCTCCCAGATTGCTTCTTCTGAGGGTCTCCGGCATCACATCTGCGGTAAAACCGCCGGAGCTCAGGGAAGTCACCGTCAGGCACACACCATTCACAGCAACAGAGTCCCCTGTCTCAGTGCCCTCAAGCACCTTTTCTGCCCGGATAAAAATCTCTCCGCAGGTACTTCCCGGAACGACCCTGCCGACTATCCCGATTTCTTCGATTATACCTGTAAACATCACACCCCTCCTTTTACGGAAACATCATAGCTCATAAGGATATCCTCTCCTGTCTGAGTTATTCTGAGATTTTCAAGCCTTGTGCAATCCTCCGGGGATTCAATTCCCAGACCCTCCACAGGGCTTTTTGCATCTTTTCCGCCAAATATCTTCGGCGCAATATATGCATAGACATGATTAACTATTCCTGAACTCAGTGCGCTCTCTGCGATCTCTCCGCCGCCCTCTATCAGAACAGAGGATATCTGCATCTTACCCAGTTCTCTCATCAGCGAGGACAGATCCACTCTTCCCCTGCCATCCGGCAGGCACACAACGGTTATACCCATTCTCCGGAGAGCCTCTGCCTTTTCGTTTTCCCCGGCGCACGCCACGAGAGTATCATATGTACCGGCAGTCCGGCAGATATTGCAGTCCAGGGGCAGTCTCAGCTTTGAATCCACGATCACTCTCAGCGGCTGATGCGCTCCCGGAAGCCTGCAGTTAAGCATCGGGTCATCCGCAAGAGCAGTACCTGAGCCCACAAGCACAGCGCTGTAAAAGCCTCTCAGTGAATGAACATGAGCTCTTGCCTCTTCTCCAGTTATCCACTTTGATTTTCCTGTTCTTGTAGCAATTTTCCCGTCGAGGGTCATTGCATATTTCAGGGCAACATAGGGAAGCTTTGTCCTTATATAATGGAAAAACACCGGATTTACAGCGTCACATTCCTTTTTTATGACCCCCTCTATAACCTCTATCCCCCTTTCTCTCAGGATCGCGGCTCCCTTTCCGCTTACCAGAGGATTAGGATCCCCGGATCCGATAAACACTCTTGCGATCTTGTTTTCTATTATAGCTTCGGTACACGGAGGTGTTCTTCCGTAGTGACAGCAGGGCTCCAGTGTCACATACATATCCGCTCCCTCTGCGCTTTCCCTCAGGCTCGCAAATGCATTCCTCTCAGCGTGAAGTCCGCCGCACCTTTCGTGGAAGCCCTCGCCTATTATTCTTCCCTCTTTCACTATCACAGCGCCGACCATGGGATTCGGTGCCGCAAAGCCTCCCCCTTTTTTCGCCAGCTCTATTGCCCGGAGCATATATTCCTCATTGGTCATTTATCAGGCACCTCCCGAAGCAGGCGCAAAAAAGCCTGCCTTCTCCAGAAAAGCAGGGCATTCATCCGTCGGATATATGTGCGGATAACACATTACTTCTTTCATCCGGACTATACCGTCGGCTCCGGAATCTCACCGGATCAGCAGACTTGGTCTGCACGCAGGCTTTACTGCCGGTGGGGACTTCCACCCCGCCCTGAAGTTCTTTCTGTCTCCTATAATACCACATCCTCCCCCATTTGTAAACCCACCCACCGGTGCACCAGCGTCACGCTGCACCCGTGTTCGGTGCGTGCTCGCACTGCACAAAACTATCGCCTCATCAGAACAAACCAGACGCGCAGCAAACCTCATAAAACCATCATCGGAAAAAAAACCAAAATACCTATTGACAAACAATACTATGCGTTGTATAGTATTATACAAAAGGGGGTATTAATATGGATACTCAGCTCAAACGAGGTCTTTTGGATATCTGTGTTCTTGCCGCAATAAAATCCGAGGACTCATATGGCTATAAGATAATCAAAGACATCCAGCCATATCTCCAGATATCCGAATCCAGTCTTTATCCTGTATTACGCAGGCTGGAAACAGCTGATATGCTCAGCGTCTATTCAGTGGAGCACAACGGCAGACTGAGAAAATATTACCGGATAAATAATAAGGGTATTATGCGGCTCAATGCTTTTTCCGAAGAATGGAAGGAACTCACAGCTATCTATAACTATGTTACCAGGGAGGTTAAAAAATGAAGAAAGATGAATTCCTCAAGCTTCTCAGGGACGGGATCAATGATCTGCCTCCCGAGGACATTGAAAACTCGATATCATATTATTCTGAAATGATAGACGACAGCATAGAGGACGGTATGTCCGAGGACGAAGCAGTCGATTCTCTGGGAGATACCAGAGAGATCATCGGGAGGGTCAGAACAGCCTCCGGAAGAAAAGCTTCAAATATCCCTGTTTATGCAGCTCCTGATGTTCAGGCTCATAATCAGAACAAAATAAGAAACGATAAATTGGTTACTATAGTGATCCTTATCGCCACTTTTCCCTTGTGGTGCGGATTCTTTTTCGGCGCACTGGGAATATATATATCCCTTTGGGCGGTGATCGCTTCGTTTTATGTATGCTCCTTTGCCTTTGCCGTTTCCGGAGTGGCAACGCTTATTGCTCTTCCCTTTTTCATTGCATCCAGCCAGTTTATGCCCGGAGTTCTCATCCTTACAGGCTGCGCGCTGATACTTATGGCTCTTTCTGTTCTGTTTTTTTTCGGTACAAATGTCCTTGCAAAACTTCTTTGCAAGCTTACAGACGTCTGTGTCAGGGGAATTGCTTCAATATTCAGATAAGGAGGTCGGTATAAATGAAGAAATACAAAAAAATAATGCTCATTACATCCGCTGCCGTATTAGCAGCAGGAATAGGATTCGTAGCCGCAGGCGCAGCTCTTGTCAATTTTGATTTCAAAGCCCTTGACAGGACTTCCTATACATCAAAGACATATGAATGCAGCAAGGAGATATCCTCTGTTGATATCCACAACGTAACCGACAGTATGACCTTTAAAAAATCGAAGGATAAGAACATCAGGATAGAATATACTGATTCAGACAGCCTTTCATATGATATCGGTCTGGAATATGAAGATCCGGAGAAGGAAACCGGTAAGCTTACCCTGAAAATCAACCAGAAAAAATCAGGTCCCTGGTATGATTCCCTTCTGGGCTTCAAATTCCATCACGACCATACATTTACCATTTATCTTCCGGAGGACAAATATGACAGCATATACGCCGAAAGCGTTTCGGGAAACATCAGCAATTCAGTCCGCTTCAGTACCGATAAGGACTGCAGCTTCAAAACAGTCAGCGGTGATATCAATGTAAAGGATATCGTTTCCAAAACCACCTACTGCAATACCACCAGCGGTGATATCAGGCTTGACAACTGTTCAAGCGGCACAGTCGGGATACATAGTGTCAGCGGAGACGCAGAGCTGAAATATGTCTGGGCTGAAAAAAAGCTGACGATCGAAACCGTCAGCGGAGATGTTGATATCGATAAGCCCATCTCAGGCAGCATCAGGGCAAAAACAGTCAGCGGAGATGTGAAGGGCACTGTGGAGCAGCCGATGAATTATCAGACCCACACAGTCAGCGGCGATGTCAGCGTACCCCGCTCCAAGGGGGAAAATTATTTCGACATTGAAACAGTCAGCGGAGATATTGAGATCAAAGACGAATAAATACAAAAGCCCGGCAGCTCGATCAGTAACTGCCGGGTATATTATTTTCTTTTTTCGCAGTATTGTATACACAGCTTATCTGTACAGTTCCTGCATCTCAGAGAGGAATTTGTGCGCTCCCAGAATCTTTCCGGGTGTTTTTTTATACTCAGCTCCCAGACTATCCAGACAATAAGGGACATCAGGAACAGGCTGATGGAGAAGAAGCCTCCAACCAGAAGCAGAGGGGTAAACATCATCATATGATCCCAGTTGAATATCCTGCAGGTGGTGCAACACCTGTTTCCCAGCATCAGCCGGAAGGGACACCATATCAGTACGCACACAAGATCGCAGACATAAAAGCCCACGGAAATCAGGAGCATTATCCTGTCGCTGACAAGGCTGTTCCTGTGGAGCACTGCCGGAATAAGATTAAAGAATATCCACAGCAGCATCACTCCATATGCTGATTTGTTTTCCTTTATACTGTGGGCTCTGATATCCTCTTTGGAAGAATCAAAGCCTTTTCTGTATCTGAAAGCGAACTGCTTTTGTGCCCCAAGGGGGAGATAATTCCTCACCGGAAGAATCTGCAGCAGCATATCCACAACCCATAAAAACCAGAGCAGATGAAGGACTGAAAAGGATGTAAAAAAGCTCCAGCCCGAAAGGACGATAAACTGTTCCGGAAGAAAAACAGCCGCAAATATACACAGCAAAAATACTATACTCCTGCCCAACAGTCTTATCACATAGATCCTGCGCACAGGAGATAGCTTTTTATTTGTCCGCTCACCACAGACCTCTGACATATTATCAACTTCCGTCCATAAAAAATACAAAGCTCAGTTCAAAACCGACCTCTGTATTGCATTATAACACATTCCTATTCATTTTGCACCTGTTTTGCTGCTTGTTTTTTATTTATTATTCCGTGTTTGAGTATAGTATCGCGGCGCGCCAGCGTGACGCTGGACCCATATTCGCGTAGTCGCTCATTTCATTCGCTCGGTCGTGCGCGCCTATACTCTCGCGGCGCGGCAGTAGGTAATGTTGAATGTTGTCGGGGTAGTCTGTTTGTTTCTGGTTTGTCCTGATGAACCGCTGGTTCCGTGCGGTGCGTGCCTTCGGCACGGAGCCAAAGAGGTGAACCCAGGTTCCCCCCTTTGGAAATCCCTCCTCCTTTTCTTTGTGCCGGGAAGTGCTGACGGCTGACGAAAGAGCGTATGAACCTCTGCTTCGGTGAACGGATGCGGCGGTACATATGCAGCCTCTGTTTTCATATAAACC
>CAMVQZ010000072.1 GCA_947169745.1 uncultured Clostridia bacterium
CGACAGAGCGAATGGAATGAGCGATTACGCGAACATGGGTGCAGCGTCACGCTGCTAAAATAATTCTGGGAGAAATCAGGCGCTCTGTGCCGAGAGAGTGATATGATAGAAGTTAGTAAAAACCAGCCGCGTATAGCAGCCCGTAAGGACTGCGGCGGCGAGGGGTAGGAGTATTATCTGAGGCAATACGCGCCGGATGCCGCGCCACGAGAGTATAGGAACGCACGACAGAGCGAATGGAATGAGCGATTACGCGAACACGGGTCCAGCGTCGACGCTGGTGTGCCGGAGTGGTTGACGAAATGGGAAAAATGTTGTATTATTAGTGCAGATGGAATCTGTTTCATCTGGAAGTATTTATTCTGAAAGGAGATAATAGTATGGGCTTTTTTTCAAATAAGCAAAACAATAACGGCTATACAAACCTGAACGGAATGAACAGGGATCCCCGGAGCTACAATAATAACAGCTTTAACAACGGCTACGATAACGGGTATAATAATTATGGAAATAATCCATACGGAAACAATGATCCTTATTATGTACAGGAGTCCTCGCCTGTCCGCAATAACGAAGCATTTTCAAATAATTACGGCGGTACGATCACTCTTGCTGATTTTACAAAAAAGGTATACACCATAATGTTCCTGGGACTGGCAATGACCTTTGGCATCGGCCTTTTCTTTACGCTGAATCCCGGACTCACGCTTAGTCTGCTGGACAGATATATGCCGGTTTATTACATTCTTGCAGGCGTTGAGGTTCTGCTGGTATTTGTCCTCGGGTTGTTTGTGCGTAAGCTCTCCCCCGGCGCTGCCGCTTTCATATTTGTTTGTTATGCGGCAATAAACGGCGTTACTATCGCACCGCTCCTGGTGCTGTGTGAAATATCCTCTGTATTCTCTGCTCTGGCAGCAACAGGCTGTATCTTCGGAGCTATGTCGGCATATGCAATCCTCACCAAGAGAGATCTTTCAGGAATCGGACCTGTCCTTATCTTCGGTCTTATAGGACTTCTGGTTTATTCTATTATTGCTATGCTTATCCATATTCCTATGAGCGATCTTATGATAAGTATTATTGGTATCGTACTGTTTATGGGATTTACCGCTTATGATACTCAAAAAATCAAAGCGTATTACAACTCCGTTGCATTAAATCCTGAGGCTGCAAAAAAAGGTGCAATAGTTTCTGCACTTGAGCTGTATCTGGATTTCATCAATCTGTTCCTCTATCTCCTGAGGCTTTTCGCTGCGAGAGATAACTGATTGGATAATTCAATATCAATTTGCTCTGCATATTTTGTGCAGAGCATTTTTTTACCCTCATCAGCAATAAGTATATAATAGGAAATTCTGGTATTCACTGCGTTCCCATTATAGTAAGCTTATGCGAAACGGTAGTAATTTCGGCTATTTATTTATCTGTCCATAAAAGCAGGCTCTCAGTGCCGAGAAAGTGAAAAAAAGGAATTCAGAATAACAAGCCGCGAAAAGCAGCCCGTAAGGGGTGCGGCGGTCAGCGTGACGCTGGTGATTGTTTTTTTGACCTAATTTTCTTGATTTGTTACAGATAATAAAGTAAAATATATTATATATATGTATTTAATTACTTGGAGGGGTCGGGATGAAGTTTTCTGAAATGAAGTATATAAGACCTGAACTGGAAGAATGTAAGAAAAAGGCCTGGGTGATATTCGAGAGCTTCAGAAATGCAGAGAGCATTGAAGCGGCTGAAAGGGCTTTTCTCGAATGGGACTCATTTTCTTCCCATATAGAAACAATGATAAACCTTGCTGTCGTAAGAAATACTATAGATACGACTGACAAGTTCTATGAGAACGAGGTGGAATATATTGATTCTATGACACCGGAATTGTCAGCTGTCAGGCAGGAGTTTGTCAGGCTTATGGCAGAAAGCCGGTTCCGTACTGAGCTTGAGGAAAAATACGGAAAACTGATGTTTGTTAACGGGGATATTTTCCTAAGATCGTTTTCTCCGGAAATAATTCCTGAAACAGCGGAAACAAATAAACTGGAAACAGCTTATCAGAAGCTTATCGCTTCGGCTCAGATTCCATTTGAGGGAGAAAGCAGAACTATTTCCCAGATGAATCCTTTCAAGCAGTCTCCTGATGATAAGATCAGAAATGACGCCTGGAGAGCAGAGGGGCTTTTCTATTCTGAGCACGGCAGTGAGCTGGACGATATCTTTGATAAAATGGTAGACCTGCGTACAAAAATGGCAAGAAAGCTGGGATTTGACAACTTCGTTGAACTGGGATATCTGCAGATGACAAGAAACTGCTATGACCCGGAGGATATTTCTGAATTCAGGAAAGCTGTTGTAAAATATATCGTCCCTATCGCTGAACAGCTTTATAAGGCTCAGGCAAAACGTACAGGAGCAGAATATCCCCTGACCTTTGCCGATGCTGCGCTTGGGTTCAGAGACGGCAATCCCATGCCGCAGGGGAACGCTGAGGATATTCTTCAAACATCAAAAAAGCTTTATCATTCCCTTTCCGGTGAAACCGGCGAGTTTATCGATATGATGTTTGAAAATGAGCTTATGGATGTACTCAGCAAAAAAGGAAAGGCCGGCGGCGGTTATTGTACGGAATTCCCGGATTACGGAGTGCCCTTCATTTTTTCTAATTTCAACGGGACAGCTGATGATGTGGAAGTAATGACCCACGAAGCAGGACACGCCTTTGCTTTCTATTCAGCAAGGAATATCGTACCATCGGATAATAAATGCCCCACACTTGACGCCTGCGAAATACATTCAATGACAATGGAATTTTTCGGCTGGAAAATGAGCGACGAATATTTCGGAAAGGATGCTGCAAAATTCAGATATAACCATTTATTCAGCGCTGTTACCTTTATCCCCTACGGAACTATGGTGGATCATTTCCAGCATATAATTTATGAAAAGCCGGAGCTTTCTCCTGAGGAAAGACATGATGTCTGGCGCAGACTTATGGGCATATATATGCCTTGGATCAAACTGGACGGCTCTGTTTTTTACGGCGAGGGCAAGGGTTGGCAGAGACAGTTCCATATTTATGAAAATCCTTTCTACTATATTGATTACTGCCTTGCACAGACTGCGGCTCTGGAATTCTGGGTGATAATGCAGGATAACTATGAAGAAGCATGGGAAAGATATATGAGGCTTGTGCGAAAGGCCGGAACACTGACCTTTACGGAGCTCTTGCAGACAGCAGGACTTCGCTCCCCCTTTGATGAGGAATGTCTCCGGGGCGTAGCTGAGGCTGCAGGAAAATGGCTGGAGAATAATATAATAACAGCGGGGTAATAGCATATGATGAAGAATTTTGTCGAATTCAATAATGTCTATAAAAGATATAAAATGGGAGATGTCACTATTAACGCCGCTGATGGGGTCAATTTCAGTATTGATGAAGGAGAATTTGCTGTTGTTGTCGGGCTCAGCGGAGCGGGAAAAACTACTGTGCTGAATATCCTGGGAGGAATCGACAGCTGTGATGAGGGTACTATCAGAGTCGGCGGCAAGGATATAAGCCGTCTCAGCGGAAAAGAACTGGCTGCATACAGAAGATATGATATAGGATTTGTTTTTCAGTTTTACAACCTTGTGCCCAACCTTACTGCAAAGGAAAATGTTGAACTGGCAACACAGATCTGCAAAGATCATATCGATGCAGATACAGTGCTGGACAGCGTGGGGCTTTCGGAAAGAAAAAATAATTTTCCGGCACAGCTCTCCGGCGGAGAACAGCAGAGAGTGTCCATCGCAAGAGCGCTGGCAAAAAAACCAAAGCTTCTTCTGTGCGACGAGCCTACCGGCGCACTGGATTATAATACGGGAAAAAATATTCTGAAGCTTTTACAGACCAGATGTACCGAGGACGGGATGACAGTTATTCTAATTACTCACAATTCTGCAATAACTCCTATGGCAAACAGGGTCATAAGAATGAGAAGCGGAAAGGTTATTAGCAATACTATTAACCAGAATCCGCTTCCTATAGAAAGCATAGAATGGTAAAACAAAGGAATGGATTATGAGATCACTTCATAAGAATATTATAAGAGAAATAACAAAAACAAAATCAAGATTTTTCTCTATTCTTGCTATAATTGCTCTCAGCACCGGCTTTTTCACCGGTGTCAAGTCGTCGAGCCCTTCTATGATCGCAACAGGCTGCAAATATTTCCAGGATCAGAATCTGATGGATTTCCGGCTTCTATCCACAGTCGGATTTGATGATGATGATATCAGGGCTATCAGTGAGCTTGAACCTACTGCGGATGTTATGCCGGGTTATTTTTCAGATCTTATTATGACTAAGGATAATATAGATACTGTCATAAGGGTTTATTCTCTCCCGAAAAAAACCGATACTAACCGGAAAATTATTAACGAACCTGTTATCGAGGAGGGACGTCTGCCAAGAAACAGGGGCGAATGCGCAATTGAAAGCTATTATGCAAGGATAACGGGAACAAAACCCGGAGATACTATCGTTTTTAATGACACTGTGCAAAATTCACCTACTACTGATATTGTAAAGGATCTGGAATATACCATCACAGGTATCGTTTCCACTCCGATGTATGTAACATATCAGAGAGGAAATACTACTCTGGGAGACGGAACTATTTCATTTTTTATGATGATACCCTCTGAAGAATTTGTCATCGAAAGGTATACTGATGTTTATGTTACAACCGCAGCAAGCCAGAGCGGTCTGTCTCCTATGGAAAATCAATACAAGAGTCTTATCGAAAGCCAGTCAAAGGATTATGAAGCACTCGCCGATGAGAGAATAAGGATATTCAATGATTCCACCCTTAAAGATGCAGAAAAAAAACTGAATGATGCAAAGAAAGAATACAATGACAAAAAGAAAGAGACTTTGGATAAAATAAACAGCGGCGAAAAAAAGCTTCACGAGGGAGAAAATACCCTGAGTAAAAAGCTTGCCGAAGGTGAAAAAGCCTTAGCAGACGCCGAAAAAAAGATCAGGGACGGAAAGGAAAAACTGAAAAAGGCAGAGAAGGAGTATTCGGACGGAATTGAAGCAGCTAAGAAAAAAATAGCTGAGGGCGAAAAAAAATACAACGAAGGAAATACAAAATATATTAAAGCCAAAAATCAGTATGACACGCAGATAGCTGCTGCTCAAAAAAAGCTTGATGACGCACAGGGAGAGTATAATGTGCAGTATACTATCTTCTACGGCACTACTAAGCCGGATGCTGAAATGCTGCTGAACCTTTCCAATTCAGGTATAAAACTGGCTCAGGAGCTTATTGCAAAGCTTAAAAAAGAGATCAGAAGTATTGAAAAACAAGCAGATATCGAGATAGAAGCCGGAAGCGGCCTGGATGAGCTTAAGGATAAGCTGAAAAAAGCAGAGGCTGATCTTGAGGATCAGAAAAAGAAAAACCAGGAAGCTGCAAAGAAACTCCGGGAGGGCGAAAAAAAACTGGCGCAGGCAAAGGCGGATTTAGCCAAAGCAAAAAAAGAATTCCAGGCTAAAAAGGCTCAGGGAGCAAAACAGCTTTCTGACGCTACTATCCAGCTCAGCAGCGCAAAGTCTCAGCTGGATATGGGAAAGCTTGAATATGAAACGGCTATGACTACCGGAATATTGAAAATAAGCTCTGCACAGAGGGATATTGATTCTGCTGCCGATGAGGTAAAAAAAGGACGGGAGGAGCTGGAAAAACAAAAAGCCTCCGGACTTAACACTATCAAAATCTCAAGAGAAAAGCTGCTTGCAGGCAAGGTAAAGGCTAAAGCAGCTCTCGATGACGCAGAGAAAAAACTCAGGGACGCAGAAGATAAGATCGATAAATTAAAAAACGCTAAGTGGACAGTTTCGGGCAGGAACGATAACCCCGGTTACAGCGGTCTGGAGGAGGACGCTCAGAGAGTTGATAATGTCGCTACCGTCTTCCCTGTTTTCTTCACTCTTGTGGCTGCTCTTGTTTGTCTGACAAGTATGTCAAGAATGGTGGAGGAAAGAAGAACTGAGATCGGAACATTAAAGGCTCTGGGATACTCTAATGGAGCTATTGTTTCAAAATATCTAATATATTCTTCATTGGCTTCTGTTATCGGAAGTATTATCGGTACGGTTTTAGGTATCTTTACCCTGCCATTTATCATTCTTGATACATATTCCATAATGTATACTCTGCCAAAAACTGTTCTTGTGATATCGTGGACCAGCTTCGCTTTCTCTGCTGGACTGGGAATTGCGTGTACCAGTCTTGTATCTCTGATAAGCTGTCTGAGTGAGCTGAAGCTGCAGCCGGCAGTTCTTATGAGACCAAAGGCTCCCAAGCCGGGAAAGCGGATACTTCTTGAAAGTATTACATTCCTCTGGAAGCATATGAATTTTACTTCCAAGGTCACAGCAAGAAATCTTTTCAGATACAAGGCAAGATTCCTTATGACGGTTATTGGAGTTGCAGGGTGTACTGCGCTGATAATCGGCGGGCTGGGGCTGAAGGATTCTATGAGCGTCATTGCAGACCTGCAGTATAAGGAAATAACCGTATTCGACCAGGTATACGCCCTCTCTGATCCGGGAACTTCAAAGGAAATGGAATATCTGATGTCACAGTTCCACGGAGAAAAAAGCTTCAGGTATACCTCCCTCGTCTCACAAAACTGGACAACTGTCCGGTACAACGAAAACAAAAGTAAAATAGACCTCAGATATGTTATCGGTGAGGATCAAAAGAGCTTCAGAGATATCTTCACCCTTAGGGACAGACATACCCACGAGGAGATACCACTGACAGAAAAAGGAATCGTAATCAATGAAAGACTTTCAGAGGTGACTGGTATCGGCACCGGTGAAATGCTTAATCTTGAGATCGACAACAAAAAGTACCAGGCAAGGGTTACTGCTCTGACTGAAAACTATGCGGGAAACTACATATATATGACACCGGAATTCTTTAAAGATCTTACCGGAAAGGAGCCTCTCTATAATCTTGTATATGTCACTCTTGAAGAGGACGCACTCGAAAACGGAAGTTCTATTGCAAATGAATGGATGAAAAAGGACGAGATAATTACTGTGTCTATGCTGGCAGAACAGTTAGAAGCTATACTCAGCACATTGGATTCTATGAATGTCATCGTTCTTGTTCTGGTATTCTGTGCCGGATTGCTCGCCGTTATTGTTCTTTACAACCTGACCAATATCAATATTGCAGAAAGAGTCCGGGAGATCGCCACTATAAAGGTTCTGGGCTTTTACGATCTGGAAACGGCTAACTACATATACAGGGAGAATATTATTCTTTCTCTCACCGGTGCTCTGGTGGGATTGCCTCTTGGCTCAGTGTTTATCACATTTATCCTGAAATCAATTCAGATGGATATGGTTATGTTCCCTAATCACATCACCCTCACTTCATATCTCGCAGGTTTCCTCCTGACACTGTTATTCTCCTTCCTTGTCAATTTCATTATGTACTTCAAAATCAGAAAAATAAGCATGGTGGAATCTCTCAAATCAATTGAATAACACCTTCTCTCCCCCGGTGGTTCCGGGGGAGCTTTCTTTTCATAATTCCGTACCGGTACAGAAACATGAAAAAAGGGCTGTCGCATTAAGCACTTTCTCTTATACTAATATTCGATAAGATGCTTTAATCAGATTTGAGCAGAAGTTAATGCCGAAGATATTAAAGTGTTATATCGAATATTAGTATTATGCGACAGCTCCTTTTCTTGCAGCCTCACGGCTGCATTTATGCTTTTGTCAGGAACGTAACAAGGGGACGACCTCTTTCCCAGGTCGTCCCCTCTACAAAAACAGTCCACTGATTGTTTTTGAATTCACCCCTTGCCAAGGGATCTGCATAAAAGTGTTTCGCACTCTGCGGAGTGCGACCAGTGACTCTGTCTCTGGTCTCTGCAAGCCTTTTCCAAAAGGCTTGACCTAAAACTGCCGTCTCTGTTCTGATGTTAGTTATTCCGGATCACTTAATGCGACAGCTCCCATCTTTCATCATTATCGTATTTATCAGAGGAAATGCGCTCTAAGCTCTTCGTCTGTCTGTGTGCAGAGATATGCCGGCGGAATATCAAATACTGTCTTTGCTCCGGAAACACCTTCATCTGCAAGGCGTTTTACAGCTCTTGCATATGCGATTATCACGCTGGTGGTAAATTCGGGGTTGGAATCCAGCTTTATGCGGTATTCGATAATATGATTATTTTCTTTATTTGCACCTGTTTTTCCTGTTCTGAAAACAAATCCGCCGTGAGCCATTCCGGAATGGTCTCTGAGGAATTCGTCCTCATCTATGAAATGCACTACTGTATCGTAATCAGCAAAATAATTGGGCATTTCCTTTATCTCTTTTTCCACTCTGTCCTTGTCTGCACCCTCTTTGAGAACGACAAAGCATTCCCTGAGATGCTTGTCTCTGGTGGAAAGCTCAGGATTCTTTCCGCTTCTTACAGCTTCAAGAGCTTCTTCCTTGGGAATAGTGTACTGCTTGGCATTTTTTACTCCCTCGATTCTTCTTACAGCGTCAGAATGACCCTGGCTCACGCCTTTTCCCCAAAAGGTATAATCCTTTCCGTCGGGAAGAATAGCGTTTGCATATACTCTGTTGAGAGAAAACAGACCCGGATCCCAGCCTACTGAGATCATTGCTACCTTGTTTCCCTCTTTTGCAGCGGCATCTACATTTCCGAAATGCTCAGGTATCCTTGCGTGGGTATCAAAGCTGTCGATAACATTGAAAAGCTTTGCATAACGGGGAGTCTGAACAGGAAGATCTGTTGCGCTTCCTCCGCAAAGCACCAGAACATCTATCTTATCTGTCCATTTCTCTATCTCATCCACATTTACTACCGGAACACCATCTGTTAGTATTTTTACAGATGAGGGATCACGTCTTGTAAATACAGCGGCAAGCTCCATATCCTCTGCAGCTGCCACAGCTACCTCTGTTCCTTTTCCCAGGTTACCATATCCTAAAATACCTATTCTTGTTTTCATTTTGAATCTCCTTTTCTGTACAGGTCAATTCCTGCTTTATTCTACCATCATATTATAATATTACAGAGTAAATTCGTCAAGCATTTCGGAATATTGATATATAAATCTGTCCGCAGAGCTCTCAAGCTCGTCTATGCAGTCAGTATTAGCCTTATCATATACTGCAACTGTTTTCATACCTGCCATTGAGGAGCTTTTTATCCCTTCCGGAATATCCTCGAATACAATACATTCCTCCGGTGTTGCTCCCAGCTTTTTTGCTGTGTATATATAAATATCCGGATTGCTTTTATTCATTCCAACCTCGGAAGTATAGCAAATAATATCAAAAAGGTCGCTGATCTGGTTATTTTCAAGGCATGGTCTGAGAAGATAAGGATTATTTGAGGTTGCCATCCCTATGCGGATTCCCCTGTCCCTCATTTCCCGTATCAGTTCGGGACAGCCCTCCTTTACACTTACATTCTCCGCATACTCCTTATGAGCCATATCCAACCAGATCTGCATTATCTCCTCAACACTTTCTCTGAGGCGATATTGTTCCTTTGTATATGCGGCCGCTGTCTCAAAATACATACTTCGCATTTTTTCCGTATATTCGTCTGTAACCTCTATGCCTCTGGCTTTAAGAAAATCCTCGTCAATCTTTGTCCATACATACATTGAATCCACTACAGTTCCGTCAAAATCAAATATTGCTGCTTTTATTTTTTTCATTAATGTTCCTCCCTGTTTTCCGGAAGCCTGTTATTTGCTTTTTGCTTTCCCGGAGACTTCTTCAGGCTGTTTATCTCCCTTTGCAGCAGCTCCAGAAATCTGCCTGCTTCTTCACCGTCCATCTGTGTATGATGAAACTGAAATGAAAGGGAAAGATAATATCTGAGCCGCTTTCTTTTATATCTTCCCCATATAATAAAGGGGTTATTGAAAACACCGCTGTACATTCCCACAGCACCGTCTATTACTGTATCAATTATCATCGAGGTGCCTATTACCATCCTGTCCTCCGAAAGATCCCGGCTTATGCATTTCTCCGCTGTTTCAGGAATGAATTTATTATATTCAATCTCAAAGCTGTAAAGATCCCCGCAATAATCCAGATCACAGTATCTTATCTGACCGTCTCTGCATCTGACTATAGTGTCTATAGCAATCCGGTCATATCTTATCAGCTTATCTCCCACCGGAAGTATGTAAAATTCCTTTATTTCAGACGCCGCCCTTCCGATACAATACTCCATCAGCATATTGAATTTCATATGGTTTTTTCTGCTGTATCTCACAAGTCCGGTGACATCAATAGTCTTGATAAGAGTAACCATCGGGTTCGGGGCTTTCATCCACAGATCATATGCAGCTTTTCTCGTTGTGTCCTCAGGAGCGACTTCTTTTGCCATTTTATTCACCTCAGATCATTCCGCTGTCATTACCATTTTAATTCTACCACATTAAAATCAATTTGCCAACACAATTTACACCCACGGTGCGTGCTCGCACTGAGCAATTCGCGTTATCGCTCGTTTGCACTCGCTCGGT
>CAMVQZ010000073.1 GCA_947169745.1 uncultured Clostridia bacterium
TATAAACAGAACACAGACAAGCAATGCACCCCCCGAAAAAAATCCCCCCGGAATAAGACAGATACCTATATAGAAGTTTTGCCCCTGAGTGTTACAAAGCACTCAGGGGCATTGTGCATATTTATGTTGCTAAGCTAAATCAGAATTTATACTCGCTTTTTTGAATTTCTGATATATAGTGCTGTTGTAATAACAACCGCCAGAATAAGAATGTGCAAAATGGTATGATAAACATCGGGTATATATCTTCCGTCAATTTCAATCCACTTTATAGCACCTGAGAAATACTTTATCTTATCTTCAAGTGAACCCATTACACCTTTGCTAAAAATAGTGTACCATTCGTGGCATAAAAATTGAATTACGAACCATAATGATGTCCATACCCAAACAGCCCATTTCCCGATTTTCTCCTTAAAGATGAATAATATCATCGCTACTAAATAAATAAGAAAAAATAATCCGTCATCTTTATATGAACGTGTGACCAGATATGAATTGCTGAAGTAGACACCTGTCATATCAAGAAAAAACCACAGCAGAAGCAGTGTTTGGGTTATTATACAATATCTTTTCTTCATTATTTACCACCTAAATTCCGATTTTTGTCAGTAAAAATTATAGCACATCATCTCTGTACTGTCAATAGAAACGCCATAGTACTTCTGACCTTACATCAGAAATACTATGGCGTAAAACTTCTTTATACGTACCGTACTTACTCCGGAGGGAAGTTTTTTTATGTGATTCAATTATGAAAGCTCGTCTACCAGCTTCTGGAGTGCAGCAAGTGCCTCCTCGGGGAGAGCGTCATAGCCGCCCTTCTTCTCAGAGAAGCCCTTTACAGCGTCAACACGGTTGATCATTGCATTTCTGAGAGCTTCCTTGTAGTCCTTGTCCTCGAGATCCGGCTCGAAGCCTTCCCAGTTGAGGATCTCGATATCCTCGAAGGGACCCCATTTCTCAAACTTTGCGGTTCCCTCAACGATAGCCTCAAGAACGCCGAGTGTATCTTCCTTCTGAACCTTCTTGCCCATGAAGTCACCTGTATTTACGATATAGCAGGCAACGTTCTTTTCCTCTACCAGCTTCTTGAATTTCAGATAGTCATTTACAAGAGGATATGTCCTGAAGGGGTTAGCATAAGGAACAATGCGGAGCGCATTCATATCTGTACCAGCCTTGACACGCTCTGCAGTGGATGTCTTTGTTGCCAGTGTCGCACCCATTACAGATGCAAGAGCAGCACCTGAAAGCTTTACGCAGGGCGGAATGGTGGGATCCTTCATTATCCAGATGATGGAATTGACAGGAGATGCGATCTTGTCAACTCTGTTGGGAGACCAGAGCTTGGATTTGATTGCACGGCCGTTGCCGTTTCTGATGTCCTCTGTTACCAGCTGGATCTTGCCCTCACTGTCCTTTGTTGCAGAACAGTTCTGAACGCTGAGGAGATATTTGTTATCCGGGCAGCCTGTGGGATAATCCGCTGTCTTGTCGAAATATGAAGGCTCCAGAGCGATGGAAGCACAGGTATCAGAATTGATAATGAATGCGTCATCGTGGAGAACAGTGATATTGGGATATTTGCCGTCATGCTTTGCATGAGTAAGTGTGGACTTACCTGAACCGGAAAGACCAAATACTGATGCAACATATTTGCTGCCGTCGGAAAGTGTATATTCCTTCTGACCGCCGTGGCAGGAAGCATAACCGT
Source organism: uncultured Clostridia bacterium (assembly GCA_947169745.1). Lineage (GTDB taxonomy): Bacteria > Bacillota > Clostridia > Oscillospirales > Acutalibacteraceae > UBA1213. Next base: position 1,718 of record CAMVQZ010000073.1, read on the forward strand.
TGCGGTTAGCTATCGCCCATGCAATAGTAAGTGTGCCCTTCTTGTGCTCGCCAAAGTATTTCATACCCAGGATAGCAGCACAGTTATTGTCAGTGTCAAAATAACAGCAGGTGAGGTCGTCGCTCAGACAGCTGTAGTCAACATCCGGTGAGGGTGTGGGTGCCCACTGCGGATCTGAGAAAATGTAGATGTCAGGCTCGTTGCCGTTTCCTACAGGCTGTGAACCCTCATACATTTTTGCATATTCGTCATTGATATACTGGAAATTGAGAAGCCAGTTATACATCAGGTTCTCTTCTCCCTCGGGGATAAGAAGATGTGCCTTTACCATAAACTCGGGATCAAGTCCGATATATGCTGTAGCATGATAAAGCTTCTTGAAACGGGTCTTATAAACTGCATCCATAAGTACCTTATCCAGCTTTACATCATCTACACCGGGCTCGCCCTTGATTCTTCTTGCAACAGCATATCTGCCTGTTACAGCGCCGTCGTTGAAGAGAAGAACCTTTGCATCCTCGGGAAGTCCTACCTTGGGACCTTCATATACAGGCATATCTGTAACGATGGTTCCGGGAGAATTCTTTGCGAGGTTATAAGCCTCCTCAAGTGATGTTACTTCTACCACGTTGTTGCCGTAAAATGCACCCTCAATGATAGAACGGGTCTTTGAAAAACCTACTTTTCCTTTTCCTATTTCATTAATAGGATAAAACGCTTTTGTTGACATATTTGTCCAGCCTCCTATTTATTTTCTGAAGCGGCTTTTCCGCTATACAGTACATTTTTATTTTACTTCATTTATTATCTGTTGTCAAGCATATTCGGGAGTTTACCAGTAATAATTACATTTAAAATGAATAATCAAATTGTGTATTATTCATAAATCAGATAAATTCCATCTCACAGTGCTGAATACAGAGTAAAAATGAATAATATTCGTCTATGATTATTCATCAGTATGTCAGTGCTCTTAGTTTATCCTTATCTATGACAGTGATATCCCCTCTGGACAGCTCCACAATACCCTCTGATGCAAAATATCTGAGCATTCTGGTAACAGCTTCCCTTGCCGAGCTGATATATTTTGCTATCTGCTCGTGGGTCAGTTTTATTCTGGCGCTTTCTGTCCTGGACATCTCATCCCAGAGAAATACTGCAAGACGCTTATCCAGGCTGAAAAACATTATCTGCTGCATTACCCAGACCACATCCGAGAAGCGTTTTACAGCGTTATCCAGCGCATAATTCTGCACATACAGATTTTCCTCCGAAACACGTGCCATCACATCTCCGCTGACCAGATAGACCTGACAATCCTCTTCTGCATCAATTATCACATCGAAGGTTATGGAACGCAGGACGCAGGAGGCTGAAAGCATACACACCTCGCCTTCCTTGAAACGATAAAGAGTAAGCTCCCTGCCGTTTTCCGAAAGCAGATATGCTCTCAGGCATCCCTTTATCACAAGTATCGCTCCTGTACACGTCTCATCAAGTCCGTGGATATTTGCGCCCTTCCTGAAGCTGTATTCTGTTGTACCGGCGCAGAGCTGTTCCCTCTGCCGGTCGGTAAGCTTATCCCAGAAGGGAAAGAATTTTCTGTAGACAAGTCTGCACTGAGGAATCTCTATACTCATTCCGTCCCTTTCCTGATTATCCGATTACAGTCTTTACTGTATCCGGGATCTTATCCATAGCCTCAGATATCTTTGAGATATCCCCGACGCCTGCCATAGCTCTTTCGGGCTTTCCGCCGCCCTTTCCGCCTACCAGTTCAGCAACAGCCTTGACTATTTTTCCGGCATGGGCGCCCTGTGCCCGGGCATCCTTTCCGCAGGCGACCGAGATATTTGCCTTTCCGCTGTCGATACCGAACATTACTGCGATACAGTCGGGGGCTATCTCCAGTACCCTGTCCGTCATTGACTTGAGTGAAGCGCTGTTGGTTCCTTCAAATTTTCCGCAGGCTATCCTGATGCCGTTTTCCTCTTTTGCGGAGGAAAGCATAGAATCTATCCCGCCGGAAGCAAGCTTTGCAGTCAGGGCTTCGATCTCCCTGTCCTTTGCTTTCAGCTCCTCCATCAGCTTTTCCGCTGCTGAGGATATCTTTGATATGCTGTTTATCTTCAGCTTTTTGACTGCTTCATTCATTGTATTTTCATATGACTCTATAAGCTCGATAACTCCCCAGCCTGTAACTGCTTCTATTCTTCTCACTCCGGCTGCAACTGAGTTTTCGCTGAGTATATGGAAAAGTCCGATCTTTGAGGTATTATCTATATGAGTTCCTCCGCAGAATTCCTTTGATGTTTCTCCGGCAATAACGACCCTGACCACATCGCCGTATTTTTCTCCGAAGAGAGCCATTGCTCCCAGCTTTTTAGCTTCCTCAATGGGCATTTCCTTTGTTACTACGGGATATGCTCCTCCTATCTCTTTATTAACAAGATACTCTACCTTTTTAAGCTCCTGTGTTGTCAGAGCAGAGAAATGGGTGAAGTCAAATCTGAGCTTTTCATCTGTAACCAGCTGACCAGCCTGTTCAACATGATTTCCCAGTACCTCTCTGAGAGCTGCCTGGAGAAGGTGAGCCGCTGTATGGTTTCTCATTGTAGCAAGTCTTGCGACCCTGTTTACCTGAGCGGATACCTTATCCCCTGTTGCTATTGTTCCCTCTTCGATACGGCAGCGGTGCATAAATATGCCGTTATTGTCCTTGACTGTATCAACAACCGAAACAGTAGCCTTATCTGTTTTTATTGTACCCACATCGCCGATCTGTCCGCCGCTCTCTGCATAGAAGGGGGTCTTGTCAAGAACTATGAGAAGCTCGTCTCCTGTTCCGCCGAATTCTACCTTTTCCCCGTTTTTGACAATGGCAAGAATATTTGCGTCGTAGCTGAGATTTGTATAGCCCACAAATTCTGTTTTATCTATTCCGCTGAAATCAACTGCATCGCTGAGCCATGCCTCCGTATCGGATTTCTTTCTTGCTTCCTTGGCTCTCTTTTTCTGCTCGGAGAGAAGCTTGTCATAGCCTGCCAGATCAACGATCATTCCCTTTTCTGCAGCAATCTCCTTGATAAGATCCACCGGGAAACCAAAGGTGTCATTAAGTCTGAAGGCGTCCTCGCCTGAAATGCGGTTTACATCTGAGCGGTCTATTATATCATTGAGCATTGCGAAGCCCTGATCCAGTGTCCTTCCGAAGGCTTCCTCCTCGGTCTTTATAACCTTTGTGATGATCTCCCGTTTTTCTGAAAGCTCAGGATATGCAGGGTTTTCTGCAATTACGGTATCAACTACCTTATAGAGGAAATTTTCCTTCATTCCGAGAAGCCTGCCGTGTCTTGAAGCACGTCTGAGAAGTCTCCTCAGAACATATCCCCTGCCCTCGTTTGAAGGCATTACGCCGTCTCCTATCATAAAGGTAACGCTTCTGATATGGTCTGTTATTACACGGAGAGAAACATCTGTCTTTTCTCCTTCGCCGTAATTCACTCCCACCAGAGAGGATATCTTTTTCATTATATTCTGCACTGTATCCACAAGGAAGAGATTGTCCACTCCCTGCATTATGCAGGCAAGTCTTTCAAGTCCCATTCCTGTATCTATATTCGGGTGATCGAGAGGAGTATAATTTCCCTTTCCGTCATTATCAAACTGGGTGAATACATTATTCCAGAATTCCACATATCTGTCGCAGTCACAGCCAACCTTACAATCAGGCTTGCCGCAGCCGTATTTTTCTCCTCTGTCGAAATAAAGCTCCGAGCAGGGGCCGCAGGGACCTTCGCCGTGCTCCCAGAAATTATCCTCTTTTCCCAGACGCACTATCCTGTCGGGAGAAACACCTACCTGCTTTGTCCAGATTTCAAATGCCTCGTCATCCTTCTCATATATGGATACCCAGATCTTATCCACAGGAAGCTCCAGCACCTTTGTGCAGAATTCCCATGCCCAGGCTGTTGCCTCCGGCTTGAAATAATCGCCGAAGGAAAAATTACCCAGCATCTCAAAAAATGTACCGTGACGGGCTGTTATTCCCACTCTCTCAATATCCGGTGTACGGATACATTTCTGACAGGTAGTCACTCTCTTTCTCGGAGGAGTGACCTCTCCGGTAAAGTATTTCTTCATCGGTGCCATTCCGGAATTGATAAGAAGAAGGCTCTTATCATCTCTGGGAATAAGGGGAAAGCTGGGAAGTCTCAGGTGTCCCTTTGATTCAAAAAATGAGAGATACTTTTCTCTCAGCTCATTCAGTCCTGTCCATTTCATTCTGTTTGTCTCCTTTGTTTTTTTATTCTTTTACAAAAAAGACACGGAGTTTTCACCCATGGGACGAAAGCTCCGTGTTACCACCCAAATTGCATACGCACACACGCGCATACCACTCTTTGACCGTATCGAGGTCTGACGCTGCGTTTTTCGCAGAAGCTCCGAGTCAGCCCGAGCCGCCTCTTCACACAGGGATATCCCACCATTGCTCCCCTCTCTTTAGTGCAGGCACTGCTCTTTGTCTCATCACAGCCGTATGATTCTTTAGTTTTCTTCGTGTTCTCCTGACACTGAACACCAAATACTATTATAACTCTTTTCCACCCAATGTCAAGAAAAATTCGCATCAGTGCGTGTCTGGTTTGTTTTTTCCGAGCCGGCAGTCTATGCAGGGCGTGCCTTCGGCACGGGGTCAAAGGGGGACCCACAAAGGAGGGCTGCGCCCCCCTTTGAGTTTGCCCCCTTTGAAAATCCCCCTCCTTAAACTCCCTGCTGTGCGGTCGGGGAAGTCTGTATGGCTATTTCGGCTGGGTATGTGCCGGGCAGAATATAGCTGTAAGCTGTAGGTCTGTATAAAAATCCGTGGCTTTGTACGACCCTTTGCATCCGTTCACCGAAGCAGAGGTTCATACGCACTTTTGTCAGCCGTCAGTACTTTCGGCTCAAAGAAAAGGAGGAGGGATTTCCAAAAGGGGGAACCCTGGTTCACCTCTTTGTCTCCGTGCCGAAGGCACGCACTGCAGAGACTATCGCCTCAGAAAAAACAATCCAGACACGAAAAAAGCTTACTATAAAAGGAGCGAAGCGACAACCACAATTATTCATTATTCATTATTCATTCTTCACTATTTGTTATTCTCTGTTATTTCTCTACGCCTCTTGATTCCTTTAGTATAAGATTCCTTACGTTCTGCATCCTGCTGTCCAGGGATGCGCTGATGTTTGCGCAGTCCACCAGCTCATGGGAAAGGTTCTCTACCATTTCCTTGGATATGTTTTTCTTATATCTCAGCTTATGCTCAAGGCTCGCCCAGAAATCCATTGCTATCGTCCTGAGTTGTACCTCTACCTTGACCTCTTTTCTTTCATTTTCAAGGAATATGGGTACAGACACGATAAGGTGCAGGCTCCGGTATCCTGTAGGCTTGGGATTCTTTATATAATCCTTTCTGCGGATAAGAGTGATATCATCCTGCTGCAAAAGACAATCCGCAAGTCTGTAAATATCGTCTACAAAGGAGCATACTACTCTTACTCCTGCTATATCGTTGATATTCTCCTCAATGGAATCCAGGTCTCTCGGGATATTTTTTCTTATTACCTTACGGATAATACTGTCATAATCCTTGACCCTTGAATGTATGGATTCAATCGGGTTGCCGTCATATTTAAGGGAAAACTGTTCATTGAGAACCTTGAATTTTGTTTCCACTTCCATTATTGCACAATTATAATTTGCAAAAAACTGATCCACAGGCGCAAGACTTTCCTCCAGCATATCAAGGAACATCTCTTCATTCATATTCATATCCTGTGAAAACTTTACAAGCTCCTTTGCAACTCTTCCGGCAGAATCTATAAACTGTTCGTTCTTTTCCATTATTACATCTCCTTTTTTCAGACATTTTTTCCAGCATGACGCCGGATCCAGTTTTCATCTGATCTGTTTTTACTATAATACCCGACCTCACCCGAATTGTCAACCAGCGTCGACGCTGGTGCGTGCTCGCACTGAGCGATTCGCGCAATCGCTCATTCCATTCGCTCTGTCTTGCGTACATATACTTTCGTCGCGCGGCTGGCTTATCCGGACTTCCGGCATCTCACTCTCTCGGCAGTAAGCGCCTGCTTTTATGTAAGGGTTCATTGTAAGCCGATAATAACTATCGTTACACACATACTTAAAAGAGCGAAGTGATAAAGTGATAACCGGAATTTCAAATTATTCAATTGAGAAAGTATTCCACAGTTACTCATCCTGGGTTATCTTTACTCTTTCCGATCATCAAACAGGCTCAGTTGAAGGTACTCTGTCTTTTCTTCAAAACGGTTCAGGTATTCAAATATCTCATCGTTATTGTGAAGCATACCGTTTTTTCTGCAGAAAGAATGAAACAGCCTCATAAGCTCTGCATTACGGGGACTGCTTATCCCATAGCTGTAACCAAATCGCCTTGTGTAGACCTCCCTAAGTCCGGGAAAATGCTCGTCAAGCCTGCTGTAGAAATACTCCCTGTTCCCTTCCCGCAGGGTCAGCCCCATACCGAAGCAGAGCACTCCTCTGACACCTGCATCCGCGCACATTTCCAGAACAGCCCGTATGTTTTCAGGTGTGTCATTGATAAAAGGCAGTATCGGACACAGCCATACTATGGTTGGGATACCATTCCGATGAAGCATTTTCAGCGCTTCAACTCTCTCCTTTGTTGTACTGACGTTTGGCTCTATGAGCCTGCACAGATCGTCATCAGCTGTTGTTAGCGTCATCTGAACAGCTGCCTTTGTTTTCTCATTAATGCGTCTGAGTATATCAATGTCTCTCAGCACACGGTCAGATTTTGTCTGCAGAGCCGCTCCGAAGCCGTATTTTTCGATCAGCAGAAGCGCCCGCCGTGTATACTCTAATTTTGTTTCAAGGGGTATATACGGGTCTGTCATAGCGCCGGTGCCTATCATACAGCGCTTTCTTTTTCGGCGCAGTGCATCCTCTAAAAGCTCAAGCGCATTTTCCTTGACCTCAATATCCTCAAAAGCATGATCCATCTGATAGCATTTGCTTCTTGAATCACAGTAGATACAGCCATGTGTGCATCCGCGATACAAATTCATTCCGTTTTTCTGTGATAGTATTCCTTTAACTTTAACAAAGTGCATAGTCATCCTGCTTTCAAGATTTATCAGTACCCTCAGTCTTTTTCATAATACACGATATCCATTCTGTCGTTTATCCTTTCGATACGTCCTGTCTGATGATAACCCAGCTTTTCATACAGGTAAAGATTACCCTTTTCCTGCAGGATCGTATCAAGGCTCCAGCAGTGGGCGCCGTGTATATTTTCAGCCTCCCTGATAGCTGCCTGAGCATAGCCTCTGCCCCTGTATCCGGGCATTATCCAGAGGGGCGATATCCGTTTTCTGCTTCCGTCATGCTTATCAATGATTCGTATGACCCCAACATTAACATTATCTTCTTTTATGAAATAATAGAAGGAACCCTGCATTTCAGATTTCTCCAGTATCCTTTCATAGCTTTCAGCCGCCGGGCTGAGCTCATGATCCTTATACTTTTCCAGAAGCTCGCTGAAGCCCTCTCTCTGCATATGCCATATTTCTTTCATATCGTCTGTTTCTGCTTTTACCAGCTTTATTTTCATACTATCTATCCTTTTCTGATATCATCATAATAAGCAAAAGACCTATCCCTGCGGTCATATACCGAGGCATACAGGAGCATCATTTTCCCTTCCAGCCCACTGTCCTGAGGAAAGCGAGGAAATCCTGGGGTACACCAAAAATACTATAGGGATATACCTCTTCTGCAATACCGAATAATTTGGATACCTTTGAGCTCAGGTCAATGTGTTTTTTCCAGCTTACACCATATTGTACAAGAAGAATTACGATCTCCCTGCTCTGGGGTACAAGTATTGCAAGACTGAGCAGGGAATATTTTTTGTTTAATTCAGCCTTTTGTCTGTTGAACAAAGTAACATCCCAATTCAGTTCGATCATCTCATTGGGATCTGCGCCGTGCTCCAGAAGGAGCTTCACAATCTCCGGAGACTTGCAATTTACAATAGCATGATAAAGAGCAGACTTGGATATCCTTTGTCCCTTGTCGTCAATATATTTTTCACAGGCATTTGCGTTTGCTCCGTGAGTTAACAGCAGACGGACGATCTCCGGATCCTTTGTTTTGATTATAGCGGCTATTAATGCATTTCTGGATCTCAGGATATTGTATATTACAACATCAGTTACCATATCGGGAGCTGCACCATATTCCAGAAGAAGGCTTACCATCTCTGGAGATTTGGATGAGATTATTGCAGTATAGAGCGCATAATTGGTTCTCTGCCTTCCCTGATCGTCAACCCACCGGTCACAGGCGTTGGCGTTGGCTCCGGATTCCAACAGAATACGGACTATCTCCGGATTTTTTGAATAAACTGCAGTTATGAGTACAGGTCTGGTTCTGAGTGAATTATCGTTGCAGGATACGGTATTGACTGAATCTGCATTTGCGCCGTGCTCCAGAAGGAGCTTCACCACCTCCGGAGCCTCCAGGAAATTGATGGCAGTATAAAGCGCAGAATTGGTCAGCTGCCGACCGCTGTCGTCAGTCCACTTCTCAGACGCATTGGGATCCGCGCCGTTTTCCAGCAGCAGACGGACTATCTCCTTATCTTTTGAATAAACTGCAGTTATGAGTACAGGTCTGGTTCTGAGTGAATTATCGTTG